>NZ_JAJJPG010000138.1:0-2195 GCF_032907665.1 Intrasporangium sp.
GCGACGCCATGGCGTCGGCCGGCAAGACGCTCGTCGAGCTCTTCGGCCTGGCCCGCGAGCTCAACGTCGAGGCCGAAGGCATCGACATGGGCCCGTCGCCCACCGACGCCGCCCTCGCCGCCGACCTCGCGCTGCCGATCGAGGACCTGGACCTCACGGTTCGCTCCTACAACTGCCTCAAGCGCGAGGGCATCCACACCGTGGGTGAGCTCGTGGCTCGCAGTGAGGCCGACCTGCTCGACATCCGCAACTTCGGCGCCAAGTCGATCGACGAGGTCAAGGCCAAGCTGGTCGGCATGGGTCTGGCGCTCAAGGACAGCCCGCCCGGGTTCGACCCGTCGGCGCTCGTCGACGGCTACGGCGACGAGGACTACAACGACGACCAGTCCTTCGTCGAGGACGAGCAGCTCTGACCAACCGCTTGACCGAGCTGCGCCGGCGTCCACCCGGACGGTCGACAGCGGCCTGGTCAGACCCCTTCTAGGAGAAACCAATGCCCACCCCCACCAAGGGTCCCCGCGTCGGCGGCGGTCCCGCTCACGAGCGGCTGATCCTCGCCAACCTCGCGACGTCGCTCTTCGAGCACGACCGCATCACGACCACGGAGGCCAAGGCCAAGCGCCTGCGCCCGCTCGCCGAGCGCCTCATCACCTTCGCCAAGCGAGGCGACCTCTCTGCGCGTCGCCGCGTCCTCACCGTCGTGCGTGACAAGGGCGTCGTCCACCGCCTCTTCGCGGAGATCGCGCCGGACATGGCACAGCGCCAAGGCGGCTACACCCGGATCACCAAGATCGGCCCGCGCAAGGGTGACAACGCCCCGATGGTCGTCGTCGAGCTCGTCCGCGAGCCGCTCTCGGCGAAGAAGGCGACGGTCAAGGAGGCCGAGTCCGCAACCAAGCGTGCGGCCAAGCAGGGCGAGGCCAAGAAGGCTGCCGCTGCGACCAAGGCCGCTGAGAAGGACAAGAAGGCCGAGGAGGCCGAGGACCTGACCCTGACCGAGGCGTCGGACGAGGTCGAGTCCACGGACAGCGATGCGACCGAGGCGGCCTCGCTCGCGGACACCCCGGACATCGAGCTGCCCGAGGGCGCCGCTCCGGCCAACGAGGACGGCTCTGCCCCCGAGGGCTACACGGTCAAGGGCAACGCGTCGTCGGGTCTCTACCACGAGCCTGATGGCCAGTGGTACGAGCAGACCCAGGCCGAGTTCTGGTTCAAGTCGGCCGAGGACGCCGAGGCGGCCGGCTTCAAGAAGGCCGGATCTTCGGACTGACCCTGGCTGGTCACGCCGGCCGATCACATCGAGTGTGCACCTTCTGCCCGCGCAGCGGTCTCGCCGCGGCGGGCAGAACCTGCACACTCGATGCTGTTCGGGGCGGGGTCGGGCGCCTCGCCTCCCTGGTCACCAGCGGTGGGCGATGTCGACGACGAGCCGCTTGCTGCCGTCGCCATTGTCGAGCACGAACGTCCGCATCGGCAGGCGAGCACGGACTCCGAGCCCAAAGTCGGTGTAACCCTCGAAGCTGCCGACCCACGTGAGCTGGCGGAAGGTTCGCCAGTCGGTGAAGGTGACGGTGCCGCTCGACGGGATCCGTATCCGTGCCGGAGCGTTGACGGTGATCTGGAGCTTCGCCCCGCCCCTGACGGCGACGGGCAGCCCGCTGCCGGGACTCGTCACGGAGGTGACGTAGCGGACCCGGTAGCCGAGCTTGCCGACTCCCGTGGAGACGTCGAAGACGAGCCGGTCGTAGCACGTGTGCCGGCCGTAGCGCACGCCCGCAACCGCACCGCTCCAGAGCGGGCTCGACGTCTTCGCCAGCGAGCCCCAGGAGATGCCGCAGTACGCGGTGCTCGAGGTGGTCGAGGTGCTCGCAGTGATGGCGGCTGCGGGCACCGTGTTGGCGGCTGCGGGCACCGTGGGGGCCGCGACGGACGTGGCCGCCGGGATGATGAGGGCTGCGGCCGCGATACCCAGGGCCGTGCGACGGATGACGTTTCGCATGGGATGGTCCCCCTTCTCGGGTCCGGTTCTCCGGCCCGGGTTCTCGGGTCGAGCTCGTGCTCGGCCCATGCAGTGAAGACGGCCCGGGGAGCTGCGGGGTTGACCAGCCGCACTCGGCTCGCCGGATTTCGCGCTGCGTGCGGCACAATGACCCGGTGCAACCGTTGTCGCGTCGAGGTGCGCTGCTGCTGGTGCC
>NZ_JAJJPG010000138.1:2295-8809 GCF_032907665.1 Intrasporangium sp.
GGCACAATGACCCGGTGCAACCGTTGTCGCGTCGAGGTGCGCTGCTGCTGGTGCCGGCCGGGTTCGCAGCTCTCGCGGCCCGATCGGTGGCGGAGAGCCTGCTCGACCCCGTCGCGGCCGCGGCCCGGGAGGCCTTCGACAGCGTGGGCGGACTCGCGCGCAGTGTCGTGCCAGCGCCCTCATCCCGCACCGACACCGCTGCCCGCAGAGCACTGTCGAGGTCAGTCCGCGCGGCGATCGGTGGCCGGTCGGACGTCGGTGTGAGCGTGCTCGACCGCCGCACCGGGGCCTGGTGGCACCACCACGGTGACGTGGCCGCCCGGTCCGGCAGCGTCTCGAAGGTGCTCATCGTCTCCGCCGCGCTGCGCAAGGCTCGTGCGGCAGGCGCAACCCTCACCGCGCGCCAGCGGGACCAGGCGCGACTGGCCATCACGCAGAGCGACAACGCCTCGGCCGACGCACTCTACGCCTGGATCGGGGGGCACTCGGCCGTCCGTGCCCTCGCCCGAGATCTTGGTCTGGCCTCGACCGCTGCCGCGAAGCCGGCGAGCCACTGGGGCCTGACCATGACGACGCCGAACGATCTCGTCAGACTCATGGAGCGACTCACGTCCGGCACTCCCGCGACCCACCGCGCCGATGACGCTGCCGTGCTGGACCTCATGGCCCGGGTCGTCGACGGGCAACGCTGGGGGGTCGGGACGGTTCGGTCCGCGTCCGTCGCGGTCCACGTCAAGAACGGCTGGATGCTGGTCGGCAACCCCTGGGTGATCAACAGCGTCGGCGACGTCCGGGGCGCCGGGCGCAACTACGCCATGGCGCTCATGATGAGCGCGCAACCCGACGTGGACACCGGGATCACCCGGGCCAGCCGGATCGGGCGCGCCGTCTTCGCGGCCCTGGAGGACCCGCTCCGGTGATGGTGCGGCTGCGACTCGATCTCGCCTACGACGGCACGGAGTTCTCCGGGTGGGCAGCGCAGCCGTCGCTACGCACGGTCGAGGGCGTGCTCGCCGCGGCCCTGGACACAGTGCTGCGGACACCTGAGCCGGTGAGCATCACCGTCGCGGGGCGCACCGACGCCGGAGTCCACGCCCGGGGCCAGGTCGCCCATGTCGACGTCGACGCGCGGACGCTCACGCGCCTGCCCGGGCGTTCGGAGCGGACCCCCGAGCAGTCGCTGCAGCGTCGGCTCGGTGGCCTGCTGCCTACCGACATCGTCGTGCACCGGGTGACGCGGGCCCCGGATGGATTCGACGCCCGGTTCTCGGCGCTGGAGCGTCACTACCTCTATCGGCTCGCCGACACCACGGCACTGCGAGACCCGTTGCGTCGCCACGACACGGTGTGGTGGCCACGGGACCTCGACGTCGCTGCCATGGACGAGGCCGCGCAGGGGCTCCTCGGTCTCAGGGACTTCGCGGCGTTCTGCAAGCGGCGGGAAGGGGCGACGACGATTCGCACTCTCCTCGAGTACCGCTGGGCGCGACTCGAGGACGGCGTCATCGCCGCGAGGGTCCGGGCGGACGCCTTCTGTCACTCGATGGTCCGCTCCCTCGTCGGAGCGGCCGTGGCGGTGGGGGAGGGCAGGCGGCCCGTCGACTGGCCCGCCGAGCTGCAGCGCAGGGCGGAGCGGGCATCGGAGATCCGCGTGATGCCGGCCCACGGCCTCAGCCTCGAGAGCGTCGCCTACCCACCCGATGAGGCGCTGGCGGTCCGAGCCGACGTCGCCCGATCCAGGCGCGACGAGCTCACCCCTCGGGGCCCGGCGACCGAGCCCGGACGTGTGGTTTGATCGACGCCATGCTCCGTCGACCCCGGGCCCTGCCGCCCGCCACCCGGCTGGCCGGGAGCGTCACCGTCGTCGCGTCCCTCCTCCTGCTCACCGGCTGCGCCGCGGACTCCCCGGGTGAGGATGGAACCGCCCCATCCCGACCGTCCTCGGCGGCGACGTCAACCGGGGGAACGGGCGACCCAGCAGACGGCACCACGGGCAGCGCGACGACGGGAGGCCCTGGCACCACACCGACCGCGACCGCCCCGGTCGATGCCGCGGACGCAGTCCAGGGCAAGAGCCGGGCCTACACCGTCATCCCACCCGAGGGCTGGGGCGAGGCGACCGACGAGGTGGGCACGATCCCGGGGATCGACCTTGTCCTCATGTCGTCGGAGAAGGTGGCCGGCTTCAACACCAACCTCGTCATCCACGTCGCTGCCGGTGACGCCACCCTGCTGGAGGCGGAGCTCGCGAAGGGTCGGGACGACCTCAGGGAGCAGGGTCGCGCCGTGACCGATGCCCCCGAGATCACCGTGGCCGGCGCGCGGGCGACGGGCTTCACGACCTCGTTCAGCCAGCAGGGCGTGGACGTCGTCGCCCGCTCCTACGGCCTCCACCGCGACGGGCGGGTCTACCTGCTCACCCTCAGCTCGGCGAGGTCGGCTGCGGCGCAGGCGGCCGCCGCGCTCGACACCCTCGTCGAGAGCTGGACCTGGGCCTAGCCGCCGCCCCCTGCCACTCGCGCACGGTTCGGCCTGTGCGTCGGCGTGGACCTGGGGGTGAGCCGGTCGCGGCCGGCGCCCGGGCAGGCGGCCAGGTCACCCGGGTTTCGATAACCGCATGACCGGGCCCAGCGGCATACGTCACTCTTGTCGATTGTGGGACACGTCGACGTCAACTCCGTCAGCTACACCCTGCCCGACGGCAGGGTGCTTCTTCGCGACGTCTCCGTCCGGGTGGGCGAGGGCGCCAAGGTCGCGCTCATCGGCCCCAACGGCACCGGCAAGACGACGCTGACGCGGATCATCGCCGGGGACCTCGACCCGCACGAGGGCGCAGTGACCCGCTCCGGAGGCCTCGGGGTCATGCGTCAGTTCATCGGCAAGGTCCGCGACGAGTCGACGGTGCGCGACCTGCTCGTCTCGGTGGCACCCGCGAGGGTCCGCGCGGCGGCGGAGGAGATCGACCGCACGGAGCTGCTCATGATGGAACGGGACTCCGAGGACGACCAGATGGCCTACGCCCACGCCCTCGTCGAGTGGGGCGAGGCGGGTGGCTACGAGCAGGAGACCGTCTGGGACCAGTGCACGATGGCGGCGCTCGGCGTCCCCTATGAGAAGGCCCAGTGGCGCAAGGTCACGACGCTCTCGGGCGGTGAGCAGAAGCGGCTCGTCCTCGAGGCCCTGCTGCGTGGGCCCGAGGAGGTCCTCCTGCTCGACGAGCCGGACAACTACCTGGACGTCCCCGCCAAGCGATGGCTCGAGGAGGCCCTCGTCGCGAGCCCCAAGACGGTGCTGTTCATCAGCCACGACCGGGAGCTGCTCGACCGTGTCGCGTCGCGGATCGCCACCCTCGAGCCCGGAGCGGCCGGCGCGAGTCTCTGGGTCCACCCGGGCCGGTTCTCCACCTACGCGCAGGCGCGCGCCGACCGCAACGCGAAACTGGAGGAGATGCGCCGTCGCTGGGACGAGGAGCATGCCAAGCTCAAGACCCTCGTGCAGACGCTCAAGGTCAAGGCGACCTACAACGACGGGATGGCGTCGCGCTACCAGGCGGCCCAGACGCGGCTCGCGAAGTTCGAGGAGGCCGGGCCGCCTGAGGCGATTCCCGTGCTCCAGCACGTCCGGATGCGCCTCACGGGGGGCCGAACGGCCAAGCGCGCCCTCGTCGCGGAGCAGCTCGAGCTCAGCGGGCTGATGAAACCCTTCGACCTCGAGGTCTGGTATGGCGAGCGCGTCGCGATCCTCGGGTCCAACGGCTCGGGCAAGTCGCACTTCCTGCGCCTGCTTGCGAGCGGCGGCACCGACCCCGAGCGGGAGCACCAGCCGGTCGGCGACGTGCAGCCGGCCCCGGTGCCCCACACGGGTCTCGTGCGACTCGGGTCGCGCGTGCGGCCGGGGTGGTTCGCGCAGACGCACGAGCACCCCTCGCTCATGGGACGCACGCTCCTCGAGATCCTCCACCGTGGGGACGAGCACCGGGTCGGCAAGCCTCGCGAGGAGGCGGCGCGGGCGCTCGACCGCTACGAGCTCGCCCGCGCGGGGGAGCAGCGTTTCGAGTCCTTGTCCGGGGGCCAGCAGGCGAGGTTCCAGATCCTGCTCCTCGAGCTGTCGGGGGCGACGATGCTCCTGCTCGACGAGCCGACGGACAACCTCGACCTGCACTCGGCGGAGGCACTCGAGGAGGGGCTGGAACGCTTCGAGGGAACGGTCGTCGCCGTGACCCATGACCGGTGGTTCGCCCGGAGCTTCGACCGGTTCCTCGTCTTCGGGGCCGACGGTCGTGTCTACGAGTCGGACGTGCCGGTCTGGGACGAGGGGCGGGTGGTGAGGGCGCGCTGACCCGCGCGGTGAGGCCGCGCTGACCCGCGCGGTCAGCGCGACATCGCGTAGCTGATCGCCACCCGCACGGACTCGGTGATCGCGCTCGGTCCCCCGAGGAGGAAGGCTCGCGTCGGGTTGAGCCGACTCAGGGTGTCCCTCGTCGCGGTCGGCAGTGACGCGGAGCGCGTCAGGAGGAGCGGGACGCCGTCCCGGCCCGCGGCTGCAGCCCCGGAGAGCGCGTCCGGGAACGTCTCGCCGGACGCGACGTAGACCGTCGCTGCGGCAGCGTACTCCGCGGCGACCCGGGCCGTCGTCGCATAGCGGTCCGCCCCGGCGAGTCGAGTCACCGTGCCCGTCGTGGCGAGGGGGCGCAACTGGTCCACGACCGGATCCGAGACGGCGGCGGGGCCACCGAGGACGACGATGCGGCTCGGTGCGAGCCGGCGCAGGGCGTCGGCCGTCGCTGTCGGCAGGCTCGACGCGCGGGTGAGCAGCAGCGGCACGCGGTCCCTCCCCGCGATCGCCGCACCGGAGAGCGCGTCGGGGAACGTCTCGCCCGAGGCGACGTAGGCGACCGCGGGCCCGCTGGCGTAGTAGTCCGCGAGCCGCGCGGCGGTGGCGTAGCGATCGCTCCCGGCGACCCGCTCCATCGTGCCGCTCGTCGTGAGGGAGGCCAGGGCCTCGGCGACCGGTTCGGCCACGCTGTTGACTCCGCCGAGCACGACGACGCGGCCGGGCTGGAGCCGGACCATGGCGTCGCGGGTCGCCGTGGGCAACGACGTCGGTCGCGTGAGGAGCAGGGGACCCCGGTTGAAGGCCGCTCGTGCGGCCCCGGCCAGGGCATCGGGGAACAGGAGGCCCGAGGCCACGTAGACGACGTCGACACCCGGCGCGTAGCGCGCGGCTGCCACAGCGGCGGCGGTCGCGTAGCGGTCCGGGCCGGCGAGTCGGGTGACCGTCACGGTCGGTGCGATGGTGAAGTAGTTCGACGAGAGCCCGGTGCTGTAGGTCGGCCAGGGTCGGGCGGACCTCAGGTCGTTGCCTGTCCTGTCGACGTAGGTGTAGCTGCCTCCCGAGGTCACGCCCTCCACCCGGACCGTGAGGACCCGCCCACCCCACGAACCGTAGCCATCGCGGGAGAGGATCTGGACCCGCTGCACCTCGTGGATTCCGAAGTAGGACTCGAGAGCGCTGACCGGCAACTGCCCGGTCCAGTCGTGGCGCTGGTTGATCGACACGTCGTCGTAGGGGTCGGAGTGGGCGCGCAGGTAGGGGTGGTCCGGTGACGCCGGTGCGGCGTACCCCCCGTTGGACGAGGAGAACATCGTTGTCGCGAGCCGCGTGACGCCGTCGCTGAAGCGGAACGAGAGCACGACCTTGTCGGTCGCGGTGACGGCAGCGTCGGTGTTCGCGGTCTCGTAGTACGTCACCGTGCCGTCGGCATTGCGCCGGCCGAGGCCCTTGTACACCTGACAGGCCACCGTGTCACAGGTGTCGTACCACGACGTGCTGCCCGTGCGACGGGAGGCATACGTCCGCGCCGCCACGGACTGGGCCCGCAGGGCCGCAGTTGCCCACGACGAGGGCATCTCTGCGGGGACGACGCTGCGCAGGTAGGACTGCATGGTCACATCGTTGGCGGTGCCCACGGTGCTCGAGGAGCGCCAGATGGCGAGGACCGAGCCGCGATAGACCCGTCGCTCGCCGGGCAGGAGGACGTCGACCGTGCCGACGGATGTCGAGAAGCGGACCGGGCAGATGGCTCCGCTCCGGTAGACCGACCACGAGGATCCGTTCCAGGAGTCGAGGGAGCACGTGTTGGTCGTCGCTCCCGTGGCCCGGACCCGCCACTGGGTCGGCGTGGTGGGCAGCGTCGTCGAGGTGCTGCCGATCCTCACGGTGAGACCGGAGCGGGCCGGCACGGTGAGGACGCCGTCGTTGTCGACCGTGATGCCGACGCGCAGAGAGGCGAGCGCCTCCTGGACCCGTTGGGTCCCCGGGTAGTAGAAGTCGAGGATCTGTCCGTAGGTCAGGCCTTCGAGGGCAGCGCCGTGGGCGCCATACTGCGACATGCCGATTCCGTGGCCGAAGCCCCCTCCCGTGATGTCGTAGCTGCCGTCCGAGGGGCGCGGGTAGACCTCGGCACCGGGCTGCGGTGCGGGCAGGGCGGCTGCCACCTGCGGTGCCGCGGCTG
>NZ_JAJJPG010000139.1:0-1905 GCF_032907665.1 Intrasporangium sp.
ACCCACCACGTATCGCACCCCGGCCCGATCCGTGTCGGCAGGCCCGCTCCCGACCAGGTCAGGCCACACCCGGTCGGCGGATGACGTAGAGGTCGAGCTCGTCGTCGTAGTAGTCGGTGGTGCGCCCCTCATACCGCATCCCGAGACGCTCGCAGATGCGGCGCGACGGATGGTTCTCGGGGTCGACGACAGCGACGATCCGATCCAGCCCGGTCTGGAAGCCGAGGTCGACAACGGCACGGGCAGCCTCGGTCATGTATCCCCGGCCGCAGTGATCGACGTGCTGGCGCCAGCCGACCTCGACGTCGTGGACCTCACGGCCCTGGGAGGCACGGATGTCCTTGAGGAGCACCGCGCCCACCGGCGTCCCGTCGCGGAGGCAGGCGCACCACCATCCCCGGTCCGGCCCCTCGACGGCCAGGAAGAGGTCGATGACCTCGTGCGCGCCGGCGAGGTCCTGGAGGGCAGCCGTGGCGATGAACCGGACGAGGTCCGGGTGCTGGTGCAGCTCGAGAACGAACTGCGCGTCATCGTGCGTGAACTCGCGAAGGACGAGTCGCGCAGTCTCCAGGCGTGTCACGTCGCGTGAGCATAGCGGGACGCCACGAGGCGTGGCCGTCACGACCGACCGGCGCGCAGCACCTCTCGAAGCGTGACCCGGTGCCCCGTGATGAGCAGGGCACGCCGGTAGATCGCCGCCGAGACGGCGACGAGGAGCACGGCCGTCGCGACGGTCAGGCCCATCGCCAGCAGGAGCTGATAGATCGGGACCTCCCCGCCGGCCCAGCGGATCGGCATCGCCACTGGAGCGCTCAGCGGGAAGATCGACAGGACCGTCGTCCAGACACCGCGTGGGTCGCCCATGACGATCGTGATCGAGAGCATGTAGACGACCACCAGGGTCAGGGTCACCGGCAGGATCGCCGAGTTGGCCTCGGTGATCTTGTCGACGAGCGCGGCCGTGGCCGCGAAGAGGAACGCATACAGAGCGAAGCCGAGGACGAACCACACGACAGCCAGGGCGAGGTCACCGCTCGCGACCTTTGGCAGGCCCAGGTCGGTGACCCGGACCGCCACCGCCAGTGGCGCCGCGAGGATGAGCAGCTGGGTGAGGGTCACCAGCCCCACGGCCAGGACGGTGCCCACGAGGATCTGCGTCGGTCGCAGGACCGCAAGCAGCACCTCGGAGATCCGTGATGCCTTCTCCATCGCCACGGTCGTCGCGATGGCGCTACCGGCGAAGGTGATCGCGAGATAGAGGACGATGCCGACTCCGAAGCCGACCCCGGCGCGCCCCTCGCTGTCGACCCGGCCCACCGACTCCTGCCGGGGTGGCGCGACCGACTGCACGGACGCGATCTGCTCGGGGGAGAGACCAGCGGCGGCGAGGCGCTCGGCCGTCTCGACCGCGACGACCGCCTGCGCGACGAAGACCGGGAACGGCCCCGCCGCCTCGCTCGGCGTGTAGAGGGTTCCATCGGCGAGACCGGCGGTGGCTTCCTCGTCGCGCACGGCGAGACGCACCGCCTCTGCGCTGTCGCGCGTCTCGAAGGCGACGGTGAAGTCGCCGCCCTCCGACGCGGCCTCGAGCGCCGCACGCAGCGTCGCGGGGGCCTCGCCGACGGTCGCGAGCGTGTACGACGTCTCTGACTCGCCGATGATCTGCGGGATGACGACACCGCCGATCGACAGGAGCAGCAGCAGACCGGTGACGACCTTGAAGGTGCGGGACTGGAGGTTCTCCACGAGGCTGCGCCTGGCGACCAGCCACGTGCCGTGCCACCAGCTCATGGCCTTCCTCCGCATCGCTCATCGCCGGAGCGCTGCCCCGCGCCCACTCCGCGTCGTTCCACCGCGCCCACTCCGCGTCGTTCCGCCGCGCCCACTCCGCGTCGTTCCGCCGCG
>NZ_JAJJPG010000139.1:2005-8803 GCF_032907665.1 Intrasporangium sp.
CCGCGCCCACTCCGCGTCGTTCCGCCGCGCCCACTCCGCGTCGTTCCGCCGCGGTGAGGAACAGCTGTGACAGCGTCGGCAGGTCCAGTCCGAAGTCGACCACCGGCCCCACGGCCCGGGCGGCGTCGAGGACCGCCAACGGGTCGACCCCGGGTGGGATGACCAGGCGCAGGTCATCGGCCGCATCGGACACGACGGACACGCCGTCCCACGCACGCAGCCACTCGCGGTCGCGCGAGGCGAGGTGCAGCCGAAGCTGCCGGTCCCCCGACGAGGCGCGCAGGGCAGCCACACCCCCCTCGAGGACGACTCGGCCGTGGTCGATCATGACGATGTCCTCGCAGAGGTCCTGGACGAGGTCGAGCTGGTGGCTGGAGAAAAGGACGATCCGCCCACCGTGGACCCGCTCGCGCAGGGTGTCGGACAGGCTCGCGACGGCGACGGGGTCGAGGCCGGCGAAGGGCTCGTCGAGCACGATGACCTCAGGCTCGTGGACGAGGGCGGTCGCCAGCTGGAGCCGTTGCTGCATCCCCCCGGACAGTTTGTCGGTGCGGTCGCCCCAACGGTCGCCCAGCCCGAGCTCCTCGAGGAGGGCACGAGCCCGCGCCGTCGCGTCCGGTCTGGTCAGGCCGTGCAGACACGCGAAATGGACGACCTGCTCCCCTGCGGGCATCGCCGGATAGAGGCCGCGCTCCTGCGGCATGTAGCCCCACGTCCGGCGGTCGCGCAGGTCCGCGACCCGCTGCCCATCCAGGCTGACCTCACCCCGGTCGGGGGCGAGTACTCCGAGCAGGACGCGCATCAGGGTCGTCTTGCCGGCGCCGTTGGGGCCGAGCAAGCCGGTGAGGCGGCCAGGCTGGATGGAGCAGGTCACGCCCGCCAGGGCCTGCCGCTCCCCGAAGGCGTGCCCCACGTCACGAATGTCGAGTGCCATCGCTCGCCACCCTATGACCTCCGCGGACCCGACGCGGCAGGGCCCGGTTCCAGACGGAACCGGGCCCTGAGGCGAGCAGCTGCCGGCTGACAACGCCGGCGGGAGAATGTCTCAGGCGGGGACGACCTCGAACTTCAACGTGGCTGCCACGTCGGCGTGGAGCCGCACCGTCGCCTCGTAGGAGCCGACCGACTTGACCGCCTGCTTGACCTCGATCTTGCGCTTGTCGAGCTCGGGGCCTCCGGCAGCCTTGACGGCCTCGGCGATGTCGCCGTTGCTCACCGCGCCGAAGAGACGACCGGACTGCCCGGCCTTCGCGGTCACCGTCACCGACGTCGCCTCGAGGCGGCCCTTGACCGCCTTGGCCTGCTCGACGTCCTGGATCGCGCGGACCTCGCGGCCCTTCATCAGGGCGTCGACCTGCTTCTGGCCGCCCTTGGTCCACGGCGTCGCGAGTCCGCGCGGGAGCAGGTAGTTGCGGCCGTAGCCGTCCTTCACCTCGACGATGTCACCGGCTGCACCGAGGCCGGTGACCTCGTGCGTCAGAATCAACTTCATGTTGGGCTTCTCCTTGTCTCGAGCGAGCGGGCTCAGCGAGCCGAGCTCGAGTAGGGAAGCAGCGCCATCTCACGGGCGTTCTTCACGGCCGTGGCGATGAGACGCTGCTCCTGGACGGACACACCGGTCACCCGGCGAGCGCGGATCTTGCCACGGTCGGAGATGAACTTGCGCAGCAGCGCGGTGTCCTTGTAGTCGATGTTCTCGACCTTCGCCGCCTTCAGCGGGTTGGCCTTCTTCTTGGGCTTGCGCACAACGGGCTTGGCCATCGTGGTGCTCTCCTTCTGGAAAGCCCGGGGTTCCTGCCCCGGGATGGGATGTCTCTGTGTTTCGTATGCCGCTGAGCTGGCTCAGCGGCGGATGCTCGCGACCGCTCGGGCCGGGATGGTCAGAACGGCGGCTCGTCGTAGCTCGGGGCACCCTGCCCCCAGCCACCCTGCTGGCCACCCTGTTGGCCACCCTGACCGGCCGGGCCACCCTGCGGCGCCGCGGCCGGCTGTCCCCAGCCGCCACCCTGCTGGCCACCCTGGGCGGGGGCCTGGGCCCCACCGGGACCGGTCGCCCACGGGTCGTCGCCGCCCTGCTGGCCACCGCTCCAGCCGCCGCCCTGCTGGCCGCCGAAGCCGCCACCACCGCCACGCTGGGTCTTGTTGACCTTCGCCGTGGCGTTGCGCAGGGACGGGCCGATCTCGTCGACGTCGAGCTCGACGACGGTCCGCTTCTCGCCTTCCTTCGTCTCGTAGGAACGAGACTTCAGACGGCCGGCGACGATGACCCTCGTGCCGCGCTGGAGCGACTCGGCGACGTTCTCCGCCGCGTCACGCCAGACGGAGCAGCGCATGAAGAGCGTCTCGCCGTCCTTCCACTCATTGGTCTGGCGGTCGAACATCCGCGGCGTGGACGCCACGGTGAAGTTCGCGACCGCGGCCCCGGACGGCGTGAAGCGCAGCTCGGGGTCGGCGGTCAGGTTGCCGATGATCGTGATGACGGTGTCGCCTGCCATGCGTGGCTCCGTTCAGTCCTTCGTTGAGTGATCGGTGTCTGGTGAGTCGAGCCCGGTGACCAGGTGATCGTGAGCGGTCAGGCGCCGGGTCGGAGCAGCTTGGTCCGCATGATCGACTCGCTGAGGTTCAGCTGGCGGTCGAGCTCCTGAGCCGTGGCCGGCTCGGCGGTGAAGTTGACGACGGCGTAGATGCCCTCGGACTTCTTCTGGATGTCGTAGGCGAGCCGACGACGACCCCAGATGTCGACGTTGTCGACGGTGCCACCGTCCTTCTTCACGACGTTGAGGAACTTGTCCATCGTCGTGGAGACGGTGCGCTCCTCGGTCTCCGGGTCGAGGATGACCATGAGTTCGTACTGACGCATGCTTCTACCCACCTCCTTTGGTCTCGGCGGTCACGGGTCTCTCCCGTGACAGGAGGGTTGCAACACGTCCCGCCGTGACCCACCTTCGCAGATCGGGCCGACACTCCATCGGCTCTCTCCACAAGCCACCCAGGGCTGCAACCCGGGGCGGAAGGGCACACGGCGAACCCGGCAAGACTACCGGGCTCAGCGGCATACCCCGAAATCGCGTCAGGTGAAGCGCACGATGACGCGGTCCTCCGCGTCCCTCATCGGCCCGGCCAGGTCGTCGGGCTCCGGCGCCGACCCACCCCACCGCTCGCGGGCACGCAGCCACACCATGGCGACGAGCCACAGGACGGCGATGACCCGCAGCATCGAGAAGAAGGCATACCAGCCGTTGGGCAGGCCCCGGTCGGGCACCTTCGTCGCGGCGATGGCCAGCCATACGGCGACGAAGTTGAGCGCCTCGGCCCCCGCCCAGACGAGATGGTCGCGCCACTGGACGAGGCTCCATGCGACGAGCGGGACGAGCCAGAGCGAGCTCTGGACGGTGAAGGACTTGCCGGTGACGAGGACGATGCCGACCATGACGAGCGAGACCTCGGCAAGCGTCGGACGGCGGGCACTGGCCAGGGCGAGCACCGCACCCGCGACGAGGGCGACGACCCAGCCGAGGACGGTGAGCGCCGTCACCGCCAGGGTCGGCAGGGGGTGTCCGGCGAGCTGGGGCAGGAGCCACGGGGAGCCGTAGCCGGCTCCGGCCGCAACCCACGCCTCGTAGGACGAGACAGCCGCCTCCGGGTGGAGCAGCCAGAGGCCGCCCAGCACGGCGAGGAACGCCGCGATGGCGTGGGCGGCCGTGCGGGAGAAGTCGCGCAGCCTGCCGGACCGCAGGGCGAGCAGGCCGATCGCGACGAGGATGAGCACGGGGTAGGACCGGGCCGAGATGGCCAGGCCGAGCAGGACACCGGCCGTCGCGGTGCGTCGACGACCCCAGGCCCACATGCCGGCGGAGGCGAGCGCGACGCCGAGCAGGTCGGCGGAGACGAAGCCGACGAGAGCCACGACCGGTGCCAGTGCGACGTGCGCCGCGGTCCAGGGAAGGCGGGCCGACGAGGCGACGAGCCAGATGATGGCCAGGAGGAGCAGGGTCAGCAGGACGGCCCAGAGCGCGAAGTACCACGCGATCCTCGTGCCCTCGCGGTCGGCCGACGGGACGAGGCTGGCGACGGCGGTCAAGGCGAAGCCGGTCAGCGGCGGCTGCCCCGTGACGGGTGCCCCCTCAGCGCCCTGGAGGAAGGCTGCCAGGCCGGCACCGAGGTTGCCGTCCCGATACGCGTTCGGCAGGTCCGAGTAGCAGGCATTCCAGAACTGCCCGTCCCCCGACCAGTGGGTGCGCAGGCACGGGATGCGCAGGGCTACCCCGAAACCCGCTGGCACTGCGGCGAGCGCCGACAGCACCGCCGCCGTGAGCACCCACGGGAGCTCACGGGCGGCGTAGCGGCCACGGGGCCCGCCGATGACCTCCGTGGCGGCCGTGGCGACGGGGTCGGTCGTCACCGCCCTGCGGCGGGCGCCCGTCATCCGTTGCCGTTGCCTGGCTTGGTCGTGGTGGTCGTCGTCTCGTCAGGAAGGGGCACGGTGATCGTGACGGTCGGTTCCTCGGTCGTCGGTGGTGGGTCGGTCTTGCCGGGTGGCGTCTTGGTCGGCTCCGTCGTGGTCGGCGGCGGGGGCGTCGTCGTGGTGGTCGGCGGCGCCGTGGTGGTCGTCGTCGGCTCGTCCGGCTCGGGCGCCTCGGTCGTGGTGCGCGTCGTCGTCGGCACGTCCTCGTCGCCGAGCCCGGCGCGCTTCGGGAAGGGCAGCACCTCCACGCCCTCGAAGGTCGGCATCATGAAGTCGAGCCAGATGTTCGCCGGGATCGTCGACCCGTCGGGCGCGACCGACTCCTCGTCCGAGAGCGACAGGCTCGACTTGCCGTCCTTGGTGGGCTTGTAGGTCCCCACGGAGACGGCCATCTGGGGCACGAACCCACTGAACCACTTCGACAGGTTCTCCTCGGACGTTCCCGTCTTGGAGGCGACCGGACGGTCGAACTCACGGCCGATCCTCGTCGCCGAGCCTCCCGGCTTCGTGGTGTAGGTCATCGCGTCGGTGACGTCGGCCGTCACCTCCTTGGCGAAGGCGCGCTGGGTCGAGGGCTCGGCCGTGTAGCTGTAGCTGCCGTCGGCGGAGGTGACCCGCGCGATGACGTACGGTGTGGACCGGATCCCCTGCGCGGCGATCGTCGAGTAGGCCGACGCCATGTCGATGACGCGGGGGGACGACGTGCCGAGCACGTTGCCGAGGTCGTTCTTCAGGCCGGGCGTCTTCTCCGGGATGCCGGCGTCGATCGCCGCGCGCCGGGTCTTGTCCGGCCCGATCTCCTCGTTGAGCTCGACGAACGCCGTGTTGATCGACCTGCCGATCATCGTGCGCATGTCGACCTTGCCGTAGTCCCGGTCGTCGTAGTTGTTCACGGGGTGTGGGTAGCCGTCGAACTCCTTCGGCGTGTTGCCGTCGAACTTCGTCTTCGTCGAGATCCCCTCGCGGACCGCCGCGAGTGCAGTGAACGGCTTGAAGTTGGAGCCGCCCTGCATGATCGCCTGGGTCGCGTTGCTCAGCTGCCGCTTGGAGTAGTCGGAGCCGCCGTACATCGCGATGACCGCACCGTCGCCCGGCTTGATCGCAACGAGACCGCCCTGCACCCCCTTGGGGAGGTTCTTGGCCATCGCCTTGACGGCGTTGGACTGTGCCTTTCGGTCGATCGTCGTGACGATGCGCAGCCCGCCCTTGGCGACGTCCTGGTCCGTGAGTCCGATCCGGACGAGCTCCTTCTTGACCTCGGCCGTGATGTAGCCGGACGTGCCTCTGGAGAGCCGGGGGCCCTTGTACTCCTTGATCTCCGGCACCTCGGTGTACTTCGCTCGCTCGGCGGGCGAGAGCCAGCCCTCCTCGACCATCCCGTCGAGGACGTAGGTGTAGCGGCGCTCGAGGTTGGCTGCCGCCTTCTCCCCTTCGGCAGGGTCGTAGAGCGACGGGGCGTTGAGGACGGAGGCAAGGACGGCGCCCTCGGCCACGGTGAGCTTCTCGACCGACTTGCCGAAGTACGCCTGGGCCGCCGTCTGGATGCCATAGGCGCCACGGCCGTAGTAGATCGTGTTGAGGTAGTCGCCGAGGATCTCGTCCTTCGACTTCTCACCGTCGATCTTCACCGCGATGAGGATCTCCTTCGCCTTGCGCTCGAGGGTGCGGTCCTGGCTGAGGAAGTAGTTCTTGACGTACTGCTGGGTGATCGTGGAGCCGCCGACCTGCGCCTCGCCGGTGATGCTCGTCTTGACGGCTCGCAGGATGCCGCCGACGGAGATGCCGTTGTTGACGTAGAAGGTGCGGTCCTCGGCCGCGAGGTGGGCCTTCTGAACGGCGTCCGGGACCTTGGCCAGGTCCACCATCTGGCGGTTGCCCTCGTCCTGGACGATGCGGTCGATCTCGGTCTTCCCGTCGGAGTAGTAGATGATCGACACCTGCCGGCCCACGAAGTCGTTCGGCGCAGGCACGCTCGTCCTCGCGTAGGCGACCCACACTCCGACGATGGCGAGGACGAAGAGGGCGAACCCGGCCAACGACCCCCACTTGAGCGTCGGGATCGCCCAGCGCTTCCAGCCCGTGCGCCCGCCGTCCTCGTCGCTCCCGCCGCCACCGGCCCGGAACTCGAGCGCGTCGCCGTCGTCCGTCGGCTCGGGTCCCGGATGCGGCCGCTTGCCTGCTCGCCGCTTGCGCTTCTCGGCGGCCAGCTGGGCGGCACGGATCTCGCGCCTGCTCTGTGTCACTCCACCACTTCCGTTTCATGCGCAGGCCCGAGAGTCCTCTCGAGCCTGCGCATCAGTATGGCCCGACAGCGCGCCTCACGCCGAAACGGG
>NZ_JAJJPG010000140.1:0-8758 GCF_032907665.1 Intrasporangium sp.
CAGACGAGGTGGGGCAGGTCGATGCGGTTCATCGTCGAGCAGTAGCAGACGTTCTTCTCGAGGAAGGCGACGCGCTGGCGCGGAAACTGCTGGGCGAGCCGCTTGACGAGGTTGAGCTCGGTGCCGACGACCCATGACGTGCCGTCCGGGGCTGCAGCGATGGTCTGGATGATCCGCTCCGTGGAGCCCACCTCGTCGGCGAGCTGGACGACCTCGTACTGGCACTCGGGGTGGACGATGACCTTGACGCCGGGGATCTCGCGCCTGGCCGTCTCGACGGCGTCCACGGTGAAGCGGCCATGCACCGAGCAGTGACCGCGCCACAGGATCATCCGGGCACCGGCGAGCTGCTCAGGCGTGAGCCCACCGTTGGGTCGACGAGGGTCCCACACGACGCAGTCGTCGAGGGACAGGCCGAGCTCGCGGACCGCCGTGTTGCGCCCGAGGTGCTGGTCGGGCAGGAAGAGGACCTTGCCGGTGCCGTCCACGCCGCCGACCTGCTCGAAGGCCCACTCGACGGCCGTCCGGGCGTTGGAGCTCGTGCAGATCGTGCCGCCGTGCCGACCCGTGAACGCCTTGATCGCAGCCGACGAGTTCATGTAGGTGACCGGGATGGTCTGTCCGGCCACCCCGGCCGCCTCGAGCTGCTCCCACGCGTCCTCGACCTGCGCGATCGCGGCCATGTCTGCCATCGAGCAGCCGGCGGCGAGGTCGGGCAGGATGACCGTCTGCGCCTCGCTCGTGAGGATGTCGGCCGACTCGGCCATGAAGTGGACCCCGCAGAAGATGATGTACGGCGCATTGGGCCGGGCCGCAGCCTCGCGGGCGAGTTTGAAGGAGTCGCCGGTCACGTCGGCGAACTGGATGACCTCGTCGCGCTGGTAGTGGTGGCCGAGGACGAAGACCTGGTCCCCGAGGGCGGCCTTGGCCGCCCGGGCCCGCTCGACGAGGTCGGGGTCCGAGGGTGCGGGCAGGTCGCCGGGACACTCCACGCCGCGCTCCGTGTGCAGGTCGGTGCCCTGCCCGAGCACGAGGAGGGGTAGTGGTGCGGGTGCGGCAGCCGTGTCCGTCGTCATGGGGACAAGGGTATGCCGCCGGGCCCGCAGGGCACCCATCGGTCCTTCCGCTCGGGTCCGGGGCACGGAGCGCCTCCGCCACCACTCCGGCGAGAAAGGCGTTGACTTCACGTTGGGTTGAAGTCGGAGCCTGTGCGCATGACACCGATTCGTACTGCCCTCATCACCGGAGCCAGCCAGGGTCTGGGCCGGGCTCTCGCTGGTGCTCTCGCTGCTCGGGGCTGGCGCCTGCTCCTCACCGCGAGGACTGCCGCGGACCTGTCGGCCACCGCCGACGCCCTTCCCGTGGAAGCGGAGGTCGTGGCCGTGCCCGGGGACGTCTCCGATGCCGACCACCGTGACGACCTTCGGCTGGTCGTCGACGAGTGGGGTCGCCTCGACGTGCTCGTCAACAACGCGAGCACGCTCGGGCCGACGCCGTTGCGACCGCTCCGGGACCTCACCTCCGACGAGCTGGCCGAGATCCTGTCGGTCAACGTCGTCGCTCCCCACGCGCTGGCCCGACTGCTTCTGCCCGCGCTCGAGGTCGCTGGCGGCGTGGTCCTCGACATCTCGTCCGACGCGGCGGTCGAGCACTACGAGACCTGGGGCGGCTACGGCGCGTCGAAGGCAGCGCTCGACCACCTCACCCTGACCCTCGGGGCCGAGCAGAGCCGTATCCGCGCCTACGCCCTCGATCCCGGCGACATGCGGACAGCCATGCACCAGAGCGCCTTCCCCGGCGAGGACATCAGCGATCGGCCCCTGCCGTCCGACCTCGCGGTGCCGGCCGCCCTGTCGCTGCTCGACCGTCGGCCGGAGAGCGGCCGGTACCGGGCGTCCGACCTCCTCACGGACGCCCCGACGGCCCCGGCAGCCACGGCGCCGACTGGCGCGCCTCCCAGTGGGGTGGCGTCATGACGGCCGAACTGACCCGGGTGCCCTCGACGCGCTTCCCTCCGACCGACGACCTCACGGCAGATGCGCCACCGGAGGCGAGAGGCCTCGCCCGGGACGAGGTGCGGCTCCTCGTCGCAGCGCGACGTGGGGGAGAGGCGGCAGTCGAGCACGCGAGCTTCCGTTCCTTCCCGGAGCACGTCCGTCCGGGGGACGTCCTCGTCGTCAACAACTCGGCGACGGTCAACGGCGAGGCCGACGGCACCGTCACGGGTCGTGGGCGGGTCGTCGTCCATGTCGGGGGCGAGCTCGACGACGGTTCCTGGGTCGTCGAGCTCCGAACGCCTCCGGACGCCTCTGAACCGATCCTCGACGCCATGGCCGGCGACGTCATCGACCTGCCCGCCGGGGGACGGCGGCGACGGAGGGTCACGCTGCGGATCCAGCTCGTCGAGCCCTACCCGGAGCCCGGCTCGTCGCCGACGGGACAGGGCAACCGGCTGTGGCGGGCCGTCGCACGAGGAGAGACTTCGCTCTCCGACCACCTCCGCTCGGCCGGACGGCCCATCGCCTACGGTTACCTGCGCGGACGGTATCCGCTCGAGGCCTACCAGACGGCGTTCGGCCTCGTCCCCGGCAGTGCCGAGATGGCGAGCGCCGCCCGGCCCTTCACTCCTGCACTCGTCACGCGGCTCGTCGCCAGCGGGGTGCACATCGTCACCGTCACCCTGCACACCGGCCTGTCGTCCCAGGAGAGCAGGGAGGCGCCCCAGCCCGAGCGCTTCGCCGTGTCCGCTTCGACGGCTGCCGTGGTCAACGCGGCCCGCGGAGCCGGTGGGCGGGTCATCGCGGTGGGGACGACGGCGACACGCGCGATCGAGTCCGCCACGGACGTCGACGGGGCGGTCCACGCCGCTGCCGGGTGGACGGACCTCGTGGTCTCGCCGGACCGGCCGGCCAGGGTCGTCACCGGCCTCGTCACCGGCTGGCACAACCCGGACGCATCGCACCTGCTCCTCGTCGAGTCCGTCGCCGGGGTGGAGCTGACCCAGCGCGCCTATGACGCGGCCCTGGCCCGGCACTACGCATGGCACGAGTTCGGCGACTCGGCGCTGCTCCTCCCGTGACGCCGGCGGGTCGGGTCCGCGCCGAGATGTGACAGCATGCGGGCGTGCACGTCCTCATCGCCCCGGACTGTTTCACCGGCACTTTGACGGCCGGGCAGGCAGCGGACGCGATGGCAGACGGGTGGTTGCGCGGCGCGCCGCACGACACCGTCGAGACCGTGGCCCTCTCGGACGGTGGGCCCGGGTTCGTCGAGGTGCTCGCCGCAAGCCTGCCCGGCCGGACCCACGCCGTCGTCGTGGCCGACCCGCTGGGCCGGCCGGTGCCGGCGACCGTGCTCGTCGTCGGGGACACCGCCTACGTCGAGTCCGCCCAGGCGGCCGGGCTGCACCTGCTCGCGCCCGAGGAGCGGGACCCGACCCGAACGACCACGTTCGGCGTGGGCGAGCTCGTCGCGGCGGCCCTCGACCTCGGCGCGCGCCGCGTCGTCGTCGGTCTGGGCGGCTCAGGCACCAACGACGCCGGGGCCGGGTTGCTGGCCGCCCTCGGGGTCGGCACCCGGCAGCGCCTCGGGATCGGAGGGCTGGCGCTCGGAGCGGTGACCGTCGACGACCTCACCGGGATCGACGAGGCCAGGGACCGGTTCCGCAACGTCGACCTCGTCATCGCGAGCGACGTCGAATCACCGCTGCTCGGCCTCAAGGGCGCGAGCGCGGTCTTCGCCGGCCAGAAGGGCGCGTCAGAGGAGCAGGCCCAGGCCCTCGAGGGGGCCCTGGGCCATTTCGCGGGCGTCGTGGCCCGGGTGCGGCCGCCTGCGACCGACCTGCTCACGCGAACGGCGATCCGGCCGGAGCGCGAGCCGGGTGCCGGCGCGGCCGGTGGCCTCGGATACGCACTCCACCTGCTCGGGGGGCGTCGGGTCCCCGGCATCGAGGCGGTCCTCGAGGCCGTCGGCTTCGACGAGCGGGTTGCCCGCGCCGACCTCGTCGTCACCGGGGAGGGATCCCTCGACTGGCAGTCGTTGCAGGGCAAGGTGGTCGTCGGCGTCGCTGAGGCGGCGGCCCGGCGCGGGGTTCCGGTCATCGCCGTCCCCGGTCGGTCGGAGCTCGGCCGGCGGGACGCCATGTCGGCGGGGCTGTCCGGGGTCTACGCCGTCGTGGAGCGACCGGCCCAGTCCGACGCTGTCCTGGGCGACCCGGTGGGGACGCTCGCCGCCCGCGTCGCACGAGTGGCACGCACCTGGTCGCCGCCCCGTACCTGAGACGGGGTGAGGGGGGTGGCCCGCACGCTCCCTGCTGGAGAGCCCGGCGAGCGCGCGACCCGGCAGGCCGCGGGACCGAGCCCGGCGGCATACGGGCTCTACGTCGTCGCCACCAGCACGCGCAGGGCGCGCGGTGCGTGCATGTCCGGAGCAGGGACGTATCCTAGGGACGTCGGGAACACTTCCGGCGACGCCTGGGTTGTCACTCCAGACCCATGCTCTCTGACGTGAAGGACTGCACATGAGTGTCGAGACGAACGCTTCCGCCGAGGTCCAGACCGAGGCTCCCGCCCACGGTGTCATCCTCACCGATGTGGCGTCCGCGAAGGTCAAGAGCCTTCTCGAGCAGGAGGGTCGCGACGACCTGCGCCTGCGCGTGGGCGTCCAGCCCGGCGGTTGCTCGGGCCTGATCTACCAGCTCTACTTCGACGAGCGCACGCTCGACGGTGACCTCGTGCGCGACTTCGACGGTGTCGAGGTCGTCGTCGACCGGATGAGCTCGCCGTATCTCGAGGGCGCGACGATCGACTTCGCCGACACGATCGAGAAGCAGGGCTTCACGATCGACAACCCCAACGCGGGCAGCAGCTGCGCCTGCGGCGACTCCTTCAGCTGAGCACGACGACGAAGGGCCCCACCGACGGTGGGGCCCTTCGTCATGCGGACGTATGCCGCTGGGCGTGCTGTTCGCCCGGAGGTGCGCTGCCGTGCCGGGGGGTCTCAGAAGCCATAGTCGCCCAGCTCGCTGACCAGGGCGGTGGCCCTCTCCGGCACGTCGATGTCGACGTGCGGGTGAGGTGCCCCGTGGGCCGCGAAGTGGGGGAGGTGGATGGCGCGGCAGTCCTCGGCGAGCTCTGCCACGCTGCCGGTGTCGAGCCCGTCACGAGGGGTCGGGAACTCCGTCGGCGCCGTGCTCGAGGTGCTGGATGCCGTCGTGCGGCTGGGCAGGCCCGGGGTGCTCATGTGTTGCACGCTATGCGGGTGGACCATCCCTGACCACCCTTACCGCACGGTAGGAACGGGCGGGGCCGAGATTCTCGTCACCCGGACTCGCGCAAGGCCTCACCACGGGCGCGACAGTGCGTCGGGTCCTTCCGGCTCAGGCGGGGTCGCGCGGGGGGTACGAGGCGACGAGGGGCGTGTCGAACGGCAGGACCCCGAGCTTCGCGGCCCCACCCGGGGAGCCGAGCGGCTCCGACTGGCCGGGCATGGTCTCCTCGAAGAAGTCGGCGTTGTCCACGAGGTAGGGCTGGAGGTCTGCGGGCAGGTCGTCCTCGTAGTAGATGGCCTCGACCGGACAGACGGGCTCGCACGCGCCACAGTCGACGCACTCATCGGGGTGGATGTAGAGGGACCGCTGTCCCTCGTAGATGCAGTCGACGGGGCACTCCTCGACGCACGCGCGGTCCTTGACGTCGATGCACGGGCTGCCGATCACGTAGGTCATCAGCTCTCCTCTTGAGGTTTTCACAAGTTAGTTGTAAAAACACTGTAGACCGTCGATCCAACAGAGATCCAGCAGAGGAGAAGAGTCGATGGCGACCGAGCAGCGCAGTGCAGACGACCGCATCACCGTGTGGGGTGACTTCACCTGCCCGTGGAGCCACCTGGCCTGGCGACGCACGGAGCTCCTCGCCGACGACGGCGTCGAGATCGACTGGCGCACCGTCGAGCACGAGCCGTGGCGCCACGTCGGCCCGGCCGACGTCATCGCCCGCCACCGGTCGCTCCACGACGAGGTGCAGCAGGTGCTCGGCCACCTCCTCCCGGGAGAGCCCTTCCCCTACGCGCCGCCCACCCACGTGCCCTTCACCGGTGCGGCGACCTCGGCCTATGCGGAGGCCTACGCCGCAGGGGTCGACCGACCGGTGCGACGCACGCTCTTCCGGTCGTTCTGGGAGGACGGGACGGACCTCGGCGACGCACGCATCCTCCGCGAGCTCGTCGCCGACGAGCTGCTGGGCAGCTCGTCGACCTCGGAGCCGGTCTGGCGCTGGGGCCTCGCCGTCGACGTCACGGGTGGGCCGGTCTCCGGGGCGGCGTGGCACCTCGTGCGGGACTGGCGCTCCCAGTGGCGCGAGGTCGGGGGCACGGTCCCGACAGTGCTCGTCGGAGGACGCCGCATCGTCGGCGTCGAGGCCGTGGACTGGCTCGGCGCGCAGGTGCGCGACCGCGGCCTCGCCGCATGGGACGATCCACAGCGTGAGCACTCCGCCGCCTGACCGAACCGACCTCGGGCCCGACCTCGGGGCCGACTCAGGGGCCGACTCTGGCGCCGACTCAGGGGCCGACACGGCCCACCGGTTCGGTCCCACCCGGGCGCGCGTCCTCGACGTGCTGCAGGACCTCGCCGCGCCGTCCACGGCTGCCGAGGTGGCCGCGCGCCTCGGCACGCACCCGAACACCGCGAGGTTCCACCTCGAGGCGCTCGTCGGGGTGGGTGTCGTGTCCCGCGAGCGAGAGGACCGCACGGCCCCGGGCCGGCCCCGGACCCATTACGTCGCCGCGGTCACCGGGCCGCGGAGCAGTCAGCGCAGCTACCGGCTCCTCGCGGAGATCCTCGCCACCCACGTCGACTCGAGCGCGCCGGACCCCACGGGCGAGGCCGTCTCCGCGGGTCGCAGGTTCGGGCGGACCGCCGCCCCTGCCGCGGAGCGGCCGCAGTCCGTCGCCGCGGCTGCCGGTCTCGTCGTCGACACGCTCGCCGGCATGGGCTTCGAGTCGCAGCCCACCCCGGAGACGGACTCGGTGCGCATCGATGTCACGACGTGCCCGTTCCTCGAGGTGGCCACCCGGCACCTCGACGTCGTCTGCGCCATCCACCGCGGGCTCATGGAGGGGCTGCTCGAGTCCGCAGACGCACCCGCCGGCGTCGAGAGCCTCGAGCCACTCGTCGGTCCGAGCCACTGTGTCGCCCGCCTCACGGGCGCGGCGACAACCGCACCCGCGCCGGCACGCTAGGTTTTCGCCTGTGCAGATCGCCATCACGGGTTCCATCGCCACCGACCACCTCATGACCTTCGAGGGCCTCTTCGCGGACTCCCTCGTCGTCGAGCAGCTCGACAAGATCTCGCTGTCCTTCCTCACCCAGGACCTCCAGGTCCGTCGGGGCGGCGTCGGGGCCAACATCGCCTTCGGCATGGCGTCGCTCGGCCAGCGGCCGGTGCTCGTCGGGGCAGTGGGGGAGGACTTCACCGACTACCGCTCCTGGCTCGAGCGCCACGGCGTCGACTGCCGGTCGGTCCACTACTCCGACTCCCAGCACACCGCGAGGTTCGTCTGCACCACGGACCGGGACATGGCGCAGATCGCCACCTTCTACGCCGGCGCCATGACCGAGGCGCGGGACATCGAGCTCGGCCCGGTCGCAGACCGGGTCGGCGGGCTCGACCTCGTCGTCATCGGCGCCAACGACCCCGTCGCCATGCAGCGGCACACCGACGAGTGCCGGTCTCGGGGCATCCCCTTCGCCGCGGATCCGTCGCAGCAGCTGGCCTTCCTCGACGGCGAGGGCATCAGGGCCCTCATCGACGGGGCCGAGTACCTCTTCACCAACGAGTACGAGGCGGGGATCGCCTGCCAGAAGACCGGGTGGAGCGACGACGAGCTTGCCGATCGGGTGCGCGTCCAGATCAAGACCCAGGGCAAGGACGGAGCCACGGTGCGAGTCCGGGGGGAGGAGGCGATCCATGTGAAGGCCGCCCGGGAGGTCCGTCGGGCCGACCCGACGGGCGTGGGCGACGCCTTCCGTGCCGGCTTCCTCACCGGCCTCGCCGCGGAGCTGTCGGTCCAGCGGTGCGCCGAGCTCGGCGCCATGCTCGCGACCTACGTCATCGAGACCGTCGGGACGCAGGAGTACACCTTGAGAAAGGGCCGCTTCCTCGAGCGGCTCGCGGAGGCCTACGGCGACGACTGCGCCGCCGAGATCGGTCCGCACATCGAGTGCGAGCGACCCTGACCGTGCAGCGCCCGACCGTCACCTCGACACGCCAGGCAGGCCCCGGACGATCGTCCGTCCGACCCCCGATGATCCCCTCGACACGCTAGGCAGGACGGCTCCCGTGCCCATCGCGCCGCAGCCCACCCCGTGGGACTTCGACCTCGACCGGGTGCCGCCCGGCGAGGACCTCATCGGCATCGGCGCCGACCTCGAGGTGCCAACGCTCTACGAGGCGTACACCATCGGGGTCTTCCCCATGGGGATCGGCGAGCACGGCGGGGAGCCGTTGGGATGGTGGTCCCCGGACCCGCGGGGAATCCTTCGTCTGGGCCACCTCCGGGTGAGCAGGTCGCTCCGCAAGTCGTTGGCGCGGTTCGAGGTGCGCGTCGACACCGCCTTCGAGCAGGTGGTCCTCTCCTGCGCCGACCCGAGGCGCTCAGGGCGATGGATCACGCCGCAGGTCGTCGAGGCCTACGTGCGCTTGCACGAGGCGGGGTGGGCCCACTCGATCGAGACCTGGCAGGACGGCCGACTCGTCGG
>NZ_JAJJPG010000141.1:0-8717 GCF_032907665.1 Intrasporangium sp.
GGCGGCTACCAGCGTCGTGATGACCGCGCCCCGTACGGTCGTCGGGATGACCGTGGCGGCTACGAGCGTCGTGGTGAGCGGGGCGGCTACCAGCGCCGTGACGAGCGACGCGACCCCCGTTCCCTCCGCGGCACGGACCGGGAGCAGTTTGCGCCGACGTCCTTCGAGGAGGCCGAGGCGGAGCGTCTCGAGGCCGACTCGTGGACCAAGGCCACGCGCAAGCCGGTGGCCGACGGGCCTGTATCCGTGGCGGCCGACAATGGCTTCGCCGCACTGGGCCTTCCTGAGCCGGTCGTCCTGCGACTGGCCCGAGACGGCATCACCCAGCCCTTCCCCATCCAGGTCGCGACGATCCCCGATGCCCTCGCGGGCAAGGACGTGCTCGGCCGCGGTCAGACGGGCTCGGGCAAGACGCTGGCGTTCGGGCTGCCGATGATCACCCGTCTCCTCGAGGCGGGCCTGCCCCGGACGCCACGTCGACCCCACGCCCTCGTGCTCGTGCCGACCCGTGAGCTCGCCATGCAGGTCTCCGATGCGCTCGAGCCGCTCGTGCACGTCGTCGGGCTGCGCCACAAGCTCGTCGCTGGGGGATTGAGCTACACCACGCAGATCAACGCGCTCAACAAGGGCGTCGACATCCTCATCGCCACGCCGGGGCGCCTCAACGACCTGCTGGAGCGTGGCGCTGTGGAGCTCGACGAGATCCGGATCGCCGTCATCGACGAGGCCGACCACATGGCCGAGATGGGGTTCATGGCCGAGATCACGACGAGCCTCGACCGGATCCCCGCCGGCGGTCAGCGGCTCCTCTTCTCGGCGACCCTCGACAACGGCATCGACGACCTCGTCGCCCGCTACCTCTCCGACCCCGTGGTCCACTCGACGAACGACGCCACCGCCTCCGTCGACACGATGGAGCACCACGTGCTCCTCATCGACCCGCAGCACAAGAAGCTCATCACGGCCGAGGTCGCGAATCGTCCGGGCCGCACCCTCGTCTTCTGTCGCACGAAGCTCGGCGCCGACCGGGTGGCGACCCAGCTCCGGGAGCAGGGGGTGCTCGCGGCTGCCCTGCACGGTGGGTTGAGCCAGGGGGCCCGCAACCGGGTGCTCGGCGCCTTCCGTGACGGGACGCTGCCGGTTCTCGTGGCGACCGACGTCGCCGCACGTGGAATTCACGTCGACGACGTCTCGGTCGTCCTCCAGGTCGACCCCGCCGCCGACCACAAGGACTACCTGCACCGGTCCGGACGCACGGCCCGAGCGGGGGACCGCGGCACGGTCGTGACGCTGGCGCTGCCGCACCAGCGTCGGACGATGGAGCGCCAGCTTCGCGACGCAGGGGTGGGGATCGCTCCCGTCAAGGCGCAGCCCGGCGATGCGATCATCGCGGCGACCGGCGCCACGGCCCCGACCGGGGTCCCGATCACGGGCGAGGACCTCGCGCGGCTCGTCGATGGTCCGCGTGCACACCGCAGGGGACCGGCCGGTTCGCGCGGCCCTCGGTCCGGCCAGGGCGCCGGGCGCCGTCAGGCCCATGGCCATGAGCATGGTCGAGGTCGAGGCGATGGAGGGCGACGCGACGACCGGCGTGACGGCGGTGCCCGGGGCAGGTCCCGCGACGCCGAGCCGTTGGTCGGTCGCTGGGGCGACGAGAACGGCAGCCGGGGCCGCCGCCGCTCGAGTTTCTGATCCTGTTCTGATCCCTGGTCCTTCGGACCCGGCCTCGTCGGTGTGGAAGGCTTGCCCACGTGAGCTCGACCTTCCACACCGGCCGCCTCCTCGTGGCGACTCCCTCCGTCGAGGGTGACGTCTTCCACCGGTCGGTGATCCTCGTGCTCCACCATGACGAGGCGGGCGCGCAGGGGGTCGTCCTCAACAAGCCGCTGTCGGCCGACGTCGACTCGGTCCTGCCGGGGTGGCAGCGGGTCGTCACCGCGCCACGCGTCCTCTTTCAGGGCGGACCGGTGTCCACCTCGTCCGCCCTGGGCCTCGTCACCGTGCCCGGGGACGAGCCGGAGCCCCTCGGCGTCAAGCGGCTCTTCGGCTCCATCGGGCTCGTGGACCTCGACGTCCCGACCCCGGTCGTGGCTGCGGAGCTCGCGGGGATGCGCATCTTCGCCGGTTATGCCGGCTGGGAGGGCGGCCAGCTCGAGGGCGAGATCCGTCGCGGGGACTGGTACGTCGTCGACGCCGAGGTGCGCGACGCGTTCACCCCGGATCCCGAGGGACTGTGGCGGGCAGTCCTCCGCCGCCAGCGCGACAGCCTCGCCTTTGTCGCGAACTTCCCCGACGACCCCTCGATGAACTGACCTGCCATGTCGTATGCCGCGAAGCCCCCTCCCCGGACCTCGCCGGGAGCCGCGCGCGTCGCCTTCGTCGACAGCGGTATCGGCCTGCTCGGCTATGCAGATGCTCTCCGCACGCTGCGACCCGACGTCGAGCTGGTGCTGTCGCTCGACCCCGACCACATGCCCTACGGACCGCGCACGCCGACCGAGGTCCGCGAGCTCATCCTCGCCTCCGCGAGAGCCGCCGCCGAGGATGACCCCGCTGCGATCGTCGTCGCCTGCAACACCGCGTCCGTCCACGGGCTGGAGGCGCTCCGCGCGGAGTTCGAGCCACGGGTGCCCATCATCGGCACCGTCCCCGCCATCCGGCCGGCCGCGTCGACCGGTGGACCTGTCGCCATCTGGTCGACCGCGGCGACGGCGTCGAGCGACTACCTCCGGGGGCTCGTGGAGGCGTTCGCGTCCGACCTCGAGACGCACTCGATCGCCGCGCTGGGCCTGGCCGAGGCCGTCGAGGCAACCGATCTGGCCGCCATCGACCGGGCCATCGCCGCCGCAGTGGCGCAGACACCGCGCCACAGCGTCGCGCTCGTGCTCGGCTGCACCCACTACGGGCTCGTCGCCGACCGCATCGCGATCGCGTTGGCCCGGTCGGGGATCGATGTCAGCATCTTCGACTCGCCCGAGGCCGTGGCGCGACAGACGCTCCGGCGCATCGGCCTCGAGCCGGACGGTGAGGTGGCCCCCAGTGCTGACCCGCCGACGGTCCTGTTGAGCGGCCGTCGTGGGCACCTCTCCGAACGCCTGGCGGCCTACCCGCAGGGGGCGAGGCTGCTCCGCTGGATGCCGGCGGCGGCGCCCGACGCCACCGGACCCTGCGGGGGCGGTCCGGGATCGGCCTAGACTTCCGTCATGAGCGTGATGCCCCCCGATCCCTTCGAGACCGAGCCGCAGCCGTTGCGGAGCACCGGCACGGCGACCATCGAGCGCGAGGAGGTCCGTGAGGAGCTCCAGGAGCCGGGTGACCACGAGCGCTTCTCCCACTACGTCCGCAAGGAGAAGATCCTCGAGAGTGCACTCTCGGGCGAGCCGGTGGTCGCCCTCTGCGGCAAGATCTGGGTTCCCGGCCGGGACCCGCAGAAGTTCCCCGTGTGCCCGGTCTGCAAGGAGATCTACGACGGGCTCCGTGACCCCCAGGACGGTGGGGGCGGCTCGGGCAGTGGCTCCGGTGACGGCTCTGGAGGTGGCTCGGGCGGGGGTGACTGACCGGTTCGATAGCACCTCAATACCACGGCGACCGGGCCCCGCCCACGAGGCGGGGCCCCGGCATGTCGTCCAGCGAGATCCCTTACGGTTGGGGGCCTATGAGTTCAGGGGCCGCCTTTCACCTTCCACCCGCCTTCCCGGAGCGGGCCGCGTGGGGTACCGCGAGCAAGCTGCGGGCGTGGCAGCAGGACGCTCTCGACGCCTACCTGCGTGACGAGCCGCGGGACTTCCTCGCCGTCGCCACGCCGGGCGCGGGCAAGACGACCTACGCCCTGCGAGTGGCGACCGAGCTGCTGTCCCGCGGCACGGTTCAGCGCGTCACCGTGGTCGCGCCGACCGAGCACCTCAAGACGCAGTGGGCTGATGCCGCCGCTCGGGTCGGCATCAGTCTCGACCCGCGGTTCAGCAACTCGATCGGTCGGCACGCCGAGGACTACCACGGCGTGGCCGTCACCTACGCGCAGGTGGCCTCGCGACCGGCGCTGCACCGTGAGCTCACGCTGGCGCGGCCGACCCTCGTCATCCTCGACGAGATCCACCACGGCGGTGACAGCAAGAGCTGGGGCGACGGGATTCGCGAGGCCTTCGAGCCGGCCACGCGGCGTCTCTCCCTGACGGGGACGCCCTTCCGGTCGGACACCTCGCCGATCCCCTTCGTGCGCTATGAGATGAGCAGCGAGCCGGATTCCGCCGGTGCTCTCGTCAGCTCGAGTGACTACACCTATGGCTACGCCGAGGCCCTTCGCGACGGGGTCGTGCGCCCGGTGATCTTCATGGCCTACGGCGGCAGCATGCGCTGGCGCACCAAGGCCGGTGACGAGATCTCGGCGAGCCTGGGCACGCCGATGACGAAGGACCAGGTCGCCCAGGCCTGGCGCACTGCCTTGGATCCCAAGGGCGAGTGGATCGGCTCGGTGCTCGCCGCCGCCGATCGACGCCTCAGCGAGGTCAGGCGTGGGGTGCCCGACGCGGGCGGTCTCGTCATCGCGTCCAACCAGGCCCAGGCTCGGGCGTATGCCGCTCACCTCCGTGCGCTCACCGGCGAGGCTCCCACCGTGGTGCTGTCCGACGACGCCGGCGCGTCCCAGCGCATCGAGGAGTTCGCCGCCGGGACGGCGCGCTGGATGGTCGCGGTCCGGATGGTCTCGGAGGGCGTCGACGTGCCCCGACTGTGCGTGGGGGTCTATGCCACCTCGACGTCGACGCCGCTCTTCTTCGCCCAAGCAGTCGGTCGCTTCGTCCGCGCCCGCCGGCGTGGAGAGACCGCCTCGGTCTTCCTGCCGTCGGTGCCGGTCGTGCTCGACCACGCGGCCCGTCTGGAGGAGCAGCGCGACCACGCGCTCGACCGCACGCCGGCGGCCGAGGACGACATCGCGGCGATGTGGGCGGAGGAGCAGGCGCTCATCGACGCGGCCAACCGGGAGGCGCAGACCGTCGGGCTCGATGAGGGCGCCTTCGAGGCTCTCGAGTCGGAGGCACATTTCGACCACGTGCTCTTCGACAAGCAGCAGTGGGGGATGCACGCGCAGATCGGCTCTGCGGAGGAGGAGGACTACCTCGGGCTGCCGGGACTGCTCGAGCCGGACCAGGTCGCGGCTCTCCTGCACGAGCGCCAGCGCAAGCAGGTCAAGCGCGCGCCGAAGGGCTCCGGCACCGCCCCGGTGGCGGCGCACCGCGCCCTCGCTGCGCAGCGCAAGGAGCTCAACAAGCTCGTCGCTGCCTACGCCCGGCAGAAGGGCTTCCCCCACGCCACCGTGCACCTCGACCTGCGCCGCGCCTGCGGCGGGCCCGACCTCGCCTCGGCGTCGTCCGAGCAGGTCGCGCAGCGGATCGAGACGATCAGGCTCTGGCTCGTCGGTCGTCGGTGATCCTGCCCATCGAGCCCTCCCGACGTCGTCAGTTTCTGCCAGCGGCAAACACCCCGGGGTGCGCAGTCGAGGACTAGGGTCGGTTCGTCCTCCGTCACTGTGGACGGGGGCTCTCGGGCGCGACGACAAGGACTGCTCATGGCCAAAGACTTCCTCGGGTCGGAGACGACCCGACGTCAACTGCTCACCCTGGCTGCCGTCGGTGGCGCGGGACTGTTCAGCGTCGGCGCGGCCGGCTCGGCGAGTGCAGCGGGCCGCGGTGACGGCAGCAACGGCAAGCCCTTCCGGGTCACCGTGCTCGGGACCACCGACCTGCACGGCAACGTCTACAACTGGGACTACTTCAAGGACGCGGCCTACAGCGACTCCAGGGGCAACCACGTGGGGCTGGCGAAGGCGGCCACCCTCATCGACCTGGTCCGAGCCGAGCGCGGCGCCGAGTCGTGCATCACGCTCGACGCCGGCGACACGATCCAGGGCACCCCGCTCGCGTACTACTACGCGAAGATCGACCCGATCACCGGCGGGTCCAAGCACCCGATGGCCGAGGCGATGAACCTCGTCGGCTACGACGCGGCGGCCCTGGGCAACCACGAGTACAACTACGGCCTCGACACGTTGCGTACTTTCGAGAGCCAGCTGAACTTCCCACTGCTGTCGGCGAACTCGGTCGACTGGGACACGGGCCAGCCGGTCTTCCGGCCCTACGTCATCAAGACCGTGAAGGTGCCCGGGTCCAAGCCGGTGAGGGTCGGCATCCTCGGCCTCGTCACGCCGGGCGTCGCCATCTGGGACAAGGCGATCGTCGAGGGCCACGTCCGGTTCCCCGGGATCGTCGAGCAGGCGGCGATGTTCGTCCCGAGGCTCAAGGCGGCGGGTGCGGACATCGTGGTCGTGTCGGTCCACTCCGGCGCCGACACGTCGTCGTCCTACGGCGACGCGCTGCCCTACCCGGAGAACGCCGCGAGCCTCATGGCCGAGCAGGTGCCGGACATCGACGCCGTCCTCGTCGGGCACGCGCACGTGGAGATCCCGCAGCGCTTCGTCACGAACGCGCAGACCGGTCGGCAGGTGCTCCTGTCCGAGCCCCTCTACTGGGGCATGCGGGTCACGGTGATGGACCTCGACCTGGTCAAGGTCCGGGGCCAGTGGCAGCTCGCCTCCTCGGCAGCGACCACGCTGAACTCCAACACCGTGGACGAGGACCCGCAGATCGCGGCGTTGCTGCACGCGTCCCACGAGACCGTTCGCGGCTATGTCAACAGCGTCGTCGGCCAGTGCCTGACGCCGATGTCGGCGGCCACGTCCCGCTACGAGGACACCCCGGCGATGGACTTCATCAACCACGTCCAGGCGGACGCCGTGAAGGCGGCGCTCGTCGGCACGCCACAGGAGAGCCTGCCCGTGCTGTCGATCGCGGCGCCATTCAACAAGAACGCCGCGATCCCCGCCGGCGACGTGACCGTCCGTGACGTCGCGGGCCTCTACATCTACGACAACACGTTGCTCGGCATCGTCCTCACCGGCGCCCAGGTCAAGGACTACCTCGAGTACTCGTCGAGGTACTTCAAGCAGGTGAGCGGGACCGGCCCCTTCACGCCGGACGAGCTGACGAACGCGGTGACCGACACGGCGCCGAACGGCACGCCGGACTACAACTACGACATCATGGGCGGTCTCGACGCTGCGCTGACCTACGACATCGACCTGGCCAAGCTCCCGGGCGAGCGGATCCTCGACCTGTCGTACGACGGCGCGCCGATCGACCCCAACGGGCAGTTCGTCATCGCCATCAACAACTACCGCCAGTCCGGCGGCGGCAACTTCCCGCACGTGACGGCCGCCCCGGTCGTCTACAACCGCCAGATCGAGATCCGCCAGATGCTCATCGACTGGGTGAGCGCCGAAGGGGTCATCGACCCCGCGGTGTTCTCCGCTGTCGACTGGACGTTGGTCAGCAACGGCAGCCCCATCACCATCACCGCGCCCTGACCCCCTGCGACCTCAGGTCGGCGTGGCCTCGGCGAGGAGGAGCTCGACGAGAGGGACCACGCGGTGGTCCAGGCGTGTCGCGAGCGAGATCACCGTCGAGGCCCGCGTCACGTGGGTGTCGTCGACGACCTGGTCGATGACCCGCTGGAGGTCCGCGTTGTCACGTCCGACGATGCGGATGAGGACGTCACCCGAGCCGGTGATGGTGTGCGCCTCGAGGACCTCGGGGATCGCAGCGAGGTGCTCGACCACCGGTGCGTGGCCACCGCGTCCCTGACGGATCTCGAGCGTGCAGAAGGCCGTGACCGGGTAGCCGAGCGCGGCCGGGTCCACGTCGGGCGCCATGGACCTCAGCACCCCCCGGGCCTGGAGGCGGTCGAGCCGGGCCTGCACCGTCCCGCGGGCGACGCCGAGCCGGCGGGAGGCCCCGAGGACCCCGATGCCCGGTTCCCGCAGCAGGAGGAGCAGGATCCGGCAGTCGAGGGCGTCGACCGGGGTCCGGGAGGAAGAAGGCGGGGACGGCTGGGTGGTCATGGACAAAGTGTCCAGTACCCAGCGGCATACGGCCAGCATTGTGTGCACAGTGACTACTTTCGCCGGCATCCGTTGACCACGCGCAGGCGCTTTGCGACTCTCCGGCTCATGACCACAGACACGCACGCCGACCTCACCGACCTGGAGCGCGACGCCGAACTCGACCTCGAGCAGCTCAAGCAGCTCGTCGGGCTCGTGGAGTACGACGAGGACAAGGATGTCTTCCCGGTCACCGGCTGGGACGCGATCGTCTTCGTCGTCGGCAACGCCACCCAGACCGCGCACTACTACCAGAGCGCGTGGGGGATGGAGCTCGTCGCCTACTCCGGACCGGAGAACGGCACCCGTGACCACAAGGCGTTCGTCCTCAGGTCCGGCTCGATCCGCTTCGTCGTCAAGGGCGCCGTGAGCCCCGACAGCCCCCTCGTCGAGCACCACGCCACGCACGGTGACGGTGTCGTCGACATCGCCCTCGAGGTCCCCGACGTGGACCGGTGCATCGCCCAGGCCAAGCGGGCCGGTGCCACCGTCCTCGAGGAGCCGCACGATCTCACCGACGAGCACGGCACGGTGCGTGTGGCTGCGATCGCGACGTATGGGGAGACCCGCCACAGCCTCGTCCAGCGGACCATCAACGGTCAGACGTATGCCGGTCCCTACCTTCCCGGGTACCAGCCCGCCACGTCGACGTACCAGAAGCGCGAGGGCTCGCCGAAGCGGCTCTTCCAGGCCCTCGACCACATCGTCGGCAACGTCGAGCTCGGCA
>NZ_JAJJPG010000142.1:0-3196 GCF_032907665.1 Intrasporangium sp.
GGCCCTACGCCCGCGCGATGATCCGCGTCTGCAAGGAGGAGAGCTTCCACCAGCGGCAGGGCTTCGAGATCCTGTGGAACCTCATGCGCGGCACCGAGGCGCAGCAGGCCATGGCCCAGGACGCGGCCAACCGGTGGTGGTGGCCGGCGCTGATGATGTTCGGCCCGCCCGACACCGGCGACGCGGCCGTCAAGGGCGGCCACACCGAGCAGTCCATGGCGTGGGGCATCAAGCGGTTCAGCAACGACGACCTGCGCCAGAAGTTCGTCGACATGATGGTGCCGCAGGCCGAGAAGCTCGGCGTCGTCCTGCCCGACCCCGAGCTGCGGTGGAACGAGGAGCGCGGGCACTACGACTTCGGCCAGATCGACTGGGACGAGTTCTGGCGCGTCCTGCGCGGCGACGGGCCGTGCAACGCCGAGCGGGTCGCCCATCGCCGCCGCGCCCATGAGGACGGCGCCTGGGTGCGCGAGGCCGCCAACGCCTACGCCCGCAAGCACGCCGACGAGCACTCGAGAGGAGCCGCGTGACCACGCACCCGGAACACCCCACCGAGAGGAGCTGGCCGCTCTGGGAGGTGTTCGTCCGTGGCAAGCGCGGCCTCTCGCACGTCCACGTCGGCTCGATCCACGCCCCGGACGCAGAGATGGCGCTGCGCAACGGCCGTGACCTCTACACGCGCCGACAGGAAGGCGTCTCGCTGTGGGTCGTGCGCGCCTCCGACATCGTCGCCAGCAGCCCCGAGGAGAAGGACTCCTTCTTCGACCCCGCGGCTGACAAGGTCTACCGCCACCCGTCGTTCTACGAGGTGCCCGAGGACGTGGAGTACCTGTGACGAGCGCGAGTGAGCCTGCAGCGCAAGGGAGCTCAGCGGCATACATCCTGGGCCTGGCGGACGACGCGATGGTCTACGCCCAGCGCCTCGCCGAGTGGATGACCAACGCCCCGCAGCTCGAGGAGGACATGGCCCTCGGCAACATCGCGCTCGACCTGCTCGGACAGGCCCGTGGGCTCTACCCCTACGTCGGGTCGCTCGACGGCACCGGCCGGGGCGAGGACGACTTCGCGATGATGCGTGACGAGCGCGACTGGCGCAACGTCCATCTCGTCGAACAGGAGCGTGGTGACTTCGGGCAGGAGATGGCCCGGATGCTGTGGTTCTCCACGTACCAGAAGCAGCTGTATGCCGCTCTGCTCGCTTCCAGCGACGGCGTCCTCGCGGGGGTGGCCGGGAAGGCCCTCAAGGAGGTTCGGTACCACTTCGACCACGCTGCCCAGTGGGTGGTGCGTCTCGGCGACGGCACCGAGGAGTCCCACCGGAGGATGCAGGCGGGCCTCGAGTGGGTCCTGCCCTACCTCCCCGAGCTGTTCCTCGACGACGACGCGTCGGTCGCGGCTGCCCAGGCCGGCGTCGGCGTCCTGCCGTCGTCGCTGCACGACGCGGTCGTCGCTTCGGTGGGCGCCGTCGTCGACCAGGCCACCTTGACGCTGCCTGACGAGCCGAGATGGCGGGCCAGGGGCGGACGCGAGGGGATCCACTCGAAGCCGATGGGTTACCTGCTGGCGGAGATGCAGCACATCGCCCGCTCCCACCCGGGCGCGACGTGGTGAGCCCCGTGGCGACCACGACCAGCAGCACCGCCGTCGCAGAGGCGATCTCCCGGATCCCTGACCCGGAGATCCCGGTGATCACCATCGCCGACCTCGGCATCCTCCGGGAGGTCGAGGTCGATGAGGAGGCGCGTCACGTCGTCGCGACCATCACGCCGACATACTCCGGATGCCCCGCCATGGAGGCGATCGCCGACCGCATCCGGTGGGAGGCCGAGGCCCTGGGCTACCGCGCCGACGTCCGGTCCCGGCTCTCCCCGGCATGGACGACCGACTGGATGACGGATGAGGGGAGGGCAGCGCTCGAGCGCTTCGGCATCGCTCCTCCCGGGAAGGTGGTCGAGGGCGGCGGTCGCGGTCCCGTTCCCGTCCAGCTCCAGCGGCATGTCGTCGTCTGTCCCCACTGCGGCTCGGAGGACACCACCGAGATCGCCCACTTCGGCTCGACCGCCTGCAAGGCCCTGCGCCGGTGCACCGTGTGCCGCGAGCCCTTCGATGAATTCAAGGCCATCTGAATGACTGACCTCACGACCGGGGGCGCCCCCGCCCCCGCCCGGCATGCGGCCCGCTTCCACGAGCTGACCGTCGCCGGCGTGGAGCGGCTCACCGACGAGTCCGTCGCCATCACCTTCACCGTCCCGCCGGAGCTCGCCGACGAGTACCGGTTCGAGCCCGGCCAGCACCTCACGATCCGCGCGACGATCGGCGGGGAGGAGGTGCGGCAGTCGTACTCGATCTGCCAGTCCCGGGCGACCGCGACGGCTGCGGGCACCCTCCGCGTCGCCGCGGCTCGCGTGCCGGAGGGCCGGATGTCGACGTGGCTCAACGAGGTCGTCGCCCCTGGGGACGTCCTCGAGGTGATGACCCCGCTCGGCAGCTTCACGTGCGCCACCGACCCGACCGCGACGCGACACCACGTCGCGATCGCTGCCGGCTCCGGTATCACCCCGGTGATGTCGCTGCTCGCGACGGCGCTGGAGGAGGAGCCGGCCTCGCGGGCCACGCTGCTCTTCGGCAACCGGAAGACGAGCTCGATCATGTTCCTCGAGGAGCTCGAGGACCTGAAGAACCGGTTCCCCGGCCGCTTCCACCTCGTCAACGTGCTCTCCCGCGAGCCCCAGGACGTCGAGCTCTTCAGCGGGCGGCTCGACCGGGAGCGGCTGGAGCGGATGTTCGCGACGCTCGTGCCGATCGAGTCCGTCGACGAGTGGTACCTCTGCGGTCCCTTCGGCCTCGTGACGGGCGCCGAGGCGCTGCTCAAGGAGCGCGGCGTCGACGCCCACCACATCCATCACGAGATCTTCCACGTCGACGACGGGACCGAGCCGAGACGCAGGGTGGTCGTCGACGAGTCGGCGCCCCCCGAGGCGACCGTCACCGTCAACCTCGACGGGCGGACGACCGTGGTCCCGATGCCGAGCCGCGAGGAGACGATCCTCGACGCCACCCTCCGATTGCGGCCCGACGCGCCCTACTCGTGCACCAACGGGGTCTGTGGCACCTGCCGCGCCAGGCTCGTCTCCGGCGAGGTGCGGATGGACCGCAACTACGCCCTCGAGCCCGACGAGGTCGAGGCCGGGATCGT
>NZ_JAJJPG010000142.1:3296-8566 GCF_032907665.1 Intrasporangium sp.
GGGCACTGTCTGCCGCCGATGCTCCGACCGAGCCGGGGCGTGCTGGGTCCGCGCGCGTTCGGCGAACCCGGACTAGGCTGCGAGCGTGCGGCAGTATCTCGACCTCCTCGACCACGTCCTGACGACGGGCCAGGAGAAGTCCGACCGGACGGGGACGGGCACGCTGAGCGTCTTCGGCCACCAGATGCGCTTCGATCTCGCCGACGGCTTCCCGGCGATGACGACGAAACGGCTCCACCTGCGCTCGATCATCGGCGAGCTGCTGTGGTTCCTCCGCGGCGACACCAACGTGCGTTGGCTCCAGGACCGGGGCATCACGATCTGGGACGAGTGGGCCGACGAGGACGGCAACCTCGGCCCGATCTATGGGCACCAGTGGCGCTCCTGGCCGACCCCGGACGGGCGCCGCGTCGACCAGATCGCCAGGGTGATCGAGCAGATCCGGACCAACCCCGACTCCCGTCGGCACATCGTCTCCGCCTGGAACGTCGCCGACGTCGACGACATGGCGCTTCCGCCCTGTCACACCCTCTTCCAGTTCTACGTCCATCCCGCGACGGAGCCGGGCTCCCGCCGTCGGCTGTCGTGTCAGCTCTACCAGCGCAGCGCCGACATCTTCCTCGGGGTGCCGTTCAACATCGCCAGCTACGCCCTGCTCACGCAGATGGTCGCCCAGCTCACCGACCTCGTGCCGGGCGAGTTCGTCCACACCCTGGGCGACGCACACCTCTACCTCAACCACCTCGACCAGGCCCGGCTCCAGCTGACGCGCACGCCGCACCCGCTGCCGACCATGCGGATCACCCCCGGGAAGGCGAGCATCGACGAGTTCGACCTCGACGACTTCGAGCTCGTGGACTACGTCGCCGAGCCGGGCATCAAGGCACCGATCGCCGTGTGATCCGCGCCGGACGCGGACGCGACCTGCGACAGTGACTCCATGACGAACGTGACGATGATCGCGGCCGTCGGCCGCAACGGCGTGATCGGCGACGGCACCGGGATGCCCTGGCACCTCTCCGAGGACCTCAAGTTCTTCAAACGCACCACGATGGGCCACCCGATGATCATGGGTCGGCGCACCTTCGAGTCGATGGGGGTGCTCCCGGGCCGGCGGAGCATCGTCGTGACCCGGCAGCCGGAATGGCAGCACCCCGGGGTCGAGACGGCCCATTCCCTGGCCGAGGCCCTCAGTCTGGCCGGCCCGGCCGACGAGGTCTTCGTCGTCGGTGGGGGAGAGATCTACCGCGAGGCGATGCCGTATGCCGCTCGCCTCGTCATCACCGAGGTCGACCAGTCCCCGGAGGGCGCGGTCACCTTCCCCGACATCGACGGGGCGCAGTGGGAGGAGACCGAACGTGAGGAGCACGACGGGTTCGCCTGGGTGACGTATGTCCGTCGCTGAGAGCCCGGCGGAAGTTTCCTCGCCGGACCTGTAACGCCCCCGACCGCCGCGCGATGGAAGGGGTGGCGAGGCACTACTCGGACCCCCGAGCGAGTAGTGCCTCGCTCTCTGTCCCCAGACAGGTGGCCGGGACCCGTTCGTGCGGGCGCCAGCCCAGCGGCATACGGCACGAAACGGGCGCACGGACGTCGGCGCCGAGGGTCGGGCGCCGGGCGCTAACCTTGGCCCATGGCAGACGCACCCCGGCTCGGACGTGTCCTCTCGGCGATCGTCACGCCGATGCGCGCCGACGGATCAGTGGACCTCGACTCCGCCCAGCGGTTGGCCACCCACCTGGTCGACCAGGGCCACGACGGCATCGTCGTGTCCGGCACGACAGGGGAGTCACCAACGACGTCCGCAGCGGAGAAGGAGGACCTGCTCCGAGCCGTCATCGGCGCCGTGGGGGACCGCGCAGTCGTCGTGGCCGGCGCGGGGAGCAACGACACCGCCAAGAGCGTGGAGTCGGTCCGCGTCGCGGAGAAGGCAGGGGCCGACGCGGTGCTCGCCGTCACGCCGTACTACAACAAGCCGCCGCAGCCGGGGCTCGTCGCGCACTTCCTCGCTCTCGCCGACGCCAGTGACCTGCCGGTCATGGTCTACGACATCCCGGGGAGGTCCGGCATCGCCATCGCCCGCGAGACCTACCTGCGGATCGCCGAGCACGAGCGCATCGTCGCCGTCAAGGACGCCCGGGCCGACCTGTGGCTCGCCAGCCAGCTCATGGAGGCCACCGGACTCGACTGGTACTCCGGCGACGACGCGATGAATCTCGCCCACTTCGCCAACGGTGCGGTCGGCTTCGTCGGCGTCACCTCGCAGACCTGCCCCGGCGTGTACCGCCGCCTCGCCGACGCCGTCATCGCCGGGCGGTGGGACGACGCCCGGGCTGTCCATCGGTCGCTCCACACGATGGTCGACGCCGTCATGCACGTCACCCAGGGCGCCATCATGGCCAAGGCCGCGCTCGCCGAGCAGGGCCTCATCGAGTCCGCGGCCGTCCGGCTGCCCCTCGTCGAGGCCACCGACGAGCAGCGCTCGTTGCTCCGAACGGCTCTGGCCACGGTGGCCTGACCGACGCGCGCCGTGCTGGCTGTGCGTGATGGACCGTCCGCGCTGACCGAATGGCAACCCACGGTCGCGACCATCGCCTCACACTGCCCCCGAACGACAGGAACCCTGTGAGCCACCCCCACCCCGAGCTGACCACCCCGCCTCGTCTGCCCGACAACGGCCTCAGGGTCGTCGCGCTCGGCGGCCTCGGCGAGGTCGGTCGCAACATGGCCGTGCTCGAGACCGAGGGCAGGCTGCTCGTCATCGACTGCGGCGTGCTCTTCCCCGAGGACCACCACCCCGGTGTCGATCTCATCCTGCCGGACTTCTCCTATGTGGAGGACCGGCTCGACGACATCGACGCCGTCGTCCTGACCCACGGCCACGAGGACCACATCGGGGCCGTTCCCTACCTGCTCCGGCTCAAGGGCGACCTTCCCCTCATCGGTTCCACCCTGACCCTCGCGCTCGTCGAGGCGAAGCTCAAGGAGCACCGCATCCGGCCGTTCACCCTGACGGTCCGAGAGGGCCAGCGGGAGCGCATCGGCCCCTTCGACCTCGAGTTCGCCGCGGTGAACCACTCGATCCCCGACGCCCTCGCGGTGTTCGTCCGGACCACGGCGGGCACCCTCCTGCACACGGGCGACTTCAAGATGGACCAGCTGCCGCTGGACGGACGGATCACCGACCTGCGCGCTTTCGCACGGTTCGGCGAGGAGGGGGTCGACCTCTTCCTCACCGACTCGACGAACGCCGACATGCCGGGCTTCACCACGCCAGAGCTCGAGATCGCCCCGGCCATCGACAAGGTCTTCCGGCACGCGGAGCGCCGCATCATCGTCGCCTGCTTCAGCAGCCACGTGCACCGCGTTCAGCAGGTGCTCGACGCGGCGGCGAAGGCGGGCCGCAAGGTCGCCTTCGTCGGCCGGTCGATGGTGCGCAACATGGGGATCGCCGCGGAGCTCGGCTACCTGCACGTCCCCGAGGGGATCCTCGTCGACGTCAAGCGCCTCGGGCACCTCCGCGACGACGAGGTCGTCCTCATCAGCACGGGGTCCCAGGGCGAGCCGATGGCGGCCCTGTCCCGGATGGCCAACGGCGACCACCGCATCAACGTCGGACCGGGGGACACCGTCCTGCTGGCCAGCAGCCTCATCCCGGGCAACGAGAACGCCGTCTACCGGGTCATCAACGGACTCATGCGGCGCGGTGCCGCCGTCGTGCACAAGGGCAACGCCAAGGTCCACGTCTCCGGCCACGCCAGCGCGGGAGAGCTGCTCTACTGCTACAACATCGTCCGCCCCCGCAACGTCATGCCGGTCCACGGGGAGTGGCGGCACATGTATGCCAACGCCCAGCTCGCCATCCAGACGGGCGTTCCGGAGGCGAACGTCGTGCTCGCCGAGGACGGTGTGGTCGTCGATCTCGTCGACCGGCAGGCCTCGATCACCGGTGTCGTCGACTGCGGCTACATCTACGTCGACGGGACCAACATCGGCGGCACCGACGAGGCCCTGCTCAAGGACCGCCGGATCCTGCGTGACGAGGGCTTCATCACGTGCATCGTGGTGCTCGACGCGGCCACCGGCAAGATCGCCTCGGGTCCGGAGATCACGGCGCGCGGGTTCGTCGAGAGCGACGAGGTCTTCCAGCAGGTGATCCCCAAGGTCGAGCGCGCGGTCGAGGAGGCGGTCGCCAACGGTGTGCGCGACGACCAGCAGCTGCAGCAGGTCATCCGCCGCGCCGTGGGCTCGTGGGCCGGTGGCAAGATCCGTCGGCGGCCGATGATCATCCCGGTCGTCCTCCAGGCGTGACCGCCACGCGAGGTCACCGACCGGGGCGCCGGCTCGACGTGGGGCTTGGCGCGGCCCTCGTCGTCCTCGTGGCCACGGGTGCGACCCGATGGATCGACAGCACCGCGCAGCTCGTCATCGTGCTGCAGACGGCGGGGCCGTTCGTCGTCATGGGGCTGCTGGCGCTCCTCGCGCTCACCGCTCTGCTCAAGCGCTGGTGGATGCTCGTGCCGGTCGTCACCGCCGTGGTCGTCGCGGCGTCGGTTGCGCTGCCCGGCTGGTTCGCCCGCACGTCCCCTGACGCGCCACGCGACCTCACGGTCATGGCTGTCAACCTCTCCTACGGCCGAGCCGACCCGGATCACGTCGCCGACGCCGTGCGCGCGCACTCCGTCGACGTCCTCGTGGCGACCGAGCTGACGCCGGAGGCGCAGGGAGCCCTCGACGACTCCGGACTCGATGAGTGGTTCGTCGAGCGCGTGGGCGAGGCGCGCCCCGACGCCTTCACGGGAACCATGGTCTACTCCCGGTTCCCGCTCACGGAGGCCACCGGCGTCGACCCGGTCGATGCGCACACCCCGAGCGTTCAGCCGGAGGTGGTCGTCGACGTCAGCGGAACGGCAGTGCGGGTCAAGGCCGTCCACGTCCTCGCACCGATGTCCGGGGACGCCGGAGAGTGGCGTGCGGGCCTGCGCGCCCTGGCGACCTGGCGTGACCGACAGTCGAGTGACGAGCCGACGGTGCTCGCGGGAGACTTCAACGCCGGTCACGGGCACCCGGCCTTCCGCGCTGTCGCCGACGGCATGGACCACGCGCACCGGGTCGCCGGGTTGGGCTGGGTGCGGACGTGGCCCTTCGAGGGCCGACGCGTGCCGCCCTTCGTGCAGCTCGACCACCTGCTGAGCCGTGGGCTGAGCGTCGTGGATGCGGGACAGGTCGCGATCCACGGCACCGACCATGCGGTCGTCTGGGCCACCTAC
>NZ_JAJJPG010000143.1:0-8531 GCF_032907665.1 Intrasporangium sp.
CTGTCCGGCGCGACCCCTATCGTCGAACCATGACAGTGGTTGGTGCTGACGGTCTCTCGCGTCCCGCCTGGGCCGCAGAGGACCCGCTCCTCATGGAGTACTACGACACCGAGTGGGGCATGCCGGTCCGCGACGAGCAGGGACTCTACGAGCGGATCTGCCTCGAGGGCTTCCAGGCGGGGTTGTCATGGGTGACGATCCTGCGCAAGCGTCCGAGCTTCCGAGCGGCTTTCGCGGACTTCGACCCCGACGTCGTGGCTGAATTCGGCGAGGCGGACGTCGAGCGGCTCATGGGTGACGCGGGCATCGTCCGCAACCGGATGAAGATCGGCGCGACGATCCAGAACGCCCGAGCGACGATCGCCCTGCGGGCCGATGAGGGCCTCGTCGACTTCGTCTGGAGCTTCCAGCCGAGAGAGACCCCGCGACCGCATGACCGCTCAGAGGTGCCGACCGTGTCGGAGGAGTCGAAGGCTCTGTCGAAGGCACTGCGCAGCAGAGGATTCGCCTTCGTCGGGCCGACCACGATGTATGCCCTCATGGAAGCGATCGGCATGGTCGACACCCACCTGATGGCCAGCCACCGGCGCGGGGCCTCAGGCGTCTGGCCGGAATAGCCCGAGAGAGTCGAGGCCTCGGGGTCCCGCGTGCGGCAGCCGCACGCGGGACCGCGGTCAGAGGTAGTCCTCGTAGGCGGGCAGGTCGAGCACGCCATTGCCGGACAGGCCGATGACGATCGTCTCGTCGGTCGTCGCGGCACGGGCGTGTGCGAGCGCCGCGGCGACGGCGTGGGTCGACTCCGGGGCGGGGATGATGCCCTCGGCGCGCGCGAACTCGATGCCGGCGCGGAAGGCGTCGTCCTGCTCGACGGCCGTCGCGGACAGCAGGCCGAGCTCGAGCGCGTGCGACACCATGGGCGCCATCCCGTGGTACCGCAGCCCGCCTGCGTGGATCGGCGGCGGCACGAAGTCCTTGCCGAGCGTGTGCATCTTGAGGAGCGGGGTCAGTCCGGCCACGTCCCCGTGGTCGTAGCGGTACTCGCCCTGGGTCAGCGACGGGCACGCGGCAGGCTCGCAGGCGACCACCTTCGTCGTCGCGCCGTCGCGCAGGTTGCGGCCGATGAACGGGAAGGACAGTCCGGCGAGGTTGGACCCGCCGCCGGCGCAGCCGTAGACGACGTCGGCAGTCTCACCGATCTCGTCGAGCTGGGCGAGGGCCTCGATGCCGATGACGCTCTGGTGGAGCAGCACGTGATTGAGGACGCTGCCGAGGGCGTAGTGCGCATTGGGATCCTTGGCGGCGACCTCGACGGCCTCGGAGATGGCCATGCCGAGCGAGCCCGACGTGTCCGGGTCGGCGGCGAGCATGGCGCGGCCGGCCTCGGTGAGGTCGGAGGGCGACGGGTGGCAGACGCCGCCGTAGGTCTCCATCTGGTAGCGGCGGTAGGGCTTCTGGTCGTAGGAGGCCCGGACCTGCCACACCTCGCAGTCGAGGCCGAGCAGGGAGCAGGCGAGCGAGAGCGAGGCTCCCCACTGCCCGGCGCCCGTTTCGGTGGTGAGCTTCGTCGTCCCCTCGACGGCGTTGTAGTAGGCCTGCGCGACCGCGGTGTTGGGCTTGTGCGAGCCGGCCGGGCTCACGCCCTCGTACTTGTAGAAGATCCTGGCCGGCGTCCCGAGGACGCGCTCCAGACGATCGGCGCGGATGAGCGGGGAGGGGCGCCACCGAGCGTAGATCTCGCGCACGGTCTGCGGGATCTCGACCCAGCGCTCCGTCGTCACCTCCTGCTGGATCAGGGCCATGGGGAAGAGCGGCGCGAGGTCGTCCGGCCCGAGGGGCTGCTGGGTGCCCGGATGCAGGGCGGGTGGGCAGGGCTCGGGCAGGTCCGCCGCAAGGTTGTACCAGTGCGTCGGGACCGACGAGGGGACGACGGCACCGGTGGGATCGGTGAGCGGGTGGTTGGACCTGACCTCGGTCATGGGTGCTCCTCGGTGGTGATACGTGGTGGCCACGGTGCCACGAGCGCGAGGTTAACCGAGGGTAGGTTCCGCCGGAAGGTCTGTATCACCCGCAGAGGACCGGCCGGCCCGTTGTGGCCGGCGCCGACGATACGTCGTCAGCGCCGGCCACAACCTCGGGCGTGGGGTTGGGGGACGGCCGTCAGCCGGCCCGGCTCGCCGCGCGACCGGCGAGCTCCGCGGCCTGTCGCTCGGACCAGATCCGGTCGGCTCGGTCGATGCTCGCCCGGCTCGACAGGTCGACGCCGGCCGCTGCCGCGGCGGCCTTGGCACGCGGCGTCGTCAGGTCGGGTGCGACGAACTCCTTGGGCTTGATCCTGCGGTCGAGGGCGGCATACCGCTTGGCGTCCTCGGCGAGGGCGCTCGCAGACAGGGTGGTGGCCGCGCTGCTGGAGGCGGTGACGCCGAAGACGGGCTTGGTCAGGTAGGCGTAGCCGTCGCGGTGCCCGGCGACGTTGGGGTGGTAGCTCTCCGAGATCGGGTAGGACAGCCCGTTGATCCACTCGACGTCGTTGCACACGGCGTGGCCGATGAAGCGCGACGTCGGGTTGACGAAGGTGAAGCCCCGCGCCCTGGCGGCCGAGTACGTCCGGGAGTTGAGCAGGTCGGCCGTGTAGTTGAGGCGGGACTGCTCCGACGGCGAGAACCACGTGAAGGCGTTGCAGTCCTCACCCATGAAGATCCTCGGGTAGCCGACGACGATGACCTTCGCGTTGGGCGCCTTGGCGCGGATCGAGCCGTAGAGGGACGAGAGCCGGCTCGGCAGGACGTAGTTGATGATGTACTGCGCGTCGTCGATCGCACCGTTGCAGTTGCTCATCCAGCCCGGCAGCGCGCACTCGGTGAGGACATCCGCGAACCCGGCGTCGTTGCCGCCCACGGAGATCGTCACGAAGTTCGTGGATGTGGTGAGGGCGGACAGCTGCGTGTTGGTGACGTCTGCGACGGTCGCTCCCGAGCAGGCTCGGAAGGTGAGGGACAGGCCGAGGGCCGCGGCGTCGAGGGACGGGTAGGCGTACACGGATCGCTGACAGCTCGTGCCGTCGTTGATGTACGTCCGAGTGCCGGTGCCGGAGGAGTAGGAGTCGCCGAGAGCGACGTAGCTGCCTCCGGCAGCGTGCGCCGGCACGGCCAGGGTGAGGGCCGAGACGAGGCCGAGGACGAGGGTGGTGGCGAGGGTGAGGACTGCCGCAGCCAGACGGCCGCGTGGTGTGGTGCTCTTCACTGCGCTCTCCTTTGGGGGGTGTCAACCGCGATGTCAACCAGAGGCACTGCAAGAACCGACGCACGGATGGCCGCGGCGTCGTTACGGAGAGTAAGGGCGGTCCGGGGTGGCCGCCACCCGAAGTGGCGTGCCGAGCCCTACGCTGGCGCCATGGGATTCCCGGAGAACGTCCTCGCCAAGGGCGAGAGGGTCGAGCGCAGCATCCACCCGCACTGGCTGACCATCGCGGCGCCCGCCTTCGTAGGCCTCCTGCTGGTCGCGGCCGCCGTTCTCGTCGCCCGCGCCACTCCGGACGACTCGCAGGGCAATCTCATCCAGTGGATCGCCGTGGCGGTCATCGTCATCATCGCGATCCCCGCGGTCGTCGTCCCGTTCCTCCGCTGGCGGACGACGCACTACGTCGTGACGACACACCGCGTCATGGTGCGCCGCGGGATCCTCAGCAAGTCCGGCAAGGACATCACGCTCTCGAAGATCACGGATGTCTCCTTCCAGCAGACGCTCCTCGACCGGATCATCAACTCCGGCTCGCTGCGCATCGAGTCGGCGGGCGACAGCCCGGACGAGTCGCTGAAGAACATCCCGCACAGCAACCACGTCCAGCAGCTGATCAACCGGCTCATCGACGAGGACGACAACCGGCGCCGCATGGTGGCCCAGGGGCGGGCTGCGCACGGGCGGCCGGGTTACGAGCCGGCTGAGGATGACGACGAGACAGACCGTATGCCGCCGAGCGGGCGCCGCGACCGGCGTGACCGCCCCGAGCTGGCGGAGGAGTGAGATCGCACTTGACCTCAGGTGCGCTTGAGCTTGCATCGTGGAGCTCGTGACCCCGAGCGCTGAATCCACGACAGTCGTAGACTCTGGCGAGTCCCCTTCCGCTGCAGGCCTGTTCACCCGGCAGAACGCCCCGATCGTCGTCGCGGTCGTCGCGCTCGTCACGTTGGGCGCGTTCGAGAACCGTGCCGTGCTGACGGCCATGCCGACCGTCCTGCTCGAGCTCGACGCGGTGACGAGCTACGGTCTCGTCGGGGCAGCCCCGCTCGCGACCTACCTCGTGTCGCTCGCCACGGCCGGCTGGTGGGCCGACCGGCGCGGACCGGTCCCCGTCCTCCGGGCCGGCGCACTCACCTTCGTCGGAGGCATGGTGGCGGTGGCGGGCTCGACCGCGCTGCCGGCCCTCGTGCTCGGACGGCTGCTCAGCGGTCTCGCGGAGGGGCTGCTCGACGTCGGCGTCATGGTCCTCGTCGCCCGCGTCCTCGATCCCGCCCTCCGCCCGAAGGTCGTCGCGATGTTCGCCGCTGCCTGGGTGCTGCCGTCGGTGCTCGGGCCCGTCATCACCGGCGCGGTGACCGAGTGGGTCGGCTGGCGCTGGATCTTCGTCGCCGGTCCGGTGGTCCTCGCGCCGGTGTGGATCGCGCTACGACCGGCCCTACGTGTCGCGAGCGGGCTTCCGCGCACCGAAGCGGTCGGGGGGCGGGCGCCGGCGCCGACCCCACTGCGTGCGGTCCTGCCCTGGGCGCTCCTCGCGGCAGCAGCCCTCGTCGCGCTCAATCTCGTGACGGAGCAGCTGACCGTCCGGGCGCTCACCGTCACCGCGCTCGTCGGGGTCGGCCTGGCCCTCGCCGGGCTCGGCGTGTCCGCGCGGCGCCTGCTCCCGAGCGGAGCGCTCAGGGCCGCTTGTGGCATCGGCGGGGTCGTCGCGCTGCGCGGCCTGCTCAGCGCTGCCTTCATGGGGATCGGGGCGTTCCTTCCCCTCATCCTCACGGTGCTGCGCGACCACGGGCCGCTCACGGCCGGCCTCAGCCTGAGCATCACCGGCGTGACATGGTCGACCGGTTCGGCCATCCAGAGCCGGTTCGCGGCACGGCCGATGCTGCTGCTCCGGGTCGGCTTCGCCCTCCTGACCGCTGGCCTCGTCGGGGCCGGCCTCCTCGTCTGGGCGGACGTGCCGACTGCCATCGGCCTCGGTGGGTGGGCGGTGGCAGGCATCGGGATCGGCATGACCTCCGCCACGCTCTCCGTGCTCATCATGTCGGCGTCGGACGACTCGAACCAGGGCCGCAACAATGCAGGAGGGCAGATCGCGGCCTCCATGGCCGCCGCGGTCTTCTACGGGGTGGCGGGAGCCGTCCTCGCCATCGTCGGTGAGCCGAGTCGTCTCGCCTTCGGCGTCATCGCCGGCCTGGCGGTCGCGCTGGCCTGCCTCGGCCTGGCTGCCTCCGGCCGCGCCCGCTGTGCGCTCCCGGCCGTCGCCGCGCCCAACCGGGGAGAGTAACCCGTCGACCCCGGAGGCCGACTCGGGAAAGATCGTGGGGACATCGCCACTCGGAGACAACCTTCGTGGTCTCCGTCCCGTTCTCTCGGGTGACGGGCCCTCCTCACCGACCGGTCCCGGTCGGCCGAGCGGGCAAGGCGAGCTCACACGGGAGCGGCATGTCGGAAACGGACGAACAGTTCACGGCCTACGTCGTTGCGCGTCGGGACCAGCTGCGACGCACCGCGTATCTGCTCTGCGGCAACCACGCGACGGCCGAGGACCTCGTCCAGACGACGCTGACCAAGCTCTACCTGGCCTGGCCGCGCGTGTCACGGATGGCCGGACCGGACGCCTACGCGCGTCGGGTCCTCGTCACGAGTCACATCGACCTCGTGCGACGTCCGTGGTGGTCGCGGGAGCGATCAGCAGGCGACGACCTTCCCGAGCCGGAGGCTGCTGACGGCTTCACCTTCGAGGACCGGGACGAGCTGCTCGCGGCCCTGGGACAGCTGGCGCCGTCGATGCGTCGGGTCCTCGTGCTGCGGCACCTGTGGGGAGCCAGCATCGCCGAGACCGCCGACGTGCTCGGTGTCAGTGCCGGCACGGTCAAGAGTCAGACAGCCAAGGCAATTGCGCGCCTCGAGCAGCTGCTCGCGGCGACGCCCACGGAACACGAAGGGATCACGAGATGAACGACGAGCACCTGCGGGACCTCCTCCTGAGGGCCCAGGACTCCCTGCCCACGGTCGGCTTCGACCCCGCAGAGGACCTGGTGCGGGCGCGACAGGCGCGGACCCGGCGATGGGTCGCGCGGACTGGCGTGGGGGCCACGGCCGCAGTGGTGGGGGCCGCGCTGGCCCTCTCCATCATCCCCAGAGCAGGTGACGCCCTCGGGGGCCTCACCCCTGCGGGTGGGGGCTTCGCGACTGTCGCGAGCACCGCGGCGGCCTCAGTGGAGACCCAAGCAGCGGAGCCCACGACCACCGCCCGATCGGCGACGAAGGGCGCGGCCCTCACCACCGAGGAGCTCGGCACGCGCATGGAGGCCGCAATCCGCACGCATGCTGCGGGAAGCGACGACTACCTTCGTCCGCGACACGGCAACAGCTCGGGGTCCTATCGAGACGAGTTCTACAGGTTCGGCATCCATGCCACCTGGGCCAAGCAGGGCGAGAAGAGCCTCGGCGGTATCCGGGTGGTCTCCTCGGCGGCCACGGACCCGGAGAAGGAGCTGAGGGAGCCGTGCGGGGGCACTGGCCAGGGCCGCCTTGAGCCTGGCCAGTGCGCGCTCGTCGACCAGCGCGGAGGCAACAAGATCCACTACGGGTCGACGGACGGCACGCGCGCCGCGAGCATCACCTACGCCGACGGTCGACAGGTCTGGGTCATCGCGGTCGCCCTGCAGGGCGAGAGCTCCCTCACTCCCACGACCGCCCCGCTGCCGACCAAGGAGGAGCTCATCGCGATCGTGTCCGAGCCCGGCCTGGCCTGGCCCGGAAAGCTCGCGGACACCTCGGGCATCCTTGACATGATGAACTCACCAGCCGGCTGACCGAGCTCAGGGCGGGCTTGTCGTCGGGTCACACCACGGGTAGCAGAACTCTTCCCTCCCGCCTCCGGGCAGGTCCTAGAGTCGTGGCATGACGACGACGGACCGGACGCCGAGTGTGACCGAGGCCTACCGCGCGGCGCGCGACCTCCTCGTGGACCTGCGGGAGGACTACGACCGGGCCATCACGCAGTTCGCCTTCCCCGACGTCGGGGAGCGCTGGAACTGGGCGATCGACTGGTTCGACGCCGTCGCGCGGGGCAACGACGAGCCCGCCCTGACCATCGTCGAGCAGGACGAGTCCGCGCGGAGCGTGACCTTCGACGAGATGGCCAGGCGCTCCGACCAGGTGGCGGCGCACCTCGCCCGCATCGGAGTGCGACGCGGCGACTCCGTCGTCCTCATGCTCGGCAACCAGGTCGAGCTCTGGGAGTCGATGCTCGGCGTCATGAAGCTCGGCGCGGTCATCATGCCGACGACGGTCGCCGTCGGCCCGGGCGATCTCGTCGACCGCATGGAACGCGGTGCCGCCCGGGCCGTCATCACCAACGCGACCGAGGTCCACAAGTTCGCGGACGTCCCGGGCGACTACCTGCGCATCGCCGTCGGCGCCGACCCGTCCGACGCCTCCGACCAAGCCGGAGCGGAAGGGCCCGTGGGCTGGGAACCGTACTCAGCGGCATACGACCTCGAGGTGGGTCCGGCCGAGCACCCGGGGACCGGGCCCGACGACCGGCTGCTGCTCTACTTCACCTCCGGCACGACGAGCAAGCCCAAGCTCGTCGAGCACACCCAGCGGTCCTACCCGGTCGGCCACCTGTCGACGATGTACTGGATCGGCCTGCGCCCCGGCGACATCCACCTCAACATCTCGAGCCCCGGCTGGGCCAAGCACGCCTGGTCGTGCTTCTTCGCCCCGTGGATCGCCGAGGCGACGATCTTCATCTACAACTACTCGCGCTTCGACCCCGCGGCACTGCTGCGGGTGCTGCGGACCCACGAGGTGACCTCGCTCTGCGCGCCCCCGACCGTGTGGCGGATGCTCATCAACGCCGACCTCACCGGCGGGCCCGGCTCGCTCCGCGAGGTCATCGGTGCCGGCGAGCCGCTCAACCCCGAGGTCATCGCCCAGGTCGAGAAGGCCTGGGGGCTGACCATCCGGGACGGCTTCGGGCAGACCGAGATGACCGCGGCGATCGGCAACACGCCAGGGGCCCCACTCAAGCCGGGCTCCATGGGCCGGCCCCTGCCCGGCGTCCCCGTCGCCGTCGTCGACCCGCTGACCAACACGCGTGTCGCCGAGCCCGACGCCGACGGCAACCTCGAGGGCGAGATCTGCCTCGACCTGTCGCAGCGCCCGGTGCCGCTCATGACCGGCTACCAAGGTGACCCGGAGCGCAACGCCGCCGCGATGGAGGGCGGCTGGTACCACACCGGTGACGTCGCGTCGGTGGACGCGGACGGCTACATCACCTACGTCGG
>NZ_JAJJPG010000144.1:0-8517 GCF_032907665.1 Intrasporangium sp.
TCAAGGAGGCCGGCGCCGAGGGCATGACGCTGAACTTCGCCTACCCGACCGAGGTGACGCGTCCGTACATGCCGAACCCGCAGAAGATCGCCGAAGCGGTGCGGACTGACCTCGAGGCCGCCGGCATCAAGGTCAACTTCGATGCCAAGCCGTGGAACGGCGGCTACCTCGACGGCGTCGACGCGGGTTCCTTCGACGCGTGGCTGCTCGGCTGGACCGGCGACTACAACGCGGCCGACAACTTCGTCGGCACGTTCTTCCAGCCGGAGACCAACGACTTCCACACGTGGACGCAGCCGTGGGGCAAGCAGCTCTCGGCCGACCTCAAGGCGGCGGATGCCATCGTCGACGAGGCCGAGCGGGCCGCGGCCTACGAGAAGCTCAACCAGCAGATCATGGAGGAGTACCTCCCGGGCCTCCCGCTCACGCACTCGCCGCCCGCGCTCGTGACCGGCCCGAACGTCGATGGGCTCATCGCCTCGCCGCTCACGTCCGAGGAGTTCAACACCGTGACTGTCGGCGGCAAGTGATCCTCACCCGCGGCCTGCCCGGGTAAGGACACCGTCACACCAGCCGGGGGCCGTCCCAATCTTTTGGGACGGCCCCCGGTCGTGAGAAAGGATGGCACCTCGCCGTGCTGAGATTCATCGTGCGCCGGCTCGTCCAGATGGTCGGCGTGGTCATCGTCCTCTCGCTGCTGCTCTTCGTCTGGCTCAAGGCACTCCCCGGCGGCACGGTGTCGGCGATGCTCGGGGAGCGGGCCACCCCGGAGCGTCGCGAGCAGCTCACTGAGGCCCTCGGCCTCAACGACCCGATCTGGGTGCAGTACTGGAACTACATCAAGCGCATCGCACAGGGCGAGTTCGGCCCCTCCAACGGCGTGCTCCCAGGGCGTGACGCCTTCGAGATCTTCCTGTCCCGCTTCCCGGCCACGATCGAGCTGAGCAGCGTCGCCATCGCGCTCGCCGTCGTCATCGGCATCCCGCTCGGGTACTTCGCCGCGCGGCGCAAGGGCACCTGGCTCGACAACCTGTCCGTCATGGGCTCGCTCGTCGGGGTCGCGGTGCCGGTCTTCTTCCTCGCCTTCATGCTCAAGCACTGGTTCGCCGTCGAACTGCAGTGGCTGCCCGTGTCCGGGCGCCAGGATCCGACGCTCGACGCGACGCGCGTGACCGGCTTCTTCGTCCTCGACGGCATCCTCACCCAGGAGTGGGACGCCGCCTGGGACGCCTTCAAGCACCTCATTCTTCCGGCGCTCGCGCTCGCCTCCATCCCCTTCGCGGTGATCTTCCGCATCACGAGGGCGTCGGTGCTCGACGTCGTCGAGGAGGACTACGTCCGCACGGCCAACGCCAAAGGGCTCACGTCCCGCATCATCCGCGGGCGGCACATCCTGCGCAACGCCCTGCTGCCGGTGGTGACGACGATCGGCCTGCAGACGGGTGCCTTGCTCGCCGGCGCTGTCCTCACCGAGCGCGTCTTCAGCTTCACCGGGATCGGCCAGGCTCTCGCCATGGCCATCGAGCTCAAGGACTATCCCGTGCTCCAGGTCCTCATCATGGCCGCGGCCGCCGTGTACGTCATCGTCAACCTGGTCGTGGACATCACCTACGCCATCATCGACCCCCGCATCAGGACGAGGTGATCTGCCATGACCCAGTCCTCCGGACCAGGACCCTTCCGCGACCGCAAGAAGGACCGCATCGACTCCCTGGCTCAGGCGGCCGGCCACAACGCCGCTGCCGAGTCTGGTCAGGGTAGTGGCAGCGCCCTGACGACGGTCGCCGACGCCGGCCGCATCGCCGGCGGAGAGGGCAAGTCGCTCCTCGCCAGCGCGTGGGAGCGCCTGCGCCGCAACCCGGTCTTCCTCACCGGCGCCTTCATCACTCTTGTCTTCGTCGTGCTCGCCATCATCGGCCCATGGATCGCGCCTCACGACCCAGCGGCCCAGCCTCTGCTGGACCAGGTGCGGCCCCAGACGAACCCGGTTCCCGGGCCTCAGCCCGGCCACCCGCTCGGGGGCGACACGGTCGGCCGGGACCTCCTCTCCCGCCTGCTCGTCGGTGGGCGCCAGACGCTCATCGTCGGCGTTCTCGCGACGTTGGGCGGGCTGCTCGGGGGCCTCACTCTCGGCACCCTCGCCGGCGCCATCGGCGGGTGGGTCGATGCCCTCGTCATGCGGATCGTCGACGTCATGCTCTCGATCCCCGGCCTCATCCTCGCCGTCTCCATCGCGGCGATCGCGGCGAGCCCGAGCCAGACGACGGTCATCATCGCCATCGCTGTCGTGCAGATCCCGATCTTCGCTCGGCTGCTCCGTGGCTCGATGCTCGCCCAACGAGCGAGCGACCACGTGCTCGCGGCACGGGCACTCGGCGTGAAGCCGCGCGCGATCGTCTTCCGCCACATGCTGCCGAACTCGCTCGGGCCGGTCATCGTGCAGGCGACACTCGTCCTCGCGGTGGCGATCATCGAGGCCGCCGGCCTGTCCTTCCTCGGCCTCGGCAACCCGGACGACCGGCAGCCCGAGTGGGGCCAGATGCTCGGTCAGGCGCAGAACTTCGTCAGTGACCACCCGCACCTGGCGATCTGGCCGGCCATGTGCATCATCGTCGTCGCGCTCGGCTTCACCCTCATGGGAGAGTCACTGCGTGAGGCCCTCGACCCCAAGAGCCGGAGGTGACCGGGGTGTCCCAGACCATCTCGTCCGTGAGCACAAGCACGGGTGCGACCCACACCACGAGTGCCAGTCGTCACGGTGACGAACCGCTCCTGCAGGTTCGCGATCTCAAGGTCACCTTCACCCGGCACGGCGAGGAGCCGTTCGCGGCCGTCGACGGCGTCAGCTTCGACGTCAGACCGGGTCAGACCGTCGGGCTCGTCGGCGAGTCCGGGTGCGGGAAGTCGGTGACCTCGCTGGCGATCATGGGACTGCTGCCGAAGCGGGGCAACCACGTGGAGGGAGAGGTGCTCTTCGCCGGCACCGACCTGCTGAAGCTGTCGGACACGGACATGCGCGACCGGCGCGGCCGGGAGCTCGCCATGATCTTCCAGGACCCGCTCAGCTCGCTCAACCCCGTGGTGCCGGTCGGCGTTCAAGTGGCCGAGGTGCTCGAGCGGCACAAGGGCATGTCCCGCAAGGCGGCGATGGTCGTGGCACGCGAGATGCTCGACAAGGTCGGCATCCCCGACCCGGACCGCCGGCTCAAGGACTATCCCCACCAGATGTCCGGCGGGATGCGGCAGCGGGCCCTCATCGCGATGGCGCTCGCCTGCGAGCCGAGACTGCTCATCGCCGACGAGCCGACGACCGCGCTCGACGTGACGATCCAGGCTCAGATCCTCAGCTTGCTCAAGGAGCTCGTCGAGGACACCGGCACGGCCCTGATCATGATCACGCATGACCTCGGCGTCGTCGCCGGGCTGTGCGACGAGGTCAACGTCCTCTACGCGGGCCGGATCGTCGAGCGCGCCGACCGGCATCCCCTCTTCGAGCAGCCGCGACACCCCTACACGTTCGGCCTGCTCGAGTCGATTCCCAAGCTCGACATCCGCCGGGGCGAACGGCTCAACCCGATCCCCGGCTCGGTCGCCGACAACCTGCCGTGGACCAGCAGCTGTGCCTTCGCCCCACGGTGTCCGAACGCCATCGAGACGTGCCGGCAGGAGGCGCCGCAGCTGGTGGAGGACTATGGTCGCGCCCTGCGCTGCTTCAACCCTGTGGAGGTGGGTCGATGACCTCGACCGTGAACCCGGATCGTGACACGAGCGGAGCGGCCGAGCCGGCAGCGCCGTCGGGCGCCGACCACGGTGACGTGCTCGTCGACGTCCGCGGGGTCAAGGTGCACTTCCCGATCAAGAAGGGCGTCATCTTCGACAAGGTGATCGGCCACGTCTACGCGGTCGACGGGGTGGACCTGCAGATCCGTCGGGGCGAGACGTATGGCCTCGTCGGCGAGTCCGGCTGTGGCAAGTCGACCCTGGGTCGGGCGATCCTCAACCTCGAGCCGCCGACCGAGGGCTCGGTGACCTACGACGGCGTCGACATCGCGAGCCTCAAGGGCGAGGAGCTGCGCCGCAAGCGCCAGGACATCCAGATGGTCTTCCAGGACCCGATGAGCAGCCTGGACCCACGACAGTCGGTCGAGTCCCTGCTGCTCGAGGGCCTGAAGGCGCACGCGCTGGTCAAGGATGACGAGTCCGCCGGCCAGCGCCTCCGTGACCTCCTCAAGGCGGTGGGCCTTCCGCCCGCGGCCCTGAAGAAGTACCCGCATGAGTTCTCGGGTGGCCAGCGCCAGCGGATCGGCATCGCCCGGGCGCTCTCGGTCGACCCGAAGCTCATTGTCGCGGACGAGCCGGTCTCGGCACTCGACGTGTCGGTGCAGGCCCAGGTGATCAACCTCCTCGAGGAGCTCCAGGAGGAGTTCGGCCTCACGTATCTCGTCATCGCCCACGACCTCGCGGTCGTGCGGCACATCAGCGACCGCGTCGGCGTGATGTACCTCGGCGCCCTGGTGGAGGAGGCCCCCGCCGACAACCTCTACGCCCAGCCCCTGCATCCGTACACCCGTGCGTTGCTCTCGGCCGTTCCGGTCCCCGACCCGGTCGTCGAGGATCGGCGCGAGCGCATCCTGCTCACGGGCGACCTTCCGTCGCCGGCCAACCCGCCGTCTGGCTGCCGGTTCCACACACGTTGCCCGTGGCGCCAGCCGACGCGCTGTGACAGCGAGCGTCCGGCGCTCCGCGTCGTCCAGGTCGAGGGCGTCCACGACGATCATCGGGTGGCGTGCCACTGGGCTGAGCAGATCGCGTCGGGCGAGCTGCGGCCGCACGAGGTCGCCGCAGTGGCCGTCGAGCAGAGCGCGCTCGTCGACCAGTCCGACTCGCCCATCCTGGGACCGACGTCGATCGGCGAGATCGGCTGAACTCGTGCTGGCCGGCTGAGGGTGGACCGGCCGAGGGAGCGACCCACCAGCGCGTCAGGACGGGTGGCCCTCGGCATCGGCCTCGGTCTCGGCGAAGTCGAGCCCGTGCTGGGCCATCGCGTCGGCCCAGACCTTCATCGCCTTGGGCCCGACGCCGTGGAGGGCCGCGATCGCCGTTGCCGGGTGGCGGGAGAGCTCCTGAAGGGTTCGGATCCCGGCCGCCTGCAGTGCTCGGTCGGCTGGGCCGGTCGCGTGCGGCACCTCGAGATCTGGCATGGACAGCTCCCTTCGTCGGTGGCGTGTCCTCCATCATGCCGTGCCATCCGGCTGCCCGAAATGCCCGATGAGGCCGTATGCCGCTGGGCCCTCCGCCCCGGGCGCCTGCGCTCTTCGCCGAGGGCAGTTCGTGCCGACACCCCGTGCGCGCCACGTCGGGCCGGGGCGGCGTTTGTGGCCACTCGACGGGGTGGGACTGCGCCGTCGCCACCCGGGCCGGCGAGCGAGAGCCCGCCCAGCGGCATACGGCGTGGTGGCGCTCGGGTACCCAGAGGACAGGAGAAGAGGCGCCATCCGCTCGGGGGTCCGAATGGCGCCTCTTTCACCCTCAACAGCGCACGTGGAGCCGGTGGCGTTACACCTCACGTCAATCTTTTTTCGGCGCCCTGGTCTTCACGCTCCCAGCACGGCCGGGGCGACGGGGCTGAGCCGGAGCACGTCCCCGAGGCTGCGAACGACATGCCGCGGTCCCTCGATCTCGATGGAGCCGTGTCGCATCGCCGACCCCAGAGGGATCCGCCCGAGCCACACCTCGTAGAGCGAGCGCACGTCCGAGCTGATCGTCAGGCTCACCTCGAAGCCCGGGTCGGCCGTGCAGACGGAGGGCACACCGCGGTCGACGACGATCCAGAAGCGCTTCGGGTCGTCGCGGAAGCGCACGTGCAGCACTTGGCGGTCGCCGCCGATGCTGGTCGTGTCGAGGCGGGTGTGCATCCACCAGATGAGCAGCTCCGCGTCGAGCTCGTGCTCCTGCGGCTCGCCGAAGACCCACCGGGCACCCCACTCTGCCATGCCGAAGACGAGGGGCTCGAGCGCGCGACCGGCGGGGGTGAGGGAGTACGCGGTGCCTTCGCGCTCGACGACGCCGGCCCGCTGGAGGTGGCGGAGTCGCTTGGCGAGCAGGGTGCGGGACAGCCCGGGGAGGCCACGCGCGAGGTCGTTGAAGCGGGTCGTCCCGACGAGCATGTCGCGGACGATGAGCAGGGTCCACCGCTCCCCCAGGACGTCGAGTGCCCTCGAGATGGGGCAGTACTGGCCGGCGCCGGGCTGGTGTCGTCCCATGGGTCGAGTATCGGCTCAGACCTGCCCCGTGTCAGTCCATTTCCTGTACTGGTCGCGGGCGAGCCGTGGTCGCATCCTCGGACGTGGGGCCGGTCTGAGGCGGCATCGGGCCGTCCGGCCAGGGAACACCGGCCCGACATCAGGGAGCGATTGATGACCACGACGATGGATCCGGCTGCTGACGCGGCCCTCAAGGCGAAGCATGCGGCAATGTGGGCGCTCGGCGACTACCCCAGGGTGGCCCGGCAGCTCATTCCGGGACTGGGGACGGAGCTCGTCGAGGCGACCCGCATCAGGCCCGGAGACCGGGTCCTCGACGTGGCCGCCGGGCCGGGCAACGCCGCTGTCCCCGCGGCGCTGGCGGGCGCGGACGTCGTGGCCTCCGACCTCACACCCGAGCTGATCGAGGCGGGTCGGGCGGCGGCGGAGAAGGCGGGGGCGCGTCTCGAGTGGCGCGTCGCCGACGCCGAGGCGATGCCCTTCGGCGACGCCGAGTTCGACGTCGTCGTGTCGTGCGTCGGCGTCATGTTCGCCCCGCACCACGAGCGGGCTGCGGCCGAGCTCGCGCGTGTGACACGCCCGGGCGGGCGCCTGGGGCTCATCTCATGGACGCCGGAGGGCTTCATCGGGCAGATGCTCGCGGTGATGAAGCCGTATGCCGCTCCTCCGCCTCCCGGATCCCTGCCGCCACCGCTGTGGGGACGGGAGGAGCACGTCCGCGAGCTGCTCGGCGGCGCGTTCGAGGGTCTCAGCGCGGAGCGCCGGATCGTGGCTGAGACCTTCGAGCAGCCCGGCGAGTTCCGGGAGTTCTTCAAGGCGAACTATGGCCCGACCATCGCGACCTATCGCTTCCTGGGGGATGACGCGGAGAGGGCCGCAGCGCTGGATGCCGCCCTGGACGCGCTGGTGGCCGAGCACTCCGACGCCTCGGGCCGGATGGAGTGGGAGTACCTGCTCGTGACCGGGACGCGGGCCGGCTGAAACCTGTGTGAGGATCGACCCTTCGTCCGGGGTCATGGCCCTCCTCGGGTTACTCTCAGGTAAGACCTGATGACCCGAGGAGGTGTCGTGAGCCCGCTCCGCCCACGGCAGATCAAGCTGCACGGCCACATCCTGTCCTACGTCGACAGTGGCTCAGGCGAGGCGGTCCTCTTCGTCCACGGCCTGCTGGGCTCGCACCGGAACTGGCGCTACCTCGTGGACCGCATCGACAACACCAACAGGGTCATCGTGCCGGACCTCTTCGGTCACGGCGCCTCCGAGAAGCACGAGGGCGACTACTCGCCCGCCGCCCAGGCGGCCACCCTGCGCGACCTCATCGATCGGCTGGGCATCGAGCGGGTCACCATCGTCGGGCACTCCCTCGGGGGCGGGATCTCCCTCGCCTTCTGCTACCTCTTCCCCGAGCGCGTGGAGCGCCTCGTCCTCGTTGGGACGGGCGGCCTGGGCCGGGAGGTGAGCCCGGTGCTCCGCGCAGCCACCCTGCCGGTAGCCGACTTCGTGCTGCCCGTGCTCGCCTCGCAGTGGGTGCGAGGGGGTGCCGAGATCCTGGGCCGGGGCCTGTCCCTCTTCGGCTGGCGCGCGAGCCACGACATCCGCGCAGCGTGGGAGGGGTTCACCGAGCTGAGCGACGCCGAGAGCCGGCGGGCCTTCCTCAAGACCACGCGTGCCGTCCTGAACTCCGGCGGCCAGAGCATCGCGGCGCACGAGTACCTCACGGAGCTCACCGGGATCCCGGTCCTCGTCGTGTGGGGGACCAATGACATGGTCATCCCCGCCGAGCACGCGAGCCGGGCGGCCGAGTTGGCGCCTGCGTGCCGGGTCGAGCTCTTCGACAAGGCCGGCCACTTCCCCCACCTGGACCAGCCGGACCGGTTCGCCGACGTCCTGCGCGACTTCATGGCGACCACGGAGCGCGGCCCCGACCTGCACGCCGACACTCCGCCGCAGGTCGCATCCCGCCGACGGCCTCGCACGAGGTCACGGGAGGCTGCGCCGCGCAGGAGCACTCCGAAGCAGGGCAAGACCGCCTGAGTCGCGCTGCTCCGCAGAATCGCACGTTGCTGCGTTGGGGCGCCATCCGATCCGGACCTGGTGGCGCCCACCCGCGCGACCACCACCACCTATCGGACCCCGGCCCGATCCCGGTCGGCCCCCCCACCCGAGCAGCACCACCTATCGGACCCCGGCCCGATCCCGGTCGGCCCCCCACCCGAGCAGCACCACCTATCGGACCCCGGCCCGATCCCGGTCG
>NZ_JAJJPG010000145.1:0-8401 GCF_032907665.1 Intrasporangium sp.
CGGACGTGCGTGGAGTCATCGTCACCGCCGCAGGTCCGCACCTGCGAACCGCCTTGCGGGAGTACGCGCTTCCGACGTTCCACCGATGGGCTGCCCGCTGGGGCTTCGTCGTGCGCGCAGAAGAGCTCGAGCGCGATGGGTCGGGAGCCGATGGCGGGGCGCAGCGGGCGAAGTGGGCCAAGCTGACGTTGCTGCGCGAGGCCCTGACCGACCACCCCCTCGCGCTGTGGCTCGACGCAGACGTGCTCGTCATGCGCTTCGACGAGGACATCTCGGACCACCTGCATCCGGGTCACTTCCAGGCACTCGCCCTCGAGCAGGTTCCCTACGAGCACCGGGTCAACCCCAACACGGGGGTCTGGCTGCTGCGCTCGTGCACCGAGGCCTTCGCCTTCCTCGACGCGGTGGACGCTGCCGGGCCGCAGCCGGGCCCGTGGGCCGACCAGGGTGCGGTCCTGGCAGCTCTCGGCTGGCGCCGCGGTGACGACCGGTACCACTGGGCGGGGCCGGGCGAGGGCTCGCCCTTCCTCGCCGGGACGAGCTGGCTGCCGCCGGGATGGAACCAGCCGTACCTCGACGGGCGGGACCCGGCGAGCTGCTACAACTCCTCCCCCGAGTCCTACGCGACGCGGCCGACCGTGGCGTCACCGCACGCCCTGCACTTCATGGGGATGACCTCTGAGGCGAGGGCAGTCCACATGGCGAGGCAAGCCGCCGCTGCCCTCGCCGCGAGCGAGGCAGGCCCCGCCTGAGAGGAGTCGTCAGGTCGTCAGGGTGACGGGATCCTCCACCCGGAAGACCGGGTAGTCGGCCGCGACCCTCGCGAAGTCGGAGACCGGTGCGTCCTTGTCGACGGGCACATGGGGGCGCCCGCCGGGCACCTTCTGCAGATAGCGCTTGAGGATCGGCGGCCGCTCCTCGACCGGCACCTCGACGAGGTGGACCGGGCGCCGTCGGAACCGAGCGAGGGTGGCCTGCCCACCCGCCGCACGGACATTGCGGACCCAGTTGCACTCGCCGAGCATCGAGACGAGGTACCAGTCGCCCCCGACGTCGGCCATGCCGAGGGGGAAGCGGGTGATCCGGCCCGACGTGCGACCCCTCACCTCGAGGGTCACCCACCGCTTCGGGGCGACACCCAGCCGGAAGACACGGGCCCAGGCCCGGGCGAAACGGCGCGCCGTCTCGTTCCCCCGGCCTCCCTGGTACATCCGTCGCAGTTCCTCCGGTGAGAACCCCAAGGCCATGCTGCCAGCCTAGGGCGGCCACCGGGCCTCCTTCAGCGGGGTCCGTGCGGCCAGCCAACCACGCACACGGACGACAGGTTGTGACGCAGAAGAGGGCCGAAGGTCCCGAGCCCATCGGGGTTGTCATGTGCAGGCTGGTCTAGCGGAGGGCGGTCCTTCGCGAGATGGACCGAAGGAGGTCACGGTCGACGTGACAGCGCTGCTCATGACGGGCTTCCCGGGGTTTCTGGGGTCGGCCCTCCTGCCCAGGCTCCTGGCCCGGCGGCCGGACACCCGTGCCGTGTGTCTCGTGCAGAACCGGTACCTCGACGCCGCCCGGGACCGGGTGCGAGCCCTCGAGACCACCGACCCGCACACCACCGGCCGGATCGATCTCGTGGAGGGCGACATCACCCTCCCGGGGCTCGGCCTGACCCCCGAGGTCCGCAGCGCGCTCGACACCGTGACCGAGGTGTGGCACCTGGCCGCGGTGTACGACCTGCATGTCACGCACGAGCTCGCACGCACGGTCAACGTGGCCGGCACCGCCAACGTCCTCGACTTCTGCTGGTCACTCCCGTCCCCCGGCCGGCTGCACCACGTCAGCACCTGCTATGTCAGCGGGACCCATCCCGGCGAGTTCACGGAGGACGCCCTCGACGAGGGACAGTCCTTCCGCAACCACTACGAGTCGACGAAGTTCACTGCCGAACTGCTCGTCCGCCAGGCGATGAGCAAGGGCCTGCCCGCCACCGTCTACCGCCCGGGAATCGTCGTGGGTGACTCGAGAACCGGAGAGACCCAGAAGTTCGACGGGCCCTACTTCTTCGCCAGCTTCCTGCGCCGGCAGGGTCCCGTGGCGGTGGTACCCCGGCTGGCCGATCCGGACGAGGTCCGGGTCTACCTCGTCCCCCGCGACTTCGTCGTCTCCGCGATGGACCACCTCTCCGTGCTCGAGGAATCGGTCGGCCGCACCTACGCCCTCGCGGACCCCAACGCCCCCACCGCCCGCGAGATCGTCGACGCCTTCGCCGGCCGACTCGGCAAGCGCGTGGTCTGGGTGCCGATGCCCGCCGGCCCGACGCGCGCCGCCATCAGCGTCGTACCCGGCATGTCATGGCTGCTCGGCCTCCCTGCCGAGCTCATTGACTACTTCGCGTCCCGGACGACGTACTCGACCGCCAACACGGAGCGGGCGCTTGCCGACACGGACCTCTCGTGCCCGCCGTTCAGCAGCTACGCTCACCGACTCCTCGACTTCATGGTCGAGCACCCCGACGTCCCGACCAACGCGATGGTGTGACATGGCCACGAAACGACGCAGCACCACGACCAGGACGAGGACCGCCCCGCGTGACGCCCCGCGTGACGCCCCGCGCGATGCCACGCTCATCGTCGACATCAGCCTCCTCGACCACGACGGGGACTACGAGGAGCACGTCACCTTCCTCGGCCGGGACTACCGTCTCCTCCGGATCGGAACGGACGGAAGGGTGCAGGAGGTGCAGGACCTCGTCAGGACATGGCGCGCCCGGGCCAGGGCCATCTCGATCACCGGCCTGCGCGAGGTCCGCGCCAGCGGGAAGTTCGAGGGCGACCTTGACCGCGTCGAGGCGCTCGTGGACCCTGCCGCCGACGTGCCGGTGACCGCGGGAGACCAGCTGCGCGACGTCCTCCAGGAGTGGGCGATCCGGCACGTCCAGAACGAGCTGCCGGGCTACTTCAACAACGCGAGGGTCGTCGTCCTCGACGGTGAGGAGCAGGCCCGTGCCACCCGCGTCATCCACGAGTACACGGACAACATCACCACGACCGACCCCCTGCTGCTCGATCTTCTGCAACGCGTGGAGTCGGTGCCCGTCGTGGGCCCGGCCGCCGGTGTCGGACTGTGGCCCGTGCGCCAGCTGCCCGGCAGGGTCCAGGCGCTGTTGCGAGCACCCGGACCGGTGAGCCAGGCCTATGCCCGCCGGGCTGCGCACGACGGCGACGTCATCATCGCCACCTACCAGGCCCTGATGGCCTTCGGGCTCGAGGAGCTCAGGGGGAAGACGGTCATCACCTCGGCCATCTCCGGCGACCGTCTCTCGAAGCTCGCCCAGAGGGACGTCGACATGGTCATCGACACGACTCCGCAGCCCTTCGCCGTGACCGTCGAGGACGCCGTCCTCGAGGCCATGCTGAGGAGCATCGTGGAGCCGGGCCACCGGGCCGAGAACGTCTTCGTCGAGGCGATCCACGCCGCGGGCATCGAACCGCGTGTTCTCCGACCGAACGGTCCGCGTCGCAAGAGCCGGTTCGCCTTCGTCATCCATCCGTTGACCCAACAGCAGTTCCAGAACGTCGAGCCACTGCGCACCCTCGCGAAGGTGACGCCCGGCTTCGTCATGGACGGGATCGAGAAGGCGATGGCCTACATACCCCCGTTCACCTACAGCCACGTCACGGGGATCAGCTCGCCGACCGGCGCCGAGGCAGAGGGATGGTTGATCACGGTCGGCGGCACGCCCAAGGAGCTGCTGTCGCACAGCCCCGAGTTCACCTACGGCCAGCTCCTCGCGGCGGCGGACACGGCGAAGAAGCTGGGCGCGCAGGTCATGGGCCTCGGTGCCTTCACGAAGGTGGTCGGTGATGCGGGAGTCACCGTCGCCAAACGGGCGCCGCTTCCGATAACGACCGGAAACAGCTACAGCGCCTCGGGTGCCCTGTGGGCCGCGCACGAGGCCCTTCAGCGCCTCGGACTCATCGAGATGGACGGCGGTCGCATGCGCGGCAAGGCGATGGTCGTCGGGGCGACGGGGTCGATCGGCTCGGTGTGTGCGCGGCTGCTCGCCCTGGCCGCCGACGAGTTGTGGATGGTCTCCCCGGAGAGCGCCAAACTGTTGGCCCTGCAGGAGGACATCAAGCGGGACAACCCGCGCGCCGAGATCCACGTGGCAGCCCGGCCCGGTCACCATCTCTCCGACATGGACGTCATCGTCACCGCGACCTCCGGTGCCGGCAAGCGCGTTCTCGACATCATGCAGGTCAAGCCCGGGTGCGTCATCACCGACGTGGCCCGTCCCCTCGACCTGTCGCCCGAGGACGTGGCCAAGCGGCCAGACGTCCTCGTCGTCGAGTCCGGCGAGATCGAACTGCCCGGCGATGTCCAGATGAAGAACATCGGCCTGCCCAAGGGAGTCGCATATGCCTGCCTCGCCGAGACCGTGGTGCTGGCTCTCGAGGGGCGATACGAGACCTTCACCGTCGGCCGCGACATCGAGTGGGAGCGGGTCAAGGAGATCTATCGGCTGGGCCTGAAGCACGGGATGCGGCTCGCCACCATCTCCGGCGTCAACGGCGTGTACACGAACGAGGACATCGATCGGATCCGGCGGCTCGCCATCGAGCGCAGGGCCGGGTGGAGCCCCGCGACTGCCGCCGCGCACTGAGCAGCCCCAGGGCGGTCGCGACCTGAGCGGCGACCACGGTCACTGACCCTGCACGCCCGGAGCCAGGTGATGGCGGCGCGAGGTCAGGAGCGCCGCAAGCACGGTGACCACCGCGGCGGCAGCGAGGGCGACGAGGGCGCCGGACGCGGGGTGGGGGGTGACCCCGTGCAGGACCGGGTTGCTCCACTCGAAGGTGTAGGCAGGCGGCCACCACGTTGCGAGGCCGCGGGCGAGTGGCGGCAGCGCGGAGACCGGCATGAAGCCGCCACTGGCGAAGTACGACCCCAGCGCGAGCAGGATGAGCGTCGGCTGGATGAGCCGGTGGGTTCGTAGCGCCATCGCGGCCAGCACACCGACAGCGGCAGCGGTCAAGGCAGACGGAAGGACGACGAGCGCCGCCTGCCCCAGGTCGCCGAGGCTGGCGCGGGTTCCGAACGCCAAGGCCAGGACGATGATGGGGACGGCGGTGGCCAGGCTGAGGATCCACCCAGCCAGCACCGCGCCGGCCGCGGCCTGGTGACCACCGACGGGCGTGAGGGCCACCTCCTTGCGGGTGCGGTGCTCTGTGTCCAGGGCGAACAGGTTCGCCGCGATCAGTGCCGAACCGAGAAGCAGGGCGAGGATCACGGCAGACCCACCCATGAACGCGGCGCGGGTGACGTCGTCAGGCCGTGCCTTGTCGATGCGCGCGGTGACGCCTGCGACGGACTCCAGCCGGTCGTGGAGGTTGGCCATGGTCGTCAGCCTCAGCCGGACGTTCTTCATCGCGTCGGTGTTGATGTTGAAGGTCCGGGCCTCGACCTGCCGGTCCGCTGGGTAGCCCTCCGGAATGGTGAGGACCAGCTGGATGCGGCCCTCTCGCAGCAGCCGGTCTGCCAGCCGGGGGTCCGTGGTGATGGTGCGGAAGTAGGGACCGGTCGCGCCGCGCACCTCCTCGGTGGCGGTCACGACGGCTCGAGCGTCGGAGCCGTGGCTTCGGTCGATGACGGCGATCGGCCAGGCGTCGGTGCCGCCGAAGATGATCGAGGCGAGCCCGAGGACGACGACGGGGACGGCCATCGTCTGCACGAGCAGGTCGGGTCGACGGATCGCGATGCGCAGGTTGCGCAACGTGATGGCGAGCAGCGCGGTGAGCTGGGTCATGTCATTGCCCCTGCGTGAAGGTCATGGTCCTGGACAGGCGCCGCGCGGCCACCACGCTGAGCGACAACGCGATGAGGAGGCTGGCGAGGAGCGCTCCGGTCAGCCCGTCGCCCTGCGGCAGAGCGGCCGCCTCGAAGCGCACGGCGTCGAAGAGGCGCGCGAGGGGAATCCAGTGCGTGGTCTGCCAGAGCATCTCGACGAGCCCGCCGTGCGCGAAGCCACGGATGTACGACTCGTATCCGGCAGCGAGGAAGTGAACCACCGCGATGATGACCGCGGCCGGGACCATCGGGAGACTCCTCCGCAGCGTGACGCCGAGGAGGACGCCGAGCCCGGTGCCGTAGAACCAGGAGACCGCCAGGGTGGTCACGGTGAGACCGCCCACACGATCCAATGGGTAGCCGAGCACGACGCCGACGGTGGCGATCGCCAGTCCCATGGTCGCCACGGACGTGACGAGGCTGGACAGCCACTTCCCGGCGATGAGGGATCGTATGCCGGCCGGCGAGAGCACCAGCCCCTTGGCCGTTCTCTCTTCCCACTCCCTCGTGATGGCGACCGCCGAGTTGACGATGCCGGCGTAGAGAGCGGCGAACACCATGAGGGCGGAGCCGAGATAGACGGTGATCGGGATGTCGTGCGGGAGGACGCCTGACTCGGCGACGCGCAGCCGATCGTCGGAGCTCGACGGCGTGATCTCCTGGCGGAAGGTACGGAGAACCTCCTCGAGCCGGAGGTGCTGGTTCTTCGTGCCGTCGGCGTTGATGTTGACGAGCTCGAGACGCACCTGAGGACCGGCTCCGGCGGTGACCGCGGAGAATCCGGCCGGGATCGTCAGGAGCGCGCCGACCTCGCCGTCGGCATACAGCTGCCGGGCCGTCTTCGGATCGGTGGTGAGCACCTCGTAGTAGGAACCGTCGTCGTTGCGCAGCTGCGTCATCACCCGGATGAACTGCTCGGAGACCTCCGTGCGGTCGTTGTCGGCGACGGCGATCGTCGCCGTCGTCGAGACGTGGATCACGATGGCGTAGAGGAGGGTGAAGGCAACCGGGACGAGGACACTGATCAGGGCGAAGAGCGGAGACCGCGCCGTCACACGGAGATCCTTGGCAACCAGGGCTGAGATGGCACGCATGCTGACGCCGTTCAGTCGCGCAGACCGCGGCCGGTGAAGTGCAGGAAGACGTCCTGGAGGCTGACCTTGGGCACGCTGACCTCCGAGGGCTCGGGCACCTGCGCGGTCAGGTCCTCCAGCGAACCGTCTGCGACGTTCGTCCCGCGGTCGATGATGACGATGCGGTCGCCGAGACGCTGCGCCTCCTCCATGTAGTTCGTGGTCAACAACACCGCCCGGCCAGCGGCAGCGCTCTCGGTGATCCGGCTCCAGATGGCCTCTCGCGACTGGACGTCAACGCCCAGCGTGGGCTCGTCGAGCAGGAGCAGCTCCGGAGCCATCATGAGCGCCTTCGCCAGCGCGAGCCGCCGTTGCATCCCCCCGGAGAAGGTGCTGGCGCGGTCGTCTGCCCGGCTCGACAGCTGGACGAGCTCAAGGGCCTGTGCCACGCGCGTGGCGTGCAGCCGGCGCGGCATCCCGTAGTAGCCGGCGTGGAAGGTCAGGTTCTCTCGAGCCGACAGCTCGGGATAGACGGCTGTCTCCTGCGGGACGAGCGCGAGCCGGCGCAACAGTTCGGAGCGCTGTCGGCGGGGATCCAGTCCGAGGACCTGGACGACTCCGGCCGTGGGCGCGAGCAGCCCCGTGAGCAGGTTCATCACGGTGGTCTTGCCCGACCCGTTGGGACCGAGCAGGCAGGTGACCTCGCCCGCACGGACGCGGAGGTTCACGCGGTCGAGCGCCGTGAAGGCAGCGCCCCCTCGGCGCCGGAACCGCACGGTGACATCGGTGAGCTCCACAGTGGTTCGCATGGCGATCTCCTCGCGTTTGTTCAACGGTGATGAGGATTGGCCTCGCTGCGAGAGATACTCAAGGATGGTGAATAAACGACGCGGCCGGCCCCGCGCAGGCGAAGCCGATGGCAGGGAGCGCATCCTCATCGCGGCTCAGGAACTGTTCGCTGCGCGAGGTTACGACCGCACCACCCTCCGGGCGGTGGCCGCTCGCGCGGGCTGCGACCCGGCCCTCATCGCCTACCACTTCGGGTCGAAGAAGGGCCTGTTCGGGCAGGTCATGACCCTGGCCCTGAGCCCGACAGCTGTGCTCGAACGTTCGCTGAGTGGCGACCCCGACACGCTCGTGACGAGGCTGCTGACCCTCGTCACGCAGGCCTGGGAGCACCCTGATGCCGCCATTCCGCTGGGCCGGCTCGTCGAGGCGGCGATGAGCGACGAGGAGGTGCTGCGCTCCTTTCGCGAGTACATCGACCGGGAGATCATGGCTCGCCTTGTTGAATTCTTCGGTGGCCCCCACGCCACGGAGCGGGCCACTGCCGTCCTCACCCTCGTCATCGGCACCATCTTCGCCCGGTACGTCGTCCGCGTGCCGGCGATCGCGCAGCAGCCGGCCGACCAGTACCTGGCCGCGCTGGCGCCGGTGTCACGAGCTGCCACCCACTCTCGGGTTGGCCCGGCGGCAAGGCGCCCACGCAC
>NZ_JAJJPG010000146.1:0-8283 GCF_032907665.1 Intrasporangium sp.
CGCACAACGACCTGCACCACACGTGGACCAACGTCCTCGGCAAGGACAAGGACGTCGGCTACTCCACGCTGCGCATGTCCGACGAGCAGCCGTGGAAGCCGTACAACCTGCTCAACCCGGTCATCAACCTCTGGCTGGCGCCCTTCTTCGAGTGGGGTATCGCCCTCTACGACCTCGAGCTCGAGGCGTGGCAGGAGGGCGACAAGCCGACGAAGGACGTCGTCAACGACCTCAAGGCCACGGGCCGCAAGGTCGTGCGCCAGTTCACCAAGGACTACGCGGCAACCCCGGCCGTCGCCGCCCTCCTCGGCTCTGGCAAGCAGGCCTTCTGGGGCACCTTCACCGCGAACGCGATCCGCAACGTCTGGGCCCACTCGGTCATCTTCTGCGGCCACTTCCCCGACGGCGTCGACGTCTTCACGGAGGAGATGATCGAGGGCGAGACCCGCGGCGACTGGTACATCCGGCAGATGCTCGGCTCGGCCAACATCTCCGGCAGCACGCTGCTGCACATCATGACGGGCAACCTCAGCCACCAGATCGAGCACCACCTCTTCCCCGACCTGCCGAGCAACCGCTACGGGGAGGTCGCCGTCGAGGTCCGCGAGATCTGCCGGCGCTACGGCCTGCCCTACACGACCGGCCCGATGCCGCAGCAGGTCTACCAGGCCTGGGCCAAGGTCTTCCGCCTCGCCCTGCCGCCACGGACGAAGCGCCTGCCCAAGCAGGGCGTCAACGACACGCCGCCGTCGGTCAGGCGGTCCTCCCCGCTGCCGATGGTGGCACATGGGCTCTGACGGGGCGGCAGTCCGGCCCGGCCAGCGCGCCGCCGCCTTCTTCGACCTCGACCGGACCCTCATCAGGGGCTCGGCGAACTACCCCCTCGCGGTCGCCGCCTTCCGGGGCGGCCACGTGCCCTGGCGCGACCTCGTCAAGGACACCCTCAACGCGGTCGCCTTCCACCGCAAGGGGTCGACCGACGCCAGCTCAGCCGCGCTCCGCGAACGCATCCTCGGTGCGGTTGCGGGCACGCGACAGTCCGACATCATCCACCTCGCCGACGCCATCGTCCCCGGCATCGTCCGCCGGCTCATCCCCCAGTCCGCGGCCCTGCTCGCCGAGTCCAAGGCTGGCGCGATGGACCGCATCGTCGTGTCCGCCTCGCCGATCGAGCTCGTCGGCCGGATCGCCGCGGCCCTCGGGCTCGAGGGTGCGGTGGCAACCCGCAGCGAGCTCGACGAGCACGGCCGCTACACAGGGCGGCTCATCGGTGAGTTCTGCTACGGCCACGGCAAGGTCATCGAGATCGAGAAGCTCGCCGCCGAACGCGGCTATGACCTGGGCGCCAGCGTCGCCTACAGCGACTCGGTGAGCGACCTGCCGATGCTCGAGCGCGTGGGGACCGCCGTCGTGGTCAATCCCGACCGCGAGCTGCGTGGGCTCGCGGTCGAGCGGGGCTGGCGCATCGTCGAGGTCGGCCGCAAGCGCCACTGAACGCCCGGTCGCGACCCAGCCCAGCGGCATACGGAACGTGTCGTATGCCGCTGGGCTGAGCGCGGGGGAACGTGGCGGCGCTGGTGGGCGCTGGCGTTCCGAGATCGGGACGCCATTTCGGGAACGGGACGCCGGACGGCTAGTTGTTCAGCTAGCGGATGCCGAGCGAGGAGTAGGTGTCCCGTCCGCGCTGCAGGGCCGCGACGTAGCCGGCCCGTTCGTAGGCCGTCGGGTCGGCCTCCGGTGGCACGGCGAGCCGGCCCCGCACCTCGTCGATCGACCGGAATCCCTTGCGGGCGAGCCAGTCCTCCAGGCCAGTGAGGATCGCGCCCGCGTGCTGGACCCCGTGGCGGAGCAGCGCCGAGGCGGTCATCACGACGTCCGCACCTGCGAGGAGGTAGGCGGCGACGTCCTCGGCCCGCTCGACGCCGGTCGTGGCGGCGAGGGAGCCGGTGACGTGACCGTGCAGGATGGCGATCCACGACCTCGGCAGCCGCGCCTCCTCCGGTCGGGACAGGACGATGCCGGGCTCGACGGTGAGCCGCTCGGCGTCGACGTCCGGGTGGAGGAACCGGTTGAAGAGGACGAGACCGTCGGCGCCCGCCTCGTCGAGGCGCAGCGCCATCTCGCCCGGGGAGCTGAAGTGGGGGCTCAGCTTGACCGCGACCGGGATGCTGACGTTCTCCTTGACCTCCCGGAGGATCTCGACGTGGCGGTCCTCGACGAGCCGACCCGGCGTGTGTGGGTCGCCCGGGACGAAGTAGATGTTGAGCTCGATCGCGGCGGCCCCGGCGTCCTGCATCGAGCGCGCGAACGTCGTCCACCCACCCTCGGTGCTGCCGTTGAGACTGCCGATGACCGGCACGTCGACCGTCGTCGCCGCCCGCTCGAGGAGCCGGAGGTAGCGCGACACGGCGCTCGGCTCCCCACCCATCGGACGGGCCGTCGACGGGAAGTACGACATCGCTTCGCCGAAGGCGTGCTCGTGCGTCTCGACGATGGCGACGTCACGCAGCTCCTCGCGATGGACCTCCTCCTCGAAGAGCGAGTAGAGGACGACCGCGCCGACGCCGGCGTCCGCGAGCGCCACGACCCGGTCGAGGGACACCGACAGGGGCGAGGCCGACGCGACGAGCGGGTTGCGCAGCGTGAGGCCCAGGTAGTGCGTCGTGAGGTCCATCAGCTTCTCCTCGCGTCCGTCGCGAAGCGCGCCGGTCCGCGCGTCGCCATCTCCTCGTAGGTCACCCACCGTTGGTGGACGGCCTCCTCCGCGAGAGCGAGCAGGCGATCGGCCTCGTCGGGGTCGGAGCTGCGGAGCATCCGGTAGCGCAGCTCCCGGTAGATGTAGTCCTCGAGCGGAATCCGCGGGCGAGGCGAGTCGAGCTGGAAGGGGTTGCCACCCTTCGCCCGCACCGTCGGGTCGTAGCGGAGCAGTGGCCAGTGACCACTCGCCACGGCGCGGTACTGCTGGTCGAGTCCGTCCCTCATCTCGATCCCGTGGGCGATGCAGTGGCTGTAGGCGATGATCAGGGACGGCCCGTCGTAGGCCTCGGCCTCCCGGAAGGCCGTGAGCGTCTGCTGCGAGTCCGCTCCCATGGCGACCCTGGCCACGTAGACGTTGCCGTACGAGATCGCTTGGAGGGCAAGGTCCTTCTTTCCGACGTCCTTGCCTCCGGCGGCGAACTTGGCCACGGCTGCGAGCGGGGTCGCCTTGGAGGACTGCCCGCCGGTGTTGGAGTAGACCTCGGTGTCGAGAACGAGCACGTTGACGTCACGTCCGCTGGCGAGGACGTGGTCGAGCCCGCCGGAACCGATGTCGTAGGCCCAGCCATCGCCGCCGACGATCCACAGGCTGCGTCGCAGCAGATGGTCGACGACGCTGCGGAGGTCCTCGGCCGCCGGCCCCTCGAGGCCCGCGAGGCGCCGGCCGAGCTCGGCGACCCGGTCGCGCTGGGCCGTGAGCTGCGACTCCCTGACCTGCGGCGCCTCGAGGATGGCGTCGGCGAGGTCGGCCCCCACCTGGTCCCGCAGCTCGGCGAGCCGCTCCCGGGCCAGCCGCGTGTGCAGATCGGCGGCGAGGCGCAGCCCGAGGCCGAACTCCGCGTTGTCCTCGAAGAGGGAGTTCGACCAGGCCGGTCCTCGGCCGGCGGCGTTCTTGCTCCACGGCGTCGTCGGGAGGTTCCCGCCGTAGATCGACGAGCAGCCGGTCGCGTTGGCGATCGTCGCCCGCTCGCCGAAGAGCTGCGAGAGCAGCTTGAGGTAGGGAGTCTCGCCGCAGCCTGCGCAGGCTCCGGAGAACTCGAAGAGCGGCTCGAGGAACTGCGTCCCGCGCACCGTTCCGAAGTCGACCCGGGCCCGGTCGTTCTGCGGCAGCGTCTCGAAGAACTCGATGTTGTCGCGCTCGGACTCGAGGACGGGGTCCAGCGGGCCGAGGTTGATCGCCTTGCGGGCGTCGTCGAGGGGGTTGGTGACCGGGCAGGCCTCGACGCAGAGGCCGCACCCGGTGCAGTCCTCGACGTAGACCTGCAGCGTGTAGCGCGAGCCCGGCAGCCCCACCGCGTTGAGCGGGACCGTGGGGAAGCCCTCCGGTGCGCCGTCGAGAGCGTCGGGGTCGACGTACTTCGAGCGGATCACGCTGTGCGGGCAGACGAAGGCGCAGTTGCCGCATTGGATGCAGCTGTCGGGGTCCCACTGGGCCACGAGGTCGGAGATCCTCCGCTTCTCGAAGGCGGTCGTGCCGCTCGGGTACGTCCCGTCGAGGGGGAGCGCGCTGACCGGCAGCTCGTCACCGCGGCCGGCCATCATCGCCGCCGTCACGGTCCGGACGAACTCCGGCGCGTCCGCAGGGACCGTGGGCGGCATCGCCCGGCCGGCGACGTCGGGCGCCTCGGGGACGGGCACCTCGTGCAGGGCTGCCACCGCGCTGTCGACCGCGGCCTCGTTGCGCCGCACGACCTCGCTCCCCCGGCGGCCGTACGTCTTGTGGATGGCGGCCTTGACCGCGGACAGGGCCTCCTCCCGGGGCAGCACGCCCGAGATGGCGAAGAAGCAGGTCTGCAGCACGGTGTTGGTGCGGCCCCGCAGCCCTGCCGCCTCGGCGACGGCGTCGGCGTCGATGGCCCACAGCCGCAGTCCCTTGGCGATGACCTGCTCCTGCACGGGGCGAGGGAGCCCCGCCCAGACCTCGGCCGGCGAGCCTGCCGCGTTGAGCAGCACCCGGGCGCCCGGCGCGGCGACGCCGAGGACATCCACCTTGTCGAGCAGGCCGAGGTGGTGCACGCCGACGAACCCGGCCTGACGGATGAGGTACGGCGCCCGGATCGGGTTGGGTCCGAACCGCAGGTGCGAGACGGTCTGCCCGCCCGACTTCTTCGAGTCGTAGACGAAGTAGGCCTGGGCCTGCATCTGGGGGTTCGCGCCGAGGATCTTGATGGTGTTCTTGTTGGCGCCGACGGTTCCGTCGGAGCCGATGCCGAAGAACACGGCGCGCAGGGTCTCGGCGTCCTCGATGTCGAGGTCCTCGTCATAGGGCAGGCTCGTCCCCGACACGTCGTCGTTGATGCCGATCGTGAACCGGGGCCGGGGCTCGGCCGCGGCGAGCTCGGCGAAGATGCCGGCGACCATGCCCGGCGTGAACTCCTTCGAGGACAGGCCGTATCGTCCGCCGATGACGTGCGGGAGGACCGCGAGGTCGCCGGCCTGGTGCGCCTCGGTCAGCGCGGCGACGACGTCGAGGAAGAGCGGCTCGCCGCCGGACCCCGGTTCCTTCGTCCGGTCGAGGACCGCGACCTGTCGGACCGTCGACGGCAGCGCTGCGAGCAGCTCGGCCGCCGGGAAGGGCCGGTAGAGCCGGACCCGGAGCACCCCGACCCGCTCCCCCCGACCGCGAAGGTGACGGACCGTCTCGGCGACGGTCTGCCCGCCGGATCCCATGATGACGATGACGCGCTCGGCCGCGGGGTCGCCGTCGTACTCGACGACGGAGTACTGCCGCCCCGTGTGCGCCGCGAGGCGGTCCATCGCGGCCTGGACGATCCCCGGGACCCGGACGTAGAACGGGTTGACCGTCTCCCGGGCCTGGAAGTAGACGTCCGGGTTCTGGGCGGTGCCGCGCACGAACGGCCGCTCCGGGCTCAGGGCGCGGGAGCGGTGGGCGCGCACGAGCTCCTCGGGCACGAGGTCACGCAGGACGTCGTCGCCGATCCGCTCGATGGTGTTCAGCTCGTGCGAGGTCCGGAAGCCGTCGAAGAAGTGGACGAAGGGAATCCGGCTCTCGAGCGTCGCCGTCTGGGCGACGAGCGCGAAGTCGTGCGCCTCCTGCACGGACCCCGACGAGAGGAGGGCGTAGCCGGTCTGCCGCACGGCCATGACGTCTGAGTGGTCCCCGAAGATCGACAGGGCCTGCGCCGCAATGGATCTCGCCGCGACGTGGAAGACGGTCGAGGTCAGCTCACCGGCGATCTTGTACATGTTGGGGATCATCAGGAGCAGGCCCTGCGACGCGGTGAAGGTCGTGCCGAGGGCACCGCCCTGGAGGGCGCCGTGCATCGCGCCCGCTGCCCCGCCCTCGCTCTGCATCTCGACGACGGTGGGGACCGTGCCCCAGACGTTCGTCCGTCCGTGCGAGGACCACTCGTCCGCGAGCTCGGCCATCGCCGAGGACGGCGTGATCGGATAGATGGCGCACAGCTCGTTGAGCCGGAAGGCGACGTCGGCCGCGGCCTCGTTCCCGTCGACGGTGACCGTGTCGACCTGGGGCCCCTCTCCTCGCGCGAGCACGTCATCGCTGACGGTGCCGGGCCTGCCCTCGTCGCCTGTCACCGTGGCGTTCGGGCTGTCCTTCGTGACCGTGTCGGTGGGTACCACCTCGTCAACCCCTCTCCACCGAGTCGGTGGCATCGACCTGTGTGAGCTCCGGCTGCGTGAGCACCGGCTGCGTGAGCACCGGCTGCGTGGACTCCGATCGGGTGAACTCCGACTCTGCGACCATCTCGATGGCGTGGACCGGGCACTGTCGGTAGCACGTGCCGCAGCCGGTGCACTTGGCGTAGTCGAACTCGTAGCGAAGCCCCTTGCCGAGCTTGATGATCGCGTCCTCCGGGCACGCGCCGAAGCAGCCGTCGCACTCGAAGCAGTTGCCGCACGACAGGCACCGTCCCGCCTCGAAGCCCGCCTCCTGCTCGGACAGCCCGGAGACGACCTCCTCGAAGGCCGCGATGCGGGCCGCGGGGTCGAGCTCCGGCTGCTGGCGCCGGTCGTGGTCGCCGAAGTACCAGAGGTTGAGCCGGTCGGAGTGGATGATGTCGTGCCGGGGCTCCTTGACGAACTCCTCCGAGTGCAGCCACGCATCGATGCTGCGGGCGGCGCGCTTCCCGTGGCCGACACCGATGGTCACGGTGCGCTGGCTGGGCACGGCATCGCCTCCGGCGAAGATGCCCGGGGCACCGGTCATGAGCGTCGAGGGCGCGACCTTCACGACGTCGTCGTCGAACTCGACGCCCGCGACGTCGCGCAGGAAGGCCGTGTCGCTCTCCTGCCCGAGGGCGAGGATGACCGTGTCGGCGGCGAGAGTCTCGTAGGTCCCGGTGCCGTGCGGGCGGCCGTGCTCGTCGAGCTCCTGGACCTCGACGGTGAGCTCGCCCTCGCCCATGTCCTGGATCGTCCGCAGCCAGTTGATCCGGATCCCCTCGGCCTCGGCGTCCTCCGCCTCCTCCTCGTGGGCGGGCATCTGCTCCCGGCTGCGCCGGTAGACGATGACCGACTCGTCCGCGCCGACGCGCCGGGCGACGCGCGCGGCATCCATCGCGGTGTTGCCGCCCCCGTAGACGGCGACGGTCCCGTGGAGAGGCTGCTGCTCGCCGGTCTCGACGCCGCGGAGGAAGGTCACGGCGTCGAGGACCCGTCCTGCGTCCATGTTGGGGATGTCGACCCGCTTCGACAGGTGCGCCCCCACGGCGACGAAGACGGCGTCGAAGCCACCCTCGAGTCGCTCCGCCTCGAGGTCGGTGACCCGGTGGTCCTGCTCGAAGCGCACGCCGAGGCGCACGAGGCGGTCGATCTCCGCATCGAGGACGTGCCGGGGCAGCCGGTAGGCCGGGATCCCGTAGCGCATCATGCCGCCGGGCGCCGGCCCGTTGTCGCGGACGACGACGTCGTGGCCCTGCCGGGCGAGGTGGTAGGCGGCGGAGAGTCCGCTCGGCCCGGAGCCGATGACGAGCACTCGGTGCCCGGTCCGCGTGGCCGGGGCCTCGAACTGCCAGCCCCGCTCGATGGCGAGGTCGCCGAGGAAGCGCTCGACCCCGTGGATCGAGACGGCTCCGTCGAGGTCGGCCCGGTTGCACGCCGTCTCGCACGGGTGGTAGCAGACCCGGCCGTGGATGGCGGGGAACGGGTTGTCCAGCGTCAGCTGCCGCCAGGCAGCCTCGTGGTCCCCGGCCTTGACGTGCGCGAGCCACGCCTGGATGTTCTCCCCCGCCGGGCAGCCGGCGTTGCAGGGTGGCAGCAGGTCGACGTAGACCGGGCGCTGGGACCGGACCGGTCCGGATCGCAGGCGGCCCAGGCCGAGGGGCGCGAGCGGGGTGAGGTCTCGTTGTTGATCGGACACGCGCATCTCCAAAGTCCGTCCCCCGGACGTCGTGCGCCCCGGGACACCGGGTACTACTCGCTGTAGTACTACCCTATCCCTCTCCCCGGTGCCTGGCCCGTCAGGTTGGTCACGTCCCCCGAGGGGCCACGTGCGCGGGGGAGCCGGCTCAGCGGCATACGACCTGTTCCGTATGCCGCTGAGCC
>NZ_JAJJPG010000147.1:0-8255 GCF_032907665.1 Intrasporangium sp.
CGCTGCCGCGCCAGCTCGCGGCCGATGGCGAGCCCGAGGATGCCGCCCCCGACGATCCCGATCGTGCGCTCAGCCGCCATGGCCCGATCTTCGCGCGTCAAACGGCGCGAACGCGACCGCGCCGGTCAGTCGAGCAGCCCGCGCATCGTCGAGATCTCCGCCTCCTGGGCGCTGACGACGGCCTCGGCGAGCACCTTGACGTCGGGGTTCCTGGTCGTCTTGAGATCTCCTCGGGCACAGACGACCGGAACGACCCCGGTCCGGCGCGGCAAGGAAGGGGAGCGGGGTTCGATGAAGATTCACTGAAGCCGGGCACCACCGCTTTGGCTGACCCACGTCACGAGCACCCTTGCCAGCAGGACGGATCGGCGCTACGTTAGGCCCGCCCCATCACGGATCGTCGTCAGGGGAAGACATGCGCGACCTCCGCAGCGCTCGTGCGCAGCGAGCCATCACCGACGAAGAGCACGAGGCGTTGAATCTTCTCGTCATGGGCCTGAGCCGTGAGGTGATCGCGCGGAGGCTGAGCCGGAGCATCCGGCACGTCCACAGGCTCATCGCGTCGGCCAAGGCCAAGGTGGGGGTCCGCAACGAGCTCCAGCTGGCCATCGCGGCCTACCGCCTTGGGCTGCTCCGCCCGGGCACCTACCTGCTCGAGCCCCCGGCGAGCCCCGGTGCCGCGCTGCCCACACCCGCGCGGCGGAATGCTGGCCTCCCACTTGGCGCAGCCGACGATGGCTGAGGGGGTTGGCGCCCTCTGGAAAGCGCTCGGCCCCAAGGAAGATGACGTCAGACAGGGGATCGCCTCCGCACCGGGACCGGAGCGGGTCGCCCATGACGGACCTCTTCTCCGGCTTGAGGGCGTCGGGGTCACGTATCTCGGCCCGGTGCCGGTCCCGGCGTTGCAGGGGGTGGACCTCGTCGTCGGCCGGGGCGAGTACCTGGCGATTGTGGGTCCGTCGGGTTCCGGAAAGAGCACGCTGCTCAACATTCTCGGTTTGCTCGACCGACCAACTGCAGGCCGATATGCCTTCGGAGGGGAGGACACTGCGCTGATGCCTGAGTCGGCACGCACGCGAGTGCGTTCGACGCAGATCGGCTTCGTGTTCCAGTCCTTCCACCTCATGCCCCACCGAACGGCCAGTCAGAACGTCGCCATGCCGCTGATCTACCGCGGAGTTCGGCGTCGGGACCGTCGCCGAATCGCCCGCGAACAACTGGCGATGGTTGGGTTGGCCGACCGCGCGGAGGCCCTGCCGATGACGATGTCGGGGGGTGAGCGTCAGCGTGTGGCCATCGCACGAGCCCTCGCCTCGGGGCCTTCCCTCCTTTTGTGCGACGAGCCGACCGGAAACCTGGACTCGACAACGGCTGCGGGGATTCTGGCCACCATTGACAGCCTCAACCGGTCCGGCCTCACGGTCGTGATGATCACCCACGACATGGACGTGGCTGCCCACGCCGACCGCACGGTTGTCATTCGGGACGGAAGGCTCTCAACCCAGGTCTGAGCCCTGGCTCAGCCGAGCCGCAGTGCGTCTGCGGGCTCCGTGCGGCCGGCTCGCCATGCAGGCAACAGGCCCGCGATGAGCCCGGTCAGTCCCCCGATCAGCACCCCGGCCGGGGCGACCCACCAGTTGGTGGCGGGCGTCCATCCTTGGAGTATCGAGACGACGACCACGACACAGGTCCCCAAGGAGGAGCCGAGGATGCCCCCGACCAGCCCCAGCCCAGCGGACTCGGCAAGAAACTGCGCCAAGACCTCGCGGCGCCGCGCGCCGACGGCCCGGCGCAGGCCGATTTCGCCGCGTCGCTCGAGCACACTGACGAGCATCGTGTTCATGATGCCGACTGCGCCACCCAGCAGACTGACCCCACCCAGGACGAGCAACAGTGCGCGCATGTCCGCGTCCACTTGGGCACGAATCCGGTCCGGTGCGGGCGTATAGGACGCCTGGAGGAGGTGCGGCTTGGCAGGTGACATCGCCAGGGGCGCCTGCTCGGCGATCACGCGCGTAGCGCCAGGCGCGGTTCGGATGTGCACGGCCTCAGGACCCGCTGCTGCAGTGAGTCTCTGCGCCGTGCCGACCGGGACGAGGACGGACGAGTCGAGGTCGACGTCCTTGGCGCGGGATGAGTAGATGCCTCTGATGGCATACGCGGCAGCATCGATGAGCACCACCTGCTGGCGACTGATGTCGGTGATGCCGAGTCGCTCGGCCGCCGTGACCCCCAGGACGACGATGCGATCGGCGCGCTCGGAGTGCCCGACGTCGAACATGCCGCCCTGCTCGAAGTGCAGGTCAACCGCGTGGGACAGGGCTGGAGTCGCGGCTTGTACGTGGGTATCCGGGTCTGGGGCGTCCAACGGGTCCAGGGCCGAGATCGCGCTGACGTGGAACTCGGTGCCCAGATCGGCCCGGGCACCGACCGCCTCGACGCCATTGAGCACGGCGACGTCGTCGAGGTCATTCCAGTCCAGGACGGTCTCGCCTGAACGCGAGGGGGTCTCCGTGATGGTCACCGTCGTCGACGAGATCGCCTCGAAGTGCGATGAGACCTGGGCGCCGGCCGTGTTCGCGAGTCCAGTCACCGCGATCAGGGAGCCGACGCCCAAGGTGGCGCCGAGGGCGGTGAGGAGGGCGCGGGCTGGACGAGCCGTCACCGACAAGGCCGCCTCGACCACCACGTCCCCCCATCTGGTCATGGCCTCGACACCGCCACGCGGTCTCCTGGAGTGAGCGTGCCGCCGCGCGGCGTGATCTGAACCATGGAGTCCGACGCCAGGCCCAGGGTGACCTCGACCTTCTTGGTGACCTCTCGTCCAGGTGTGGTGTCCGTGACGTGGTCGACGTACGTGCGGCCATCGGCCGCCGTGTAGACCGCAGCCACTGAGACGGCAAGCACCTCGTCGTCAGTCGCGGCCACGGGGAAGCGCACGCGGACATTCGCGCCCACGGCCTCGAAGAGGTCCTTCGCCGGCGTGACCCTGATCGAGAGCAGGCCCGCCTCATTCGCCCGGGTGCCGACCTTCGCGACCTTTCCGAGCATGTCTATGCCCCAGGACTTCTCGATGATGCCGGCCTCCTGTCCTTGACGGATGAGCACGCCCTCCTCGCGGGGTACCTGCACCACGATCTCGGCTGTCGTGCCAGTGAGGGTGAAGGCCTTGGAACCCGGCACCTGCCCCACGGTGGCATCGACGCTCCGGACCACCCGGGGCAGGGACGGCACCACGATCAGCTCGCCCCGAGGTATCGCTGTGCCTGAATGCGCCGCGATCGAGTCACGTCGTGCCTCTGCCTCCGCGAGATCTTCACGGGTGGCGGCGATGGCGGCCTTGTAGCGCGACACGTCAGGCCCCTCGAGCAAGACAGCCAAGCCCTCCCTGGCCAACGCGAGGGCTGCGTTTGCCTGGGCGATGGCCACGTTGTCTCCGCTCCCCTCCACCTGCGCCACCTCCCGCTGGGCCGCCAGGACCTCAGCCTTGGCTGCGAGGATCTCGCCGGGGCTGGCCTCGACATCGGCCTCGGCCAGCGCGGCCTCTGCCTCGGCCAGGGCGGCTCGCGCGTCGTCGACGACGTCCTCTGCCATGTCGAGGCTGATGTCGTCGGAACCGGTGTCAGTTTCGGCTGGCGCGTAGCCGAGGGCTTGATAAAGGGCCGCGACCGCGGCCTCTGTCTCGTCGTCGTACCGGTCGTCAGGCTTGCCGGGGTGGTGCCCGAGTCGGCGGAGCGCGTGTTCGAGCTGCTTGACGTCCGGCCCGTGGCTGCCCGGTCCCAGTGTCCGATGCATGGGTATCGATCCCTCGATCACGAAGACCGGGCGCCCCGAGACCTCCGCGAGGACGGCCCCTTCCTTCACCGTGTTCCCCACCTTGGCCAGACGCCCGGTGTAGACCGGCTGACCGGGGGAGTCTGCGTGGACATCCCCGACGAGACTCGCTTCGAACCGCGAGGACTCAACGACCTCCCCCCGAGCAACCACCGCCGATTCGAGCCTGGTGCGTTCGACTTGCGTCGTGACCAGTGACGGAGTCGGCGGGGCGGCAGCGACGTCGGATGGGTCGGTGATCAGCGTCGCGGCTCCCCAACCGAGGGTGGCGGCGACCACGGGAGCGACGACGAGAGGGAGTGTCGCGCGAAGGTTGCGATTGGTCATGACCAGCTCCCTTGTGCGCGCGCGTCAGCCGCCCAGTGCCGCATACGCGTCGTCGAGCACGTCCGCATAGTCGCCCGAGCTCTCCCCCCAGCACTCGGCGTGGTCGACTGCAGCGCCACGTTCGAACTCGAACAGCTGGTCGACGACGGCCTCATCCAGCTCGACCCTACTTTCTCTGGGCTCGTCCTCACGGGTCAGCTCGGCCAGACGGCGGAAGATCTCGTCACTGACGACCTCGTCGAAGCCGAGTATCGTTTCCGCCTCCCAGCCGCGCTTCCCCATGCATGACTTCCAGTCCGCGTCGATCTGACGGAAGCGCGCATCCGAGGTGATGCGCGTTCTCAGGGCGTTGGCCGTCTCATCGACAGCAGCGACTCGCTCCTCGAACTCCGACTGAGCCAGCGCCTCTGCCGTCACCGCGCACCCGTCGTCTCCGTTCAGGGCCGCCTCGTAGGCCAGGCGCTCGCTGTTGCCCAAGGACTCGCGATAGTCCGCGTTCTTCGAGGTTCTGCCCTGTTGCGGCGTGGGTGAGCGCATCAGGCCCGCTTCCACCACTCCGAAGCCGTGGCTGGCGGCATGCTCGACGTCGTAGGCCACGTCGAACAGCCGGCTGTCGGGGTCGGTCGCTCCCGGTGTCCCACTCGATCCGCTCGCCGACCACTCCTCTGCGAAGTAGTCGAATCCCTCCTGAGCCATGCAGGATGCGACTTCCGTTTCGCGGAACTCCCACTGCTGACGCATGAGTTGTTGGATCGACGCGTAGGAAATGGCGTCCGCGGCGGTGCTGTCCGAGGAGCAACCCGCCGCGCTGGCGGCGAGGGCCACCGCTAGAAGGACACGGACACGTCTCACGTCACTTCACCTCACTCACCTGTGGGACCCCACGAGCCGCGAAATGACTCAGGATCGCTCTGGCCGCGGGCGTCACCGGAGCCTGAGCCGCCGCGCGATCATGGTCGAACTCGAACTTGAAGTAGCCCCACAGCCACTCCCACGGGTCCTCTGCCAAGCTGCTCAGGTAGGCGTCTCTGATCGACGCGAATCGCGCAGTCCCAGCCCTGCCCAGCGTGGTGGCCGACCCATCGCGGACGACGTTCAGAAGGCCGATCATCTCGACGAGGTGCACCCTGTCGGCCTCATCGGCCGAGGCCCGGATCCGCTCATCGACCGTGTCGGCGAGACGGTTCCAGGCCGTGGTCACCTCTGCAATCGTGCACGCGTCGGTGCCGCGGACCATGAAGTGGGCGGCCACCTCCCATGGGAGCTCGGCCCACGTCTCGGGGCCGCACACGCCCTGTGGCGCCTTGACCCGGGAGAGATCTGGGTGCTTCACGAGTGCGGCGACTTCGTGGTCGAACTGTGTCGCTGCGAGCGCCAGGTTCGCGGCGACCACCTCGTTGTCGATGTAGCCCTGCTGGCCCGCGGCCCAGGACAGGTAGTCCTCGACGATCCGGACCTGCTCTGGAGAGAGGAAGGCGCCGCCGGAGTTGCGTTGGATGATGCCGAGTGAGGCGACGCTGGTTGCGGCTGTGGGCCCGTCGAGTTTCCTGAGAGCCTGGGTCGTGATGAATCGCTCCCAGACCCCGGAGTTGTGGTCGTAGTCGAGGTCAGTCAGGACGCCGGACACCTCGGGACCGAGCGCGGCGAGGGCGGCGACCGACATCATGAAGTCGAAGGGTTGGCCGGAGTCCGTGACGCGGAAGGTGCGGCCGCCGGTGTGGTCGGCTTCCACCTGCGCGGGCCCCCACTGTGCGGCCAGCGTCTCGTCAGGCTGCGGCTCGACCGAGGGCACCGACTCAGTCTGTCCCGGCGCAGCCGTCCGCGCTCCCTCGGGTGACGTACAGGCACTCATGGACAGGACCAGCACGGCGGCCGTCAGCGCGATGGCGATACGCGTCAATGTCTCTCCCGGTTCGAGGACTGAGGAGGGGCCAGCAGGCCGCCAGCCCCTCCTCAGCGGTCATCCAGCTCAGATGGAGGTCCAGGCGGTGTGCGACTTGGAGTAGCTGCCCTTCCAGTGCACACCCGTCGTGGCCATGTCATCCATCGACGTCCACCAGATCGACTCGACCCGGCAGGCTGTGCCGTCGTGGTATCGCTTGGCCCAGGTGCTGGCGTGGCGCACGTCGCTGAAGTTGCACTGATAGCCGGAGCTCGTCCAGCTGATGCTGGGGGGCCATCCGAGCGTCAGGCTCCCGCTCCCTGCGGACAGGTCGATGTTGCCTGCAACCCGGGTGTACGTGGCGCCGTAGTCACGGGAGTAGTTGGAGACGTTGTAGACCTTGCACCATGCCTTCCATCCGCTACCACACGCCGTGTAACCCCTCACGTACGTGTAGGCGTTGCCGTGACCCGTCCAGTAGTCATTGTCGGACTCGTAGCCCGCCTGTGCTGGGCCCGCAGCCATGCTGACCATCACCATGGCTGCGGACGCTGCCGCACCAAACCATGCGCCGATACGCCTCATCTGTTGTATCCCTCTCGTCTCGCACACGTCAGGACCGCGTCGGTCCTCTTCCTGCGAGGACCGGAGTGGATCTTCGCCGACCCGTCGCACGAACGAGGATCCTTACCCGAAGTAGGACGAGTCAATGTATCTGGCATGAATCGGACACAAACCTCTCCGAACCGAGCCGAGGAGTGAGCGTCAACGGCGTCATGTGAGCAACTGCGTGCTCGACGGTCCGAGGAGGGGCTGAATCAGTCCGTGGACGCAGGGCTCGGTCGGCTGCCCACCATGAGCCCGATGGCGCCCGACTGGACGGCGATGCCGTCCTGGTTGGTCAGGGTGAAGCCCTGGGAGAGAACGCCCGCGTCCCGGCCGACGTAGGCCGGGTGCCCGTGATCTGCTCCGTGACGTGCACCGTGGCCCCGTTCCGGATCGGGGCATGGAAGGTCCATCCGTCGACGCCTAGCAGGGCGACGGGGCCACACTCTCATGACGCCCACGCCGTGGCGCGGAGGTCCGGAGCCCGGGACGGCCTCAGAGCTCGCGCAGGTAGCAGAGCATCCGGTAGTCCGCGCCGGGCTGGATGTTGGTGAAGCCGTGCCGCTCGTAGAAGCGCCGTGTGTCCGTGTCCACCTCGTCGACGTTGATGTGCACCTCGCACGTGCCGCGCTCCGAGGCAATGCGGATCGACTCGAGGAGCAGCGCCGTGCCGATCCCCTGGTCGCGCAGGTCGGGCCGCACGTAGAGCTCCTCGAGCTGCGCCAACAGGCCGTCGTAGTAGGGCGTCGGCCGCAGGGTGAGGAAGGCGAGCCCCACCGCCTCGCGCTGGTCCCCGTCGTCCTCGGCGAGCAGCACGAGCACGTCATCTCGGTCGAGCAACGTCCGGAAGCGGCGCGCGAAGGTCTGCGCGTCTGGTCCAGCCGTGTCGAACTCGTCGTTGAAGTCCTGAAGGAGCCGACCGACGACGTCCGCGTCGGACGGTCCTGCCGCTCTCGTCATCATCTCGTCACCGCGGTGGCCATCCCTCGACGATGCCCCGCACGACACGGGACCGGCAACCGCTTATCCGTTGGGTCTCGTGGACGCGGCCGGCGCCAGTTGAGCTGGTCCCTCTGTCTATGCCTGCCGCTCGATCTCGTCCACGACGAACTCGGCGATCGCCAGGCTGGACGTCGCGGCCGGGGAGGGCGCGTTGCGGATGCTCGTCACCCCGTCGCCGTGGGTGATCCGGAAGTCGTCGACGAGCGTGCCGTCGCGCTCGACCGCCTGAGCCCGAACCCCGATGCCGTTGCGGACGACGTCGGCCGCGCCGATGTCCGGCACATAGCGCTGGGCCACCTTCATATAGGCCCGCGTCGACATCGAGCCAGCCAGCTCCGTGGCACCCGTGCGCCAGTGGACCCTCGCCAGCTGCCAAAAGCCGGGCCACGAGACGGTGGCCCCGGCGCAGAGGTCACGCAGCAGGCCGTGTCCGCGCGTGCACAGCCGCCCCTTGAGGCTGCCCGGCTGGTAGTAGAGCCCGGCATGCACGACGCCGGAGTTGTGCCCGGTCTGGTGTACGGCGAGTCCGCTCCGATGACACGCCTCCGCACGCACTCCTGGCGGTGCTCAACGGACCGGTCACCTTGGGCGCGGGTCGAGCTCA
>NZ_JAJJPG010000148.1:0-8188 GCF_032907665.1 Intrasporangium sp.
CTCGAGATGCTCGCCGAGCAGGTCAACGCCGACGGCGGCGTCAACGGTCGCGAGATCGAGCTGATCATCGAGGACAACCAGTCCACCGAGGACGGCGCGGCCAAGGCCGTCAACGGTCTCATCTCGAGCGAGCAGGTCGACCTCATCCTCGGCGCCTCGCGCACCGGCCCGAGCCTGGCCATGCGCCCGATCGCCGAGCAGGCCGAGATCCCGATGATCTCGCTCGCGGCGAACCAGAAGATCGTCGATGACAGCACGTGGGTCTTCAAGACCGCCCAGAACGACCGCGTCGTCCTCGAGAAGCTCGTCGACGACATGTCGGCCAAGGGCTACAAGAAGATCGCGCTCGCCCGGGACGCCTCGGGCTTCGGCGAGGGCGTCGCCGAGATGCTCGGCGAGATCGGCCAGTCCGCGGGCATCACCGTCGGGCCCGTCGAGAAGTTCGCGCCCGACGCCACGGACTTCACCGCCCAGATGGTCAAGATCCGCGACGCCCAGCCCGACGCCGTCCTCATCTGGGGCATCCCGCCGGCCGCCGGCCTGGCCCAGAAGGCCTACCGCCAGCTCGGTCTCACCGCGCCGGTCTACCAGTCGCACGGCATCGGCAACCAGGCCTTCCTCGACACCGCAGGTGACTCCGCCAACGGCCTGCTCGCTCCGCTCGGGCGCATGCTCGTGGCAGACCAGCTCGCGGACAACGACCCACAGAAGCCCGTCGTCACGAAGTTCATCGCCGACTTCAAGGCGAAGTACGGCCAGAACCCGTCGACCTTCGCCGGGCACGCCTACGACGGCTTCATGATCGCGGTCGAGGCGCTGAAGACGGCCGGCACCGACAAGGCCAAGCTGCGCGACGCGATCGAGCAGATCTCCAACTGGCCCGGGGTCAGTGGCGTCTTCACGATGACGCCCGAGGACCACTCCGGCCTGACCAAGGACGCGCTCGTGATGGTCGAGATCAAGGACCAGACCTGGTCGGTGGCAGACAACAGCTGATGAGCGACTTCCTCCAGCTCGTCTTCTCGGGCCTGGCCCAGGGGGCGGTGTACGGCCTCGTCGCCCTCGGCTTCGTCGCCATCTTCTCCGTCCGCGAGATCGTCAACCTGGTCCAGGGGGAGTACGCAGCGCTCGCCGGGCTCACGGCCTTCAGTGCCGTGGGCGCCGGCTTGCCGCTGCTCGTCGCCGTGTTCGTCGCGATCCCGCTCGTCATCCTCGTGGCCGTGGCGCTCGAGCGGCTGACGATCGCGCCGATCAAGAAGATGACGCCGCTGCTGTCGATCATCCTCACGCTCGGCGTCTCCACCGCGGTGAAGGCGACGATGCTGCTCATCTGGGGCCCCGAGTCCCAGCGCCTCGAGACCTTCCCGGGCTCGGACGTCACCATCGGCGGGGTGAGCATCCGCTCCCAGGAGCTCTGGGTCCTGGGCACCGCTGCCGTCCTCGGCTTCCTCGTCGTGCGCTTCTATGAGCACACCCTCCACGGCAAGGCTCTTCGCGCCTGTGCGGAGCAGCCGACCGCGGCCCGACTCGTCGGCATCTCGCCGCGGACGGCGACGATGGTCGCCTTCGCGATCGCCGGGCTCGTCGGCGCGACGGCGGGTGTCGTCGGGGCACCGATCTACCTCGCGTCGTGGACGTCCGGCCTGACGCTCGGCCTCAAGGGCTTCGTCGCCGCCACCCTCGGGGGGCTCGTGTCCTTCCGCGTCGCGATGCTCGGCGGGCTCCTGCTCGGAGTGCTCGAGAACCTCGTGGCCGGATACGGCGCGTCCGGCTACCGCGACGCGGTCGCGTTCGTGGTCCTCGTCCTCGTGCTGTTGATCCGACCCCAGGGCCTGGCCCTCAAGGCGAGCGGGGTGCGCGTGTGACCACCGCGACCGGCCCCGTCACATCGAGCCGTATGCCGCTGCGTTCCTCACGCTGGCGCCGCTGGCTCCCCTTCGTCATCCTGTCCGTCGCGCTCATCGTCTTCCCGCTCGTCGCATCGACGTCGGTCGTCAACGTGGGCGTCTACGCGCTGATCTACGGTCTCGCCGCGATCGGGCTGTCCCTGCTCATGGGCCTCGCCGGCCAGGTCAGCCTCGGCCATGCCGCCTTCTTCGCCGTGGGCGGCTACACGCAGGCACTCCTCGTGACCAAGGCCGACTGGCCGATGTGGCCGGCAGCCGTGGTCTCGACGCTCGCCGCGATGTTCGTCGCCCTGCTCGTCGGGCTGCCCCTGCTGCGACTGCGCGGGCACTTCCTCGCCCTGGCCACCCTCGGTCTCGGGATCATCGTCACCGTCGTCGTCCGTGAGCTCGAGATCACCGGGGGCACGTCGGGGCTCTACGGCATTCCCAAGCCGGACTTCGGCGGGCGCCTCTACGACTCCGCGCAGGAGTACTTCTGGCTCCTGTCGCCGTTCGTCGTCATCGGCATGCTGCTGGCCACGAACCTCGTCCGGAGCCGGACGGGTCGCGCCCTCGGCGCCGTCAACGACTCCGAGGTCGCCGCCGAGTGCCTCGGCGTCGACACCTTCGCGCTGCGACTGCGGGTCTTCGTCCTCGCTGCCGGGTATGCGGGCCTCGCCGGCGTGTTCTACGCCCACTGGCTCGCCGTCGTCTCGCCGGAGGCGGCGGGTTTCGAGCTCAGCGTCGAGCTGCTCCTCATGGTCGTGCTCGGTGGACTCGGCACCGTGTGGGGCGCCCTCACCGGCGCCATCGCCGTCAGCGCCATGGACGAAGGGGCCCGAGACCTCATCGCCGCCGTCATCCCCGGCGCGAGCGGCGAGGTGCAGCTCATCGCCTTCGGCGTCGCGCTGGTCCTCGTCATCGTCCTCGTGCCCGGCGGCCTCGCCCAGCTGTGGCACACGGCGACGGGGGCACTGACGGCACGGACCAGGCACAGCCGTGCCGAGCAGCCGGCGCACCGGGCGCAGCCGGGCGAACCGGCGGCAGGTGCCCAGCCAGCTGCCTCGACCGGTGCCGAGTCGAGTGGCCCCGAAGAGCCGGCCGCGTCGCCGGTGCAGCCGGCGCCGGCGGCCTTGACCCAGCTGCTCGAGGGCGCGGAGCTCCCCGAGCGGGGGGCGTCGCTGCTCGTCGTGCGCGACCTGACGAAGCGCTACGGCGGCGTCACCGCCCTCGACAGCGTGGACCTCGAGGTTGCCGCCGGTGAGATCGTCGCCCTCATCGGGCCCAACGGGGCTGGCAAGACCACCGCGTTCAACATGATCAGCGGCGTGCTGCCACCGACGGCGGGCACGGTCACCTTCCGGGGCCGCGAGGTCCAGGGCCAGCGACCGCACGTGGCGGCGTCCCTCGGCGCCACACGGACCTTCCAGAACCTCCAGGTCTTCGGCAGCGCGACCGTGCTCGGCAACGTCAAGGTCGCCCGACACCTGCGCAGCCGGGCCGGGCTGGTGCGTGGCATGGCCGGGCTCGCGCGCGCCGAGGAGCGCGGCATCGACGCAGCCGCGCGGGAGGCGCTGGAGGCCCTCGGGCTGAGCGATCACGCCGACCGGCCCGTCACCGACCTGCCCTTCGGCATGCAGCGGCAGGTCGAGATCGCACGGGCGCTCGCCCTCGGCCCCGCGCTCGTCATGCTCGACGAGCCGATGGCCGGGCTCTCCGGCCCCGAGCGCACCAGCCTGTCGCGGCTGCTGCGCGAGGCGAGCCGCGCCGGGGTCGCCGTCCTCATCGTCGAGCACGACGTCGAGGCGGTCCTTGCCCTCGCCGACCGGGTCGCCGTCCTCGATGACGGTCAGCTCATCGCCATCGGTGAGCCCGAGGAGATCCGCAACGACCCCGCCGTCATCGCCGCCTACCTCGGCGTCGCCGATGAGGACGAGAGCCTCGTCCGCGAGGCGGCGGCACGCGTCGAAGGGGAGGTGAAGGCATGAGCGCGGCAGCGTCCACCCCGGCGTCCACCCCGGCGACGGCAGAGGCCGGCCTTCGCGTCGAGGGCCTGCGAGCGGCATACGACCGGCTCCAGGTGCTCCACGACGTCGACATCACGGTCCACCGGGGCGAGCTCGTCGCGGTGGTGGGCGCCAACGGCGCCGGCAAGTCGACGCTGCTCCGATCGGTCTCCGGGCTGCTCCGGCCGACAGCCGGCACGGTGACCCTCAACGGTGCGGACGTCACGCGGCTCGGCGCCGAGCAGATCGCCGCCCGCGGGCTGACGCACGTGCCGGAGAACCGCCTCGTCTTCCCGTCACTCACCGTCGAGGACAACCTCGCCCTCGGCGGGTGGGTGCGGATGAGGGACAAGGGGTATGCCGCTCGGCGGGCTGCCGCTCTCGAGCTCTTCCCGCGCCTGGCGGACCGGATCACCCTCCCGGCCGGCGCCCTGTCCGGGGGCGAGCAGCAGATGCTCGCCATGGCGCGGGCGCTCATGGCGGAGCCGTCGGTCATCGTCCTCGACGAGCCGAGTCTCGGGCTCGCACCGAAGGTCGTGGGCGAGATCGTCGCGGCCCTCGCCCACCTTCGCGATGACCGCGGCCTCGCCGTGCTGCTCGTGGAGCAGAACGTCAGGGCAGCGTTCCTCGTCGCTGATCGCGTCGTCGTCATGGACCGGGGGGAGGTCGTCGCGGAAGGGACCCCTGCCGAGCTCGCGAAGGACGACCGCGTGCGGCGCGCCTACCTCGGAGGGGGCACGACGTCCTCGAGCGCGATCCTCGATGTCATCGAGCCGAAGACCAAGGAGCAGCAGTGACCGAGCCCCAGAGCAAGCCGTTCGCCTCGTCCGCGGACCTCGAGGAGAAGGTCGAGACCGTCGAGATCCTCGGTGAGGGCGTCTACGCCTTGACAGCCGAGGGGGATCCCAATGTCGGGGCGATCGAGGGGGAGGACTTCGTCGTCTGCTTCGACGTCAGGGCGACCCCGGCCGCGGCCCGGGACTGGCTCGCCAAGCTGCGCGAGCACACCGACAAGCCCGTGCGCCATGTCGTCCTGTCCCACTACCACGCGGTTCGAGTCCTGGGCGCGAGCGCCTACGGCGCCGAGGAGATCATCGCCCATGAGTCGACCCGGCGGCTCATCGACGAGCGCGGCGAGCAGGACTGGAAGAGCGAGTTCGGCCGGATGCCAAGGCTGTTCAAGCAACCAGAGGAGATCCCTGGACTCACCCATCCGACGATCACCTTCGCCGACGAGCTGTGGATCCCGCTCGGCGGTGACCGCGGTGACCTCATCCTGCGCTGGTGCGGCCGCGGCCACACCGAGGGCGACGTCGTCGCTTGGGTGCCCAAGCAGGGCGTGCTCTTCGCCGGCGACCTCGTCGAGTCGCAGGCAGCCCTTTACACCGGCGACGCCTACCACCGCGACTGGGCGACAAGGACGCTCGATGCGGTCGCATCCTTCCGGGCCGAGTCGATCGTCGGCGGGCGCGGTGCGGTCGCGCAGGGGCGCGAGGCCGTCGATGCCGCCATCGCCCAGACCCGTCACTTCCTCGAGGTGCTCATGGCCCAGGTGACGGCCGTGCACCGGCAGCGTGGCTCGCTCAAGGACGCCTTCGACGCGGCTCACGCCGCCCTCGTCGAGGAATACGGCCGGTGGCCGATCTTCGAGCACTCGTTGCCCTTCGACGTGTCCCGCTTCTGGGACGAGCTCAACGGGATCGAGCGCCCCGTCATCTGGACGGCGGAGCGGGACCGCGAGGTATGGGACCAGCTGCAGCGATGACCGTTCTCGTTCTCGGGGCTGGTCCCGTCGGCCAGACCGCAGCCCTGGCCCTCGCCCGGTGGGACATCCCCGTCGTGCTCCTCGACCAACGGCCCGAACGTGACCCCATCGGGTCGAAGGCCATCTGCCAGCAGCGCGACGTGCTCGACTTCTGGTCCGAGCTCGGGGCCGGCGCCATCGCCGACGAGGGCCTGACCTGGTCCCGGGCTCGGACCTTCTACCAGGACCAGGAGCTCTTCGTCGTCGAGCTGAGCGACGCGGGCCGCTCACCCTTCCCGCCCTTCGTCAACATCTCCCAGGCCCGAACCGAGGAGGTCCTCGACGACGCGATCGCCCGCCAGCCGCTCATCGACGTGCGCTGGTCGCACCGGGTCACCGCGATCTCCCAGTCGTCGACGTCCGTCACCGTCCGCTGCGAGACACCCGACGGGGACGTCGACCTCACGGGTGACTACGCGATCGCCAGCGCCGGCTCCCGGGCCTCGGACGTGCGGGCGATGCTCGACGTCGACTTCGAGGGGACCTCCTTCGACGACGCCTTCCTCATCTGCGACATCGAGGCCACCCTGCCCGGCTGGGAGCAGGAGCGCCGGTTCTACTTCGACCCGACGTGGAACCCGGGCCGGCAGGTGCTCATCCACCCGTGCCCCCTCGGCCTCTACCGGATCGACTGGCAGGTCGAGCCGGACTTCGACCTCGAGGCCGAGCGAGCCTCAGGCCGGCTCGACGCGCGCATCCGCCAGATCGTCGGCGACACGGACTACCGGGTCGACTGGTCCTCGGTCTACCGATTCCACGCACGGATCGCTTCACGCTTCAGTGTGGGCCGCGTGCTCCTTGCGGGAGACCTCGCCCACCTCGTCGCACCGTTCGGTGCGCGCGGCCTCAACTCCGGGGTCCCGGACGTCGAGAACGCCGCGTGGAAGATCGCGTGGACCCTCCGCGGCTGGGCGGGGCCCGGCCTGCTCGAGACCTACGAGACCGAGCGTCGGGCCGCGGCGGTCGAGAACCTCGCCGTCACCACGGCCACGATGGACTTCCTCGTGCCGCACTCTCCGGAGGCGGCCGCGCGTCGGGCCGAGCTCCTCGAGGCCGCCCGGAGCGACACGACGGCGCGAACGCGGGTGGACTCGGGCCGGCTCGCCGAGCCGTACTGGTACGTCGACTCGCCTCTGACGACCCGAGCCGATGACCGGCCCTGGACCGGGCGGCCGCCGCGCGGCGCACCACCCGAGCCCGTGCCGGGCGTGATCCTGCCCGACGCCCCCGTGGAGGTGCGCGGTCGACCGGAGATCACCCACGTGCGACAGCTCGCTCGCGCCGGGCTGCTGGCGCTGGCCGGCCCGGAGGCCGACCTCGCCGCTGTCCGCGAGGCGTTGCGCGAGGGCGCCGGACCCGCGCCGCACGCCGTGGTCGCCCTCGACGAGATCGAGCCCAGCGGCATACTCCTCGAGTCCCTCAAGGCGCGCCCCGCTGACGTGTGGCTCGTCCGGCCGGACGCGCACACGTGCGCCGTCGCGCGGCAGCCGGCCGAACTGGTGGCCGCAGCCCGCCGCGCGCTAGGTCATCCCGGGTGACTCATCCGGCCTTCTCGACCCAGGCGAACGGCACCGACAGGACACCGTCGGGCACCCGCACGCGATAGCGGGTGCGGCCCCGCGTGACGATGCGGCCCACAGTGCCGTCGAACTGGCCGGGCGCGGCGATCCGGACCACGGCGCCTGGCCGCAGTCGCCCGGGTGCGAGCTGGGGGAGCCCAAGGAGCAGGGCATCGAGCTCTGCCGTGTAGTTGGGGTGCATCGGCACGCGCTGCCCCCGAAACGTCCAGTCGAGGACCCGCGCCGGATCGGGACCGGGACACCGCGCGCAGATGACCACCCGGGTCGGCACGCGGTGCCGGGTCGCCGAATGGCCCCGGGCGCAGGTGCCCACCCAGTCACCGGCGACACTCGGCGCTCCCGGTGACGAGCACCGTTGCGCGGAGCACCCGATCTCGAGAGCCTTCGCCCGCCAGACCGCGTCGTGCCCATGGCCGGGACCGACCAGGGCATGCGCGATCTCGTGCAGGATCGTGTCGCGCACCTCTGGCTCGGGGTGCAGCCGGGTGAGGTGGGCACTCAGTGTGATCTCGCGTCTGGCCGGCCGGCAGACACCCGCTCTCGTCCTGGCCCGGTCGAGACCCAGGACCCAGTCGCCCAGTCCGTGGACGGCCATGAGCTCTCGGCCCAGCTTCAGTGCAGCGCTCAGCTCCATCGTGCTCCCAACTGTCGGTGCCCCTGCGGGGACCCTAGGGCAGCCCACCGACACTGCGCTGCAGCGGTTTGCGGCCGAGAGTGAGAACTGCACGCCCGGGAGGGCGGAGCCACTGAGCCTCGTCTGGAACCCAGACCTTGGTGGCACTTCGACGAGATCGCAGAGGACTACGCGGCAGCGCGACCGCCCTACCCTCGCGCGCGGTCTTCGACGCGCTCGAGTCCGCCGGCGTCGCCGGGCCCGGCATGCGGCTCCTCGAGATCGGCGCCGGCGCGGGG
>NZ_JAJJPG010000149.1:0-6208 GCF_032907665.1 Intrasporangium sp.
GCCTGCGCGGTGACATCCGTGGGACGCTGTCTGTGCGTGTCGGACGGAACGATGCAGTCCCGTGATATCGGTGCTGGCGGCGTGTGCTCGGCGTGGTTCGTGTGCGTGATGCAGCTGGCTTGCTCGTGGGCCGTGTTGTACCCCCTACCCTTCGCCGGCTCGTATCACCGACCTGTGGCCCCTTCGAGCGGTTCACCGGCGAGCGAGCGAGCCCCACAGACCCGGCGGACGCGAAACCGCGGGTGACGTGCGCGTCACCCGCGGCTCGCTCACGTGCGTTCAGTTGTCCTGTGCTGCAGCCGGTGATCAGGCTCCCGGCTGGTTCACGCCTCACCGCTGGTGATGGCGTCGGCTCGCACGGATCTCCAACGAGATCAGCCGGGCGCTGCGGCGCGTGCCACTGCGGTCCTCTCGCTGAACACGATCGCGGATCCGGTCGCGAGCCAGGAGCTCCAAGTTCTCCATGACGACCTCCTGGTCGGGTTGTTGATGAGTCTCTGTTGGTCGGTGGGGTGGTCGGTCGTGCCCTGTCACGAGGCGTGGTCCGGCGAACCATCGGGGCTCCGCTCGGCTCACGCAGCAACCGGGTGCTTGCGGGGACGGCCACGGGGCCGCTTGCGCGGAACCACCGCTCCCTGGACGAGGAGCTGGCCGCCCCAGACCCCCCAGGGCTCCTGGCGCTCGAGCGCGCCGGCGAGGCACTGGATGCGCGCGGGGCAGAGCCCGCACAGGGTCTTGGCGAACTCGACGTCCTCGGGTCGCTCGGCGAACCAGAGCTCGGCGTCGTAGTCGCGGCAGGGGATGGTCTCGCCGATCTCCTCAGCCTCGGTGCCGAGGTCGAGCAATTCGCTCAGCTGCATCGTTCTCACCTCCGTCTCCGGCGCGCCGGTGGTGCGGCGAGCCTGCTCACTCGTGTCGGTCCTGGATCGGAGTCCTGCACCGCAGGTGCGGGCTTCGGTCCTGCTGCTCTGCATCCGGGGAGTCATGGTTGGTCCCGTATCTGTCTGGCACCGGGTGGGTGCTGATCTGGTGGAGGGTGAGGGTGGAGCGGCATTCGGTGAAGGGTGGAACACACGAAGGCCGCGGACCCGGTGATGTCGGGTTCGCGGCCTGGAGGTGAGGCTGTGGTCTAACTCAGACCGGTGGCCTCCCAGAGCGGGAGCGAGCGACATCGGGTGTCTTGTTGGTGGCGAGGTGGTCGACGGCGGCGAAGGGGACGTGTCCCGTGAAAGCGCGGTCAGCGACGCGCACGCCGATCGGGGCGACGATGGACACACCTGTCCCCTGGTCCCCGACACGGTTGGTCGCGAGAAGGATGCTGGCCTGGCGCAGACGCGCAGAAGCGACGCAGGACGCTGCGTTCATCGTCATGGTGATGTTCCTCATCGGGCCAACCTCCTCACTACACTCGCGGTTCCCAGCCGGCCACCTGAGCCACTGGGCTTGACTGCGTCAAGGTTACGCAGGGCCTGCGGGGGCCACAACTTATTTATCGAGGATTTCGAAGGATTTTCTCGGGCAGACTCACATTTCGGGCGATTCGTCTGTGGCTGAGTGCTTTTCGAGCAGCTGAAGGGGGTCTGACCCCCCCAGGACCGCGAGGATGTCGGTGCCGTACTGCTCGAGCTTGCGCGCCCCCACTCCGCTGATCGTCGCGAGCGCAGCCTGGTCCGATGGCTCGCACTCGGCGATGGCTGTCAGCGTCGCATCAGTGAACACGACGAATGCCGGCACGCCTGCTGCCTTGGCGACGCCCAGACGCCACTGACGGAGCCGCTCGAAGAGGGCCTCGTCGTAGTCGGGCGGACAGTCTCCGCACCGCCCGGTCTTGCGCTGACCTGCGGTCGTCAGCTCGGTACCGCATCCACGGCAGTGCGCCGGTGCTGCCACCCTGGGCGTCGCACGCCGGCGACTGGAGGTGGGGCCAGCCGGGCGCGCGCCACCGCCGAGGATGCCATCGGCCGGGGCGAGGAACCTCGACACCCGTCGGCTGGCCCGACCCCCGGGATGGCGTGCGGCCGACCACGACAGGTGCAGCTGCCGCCGGGCCCTGGTCAGGCCGACATAGAGCAGCCGGCGCTCCTCCTCGAGCGCCTCGGGCCCGTCTGCGAGCGAGATCGGGATGAGCCCGTCGGAGACCCCGACGAGGAAGACGGCGTCCCACTCCAGGCCCTTCGCGGCGTGCAGGCTGGCGAGGGTGACGCCCTGGACCGCCGGCGCATGCTGCTCCGCGGCGCGCCGGTCGAGCTCACCCACGAGCTCGGGCAGTCTCGCCTCGGGAGCCGACACGGCCAGGTCGTCGGCCAGGGCCGCGAGGGCGGCCAACGACTCCCAGCGCTCTCGTGTGGCTCCCCCGCTCGAGGGAGCCTCCGGGGACCAACCCGCTCCCGTGATGACGTCGCGCGTGACGTCGCCGAGCGGCTTGCTCCCGTCGTCGCTGCGGGCGGCGCCGCGCAAGAGGAGGATCGCATCGCGGACCTCCTTGCGGGAGAAGAACCGCTCGCCTCCGCGCACGAGGTAAGGGACCCCGGCTGAAGCGAGGGCGGCCTCGAACGCCTCCGACTGACCGTTGGTCCGGAACAGCACGGCGATCTCTGCTGCCGGGTGCCCTCCGTCGACGAGTTCCCGGATGCGGTCGGCAACGAAGGCCGCCTCGGCTGGGTCGTCGGCATGCGTGGTGAGCAGCGGTGTCGGCCCGGCGGGTCCCTGGGCAGTGAGCCGCACCGAGCCTCCACGCGCAGCTGTTGGCCCGGCCGCGATCACGGTGTTGGCCAGCTGGATGATCTGTGGCGAGGACCGGTAGTTGCGCACGAGTCGGACAGTGCGCGCCCCGGGAAAGCGTGAGGCGAAGCCGAGCAGATGGCGGGGTGAGGCACCGGTGAAGGAGTAGATGGTCTGTGCTGGGTCGCCCACGACGGTCACGTCGTCGCGCTCCCCCAGCCAGAGGTCGAGCAGCCGCTGCTGCAACGCGTTGACGTCCTGGTACTCGTCGACGACGAACTGCCGGTACTGTCCGCGGACCGTCCGGGCGACGTCATCCCGATCCTCGAGGATGCCGACGGTCAGCAGGAGCACGTCTTCGAAGTCGATGACGCCCCTCGCCTGCTTGACCTCCTCGTAGGACTCGAGAAGCCGCGCCATGGCCGTCAGGTCGACCCCCGGTGGCTCACGGCGAGCCGTCCGCGCCGCCGCGGGGTACGACTCGGGCGTCAGGAGGCTGACCTTGGCCCACTCGATCTCGGCAGCAAGGTCTCGGATGGCCGCCCGGTCGAACTGCAGTCGCAGGCGTCGGGCCGCCTCGGCGACGGCTGGCGCCTTGACGCTCATCACCTCTGGTGCAGCGCCACCGATGGCCTGCGGCCAGAAATAGTGCAGCTGTCGCAGGGCCGCTGCGTGAAAGGTGCGTGCCTGCACACCGTGGACGCCCAGGCCTCTCAGCCGGGTTCGCATCTCGCCCGCTGCTCGGGCGGTGAAGGTCACTGCGAGGACGCGCTGCGGCTGCTGCACGCCCGCGTGGACCGCATAGGCGATGCGGTGCGTGATCGCCCGAGTCTTGCCGGTGCCGGCTCCCGCCAGCACGCACAGCGGTCCCGGGGCGGCCGATGCAACCTCGCGCTGCTCGGGATCGAGGCGGTCGAGGATGGCATCCGGGTGTGGTGCGACGCTCAGCGGAACTCCTGGGGCGGTGCCGATGTGGGGTCGGAAATTATCGTGGGCCTCGCGCGGTTCGCGCTGTGGAAGGCCTTTGAGCCATCCTTGCACCGAAGCCCGACACCAGCCCACACCAGCACGGAGACCTGATGCCCGACGCGACGCCCCTGCAGCCCGAGCCCGGCACGATCACGATGTTCACCACCAACTGGTGCGGGTACTGCGTGCGGCTCAAGGGCCAGCTCGACCGTGAGGGTCTGCGCTACACGGAGATCAACCTCGAGGCCAACCCCGAGCACATCGGCTTCGTGGAGCGCGTCAATGGCGGCAACCGCACCGTGCCCACCGTGGTGTTCCCCGACGGAAGTGCGGCCACGAACCCGACGCTCACGGAGGTCAAGGCGCGGCTCAGCGCCTGAGCCGGTTCGCGCCTCGTTTGCCGGCGCATCGGACGCCCGTGGCCACGTGCGTCGAAGGAACGGCGCACCTCAGTGTTCGCGGCTCCCGACGACGGACTCGACCGTCCGGCCCAGCCAGTGCTCGATGATCCGCTTGGCGATGGAGATGCCGAACGGCGGCCGGATTGCTCCGGTGCGGAGCGCACCGGCGTAGTCGTCGCGTGTCACCCAACGGGCCTCCTCCAACTCGTGGGGATCGATCTCGAGCCGCGTGTCGAGCGCCCGCGAGGTGAAGCCGATCATCACCGACGAGGGAAACGGCCAGGGCTGGTTTCCGAGGTAGCGAATGTCGGTGACCGCGATGCCGACCTCCTCCGCCACCTCTCGGGCCACCGCTGCCTCGAACGACTCTCCTGGCTCGACGAATCCCGCCAGGACCGAGAAGCGGTTCTCCGCCCATAGCGGGCCGCGCCCGAGGAGCAGTCGGTCGTCCGCGTCGACCACTGCCATGATGACGGCCGGGTCGGTGCGAGGGTAGTGCTCGCTCTCGTCCGAGGGGCAGCGACGCAACCAGCCACCCTGCGTCGGCACCGTCGGGGTGCCGCAGCGCGGGCAGTGCGTGTGGGTGGCGTGCCAGTTCGCGAGCGCGAGCACCGTCGTGAAGAGGCCTGCGTCCTGGTCGTCCAGACCGGCCGCCGCCTGACGGAGGTTCAGCCAGCCGTCCTGACCTGGAAGGTCAGGCCCGCGGTCCGCACCCGCCGCCAGATCACGCGGAAGGGCGACGCCGAGGTGGGCCGTCCCCCGCGCATCGCGGCCCGCGAACAGGACCACCCCGGCGGAGTCGTCCGCCAGTGGTGATCGGAGGCGTAGGTGCAGTGCCGGGCCCTGCGCTGAGGCCGGCGCAGGGACCGCCGAGGCGTGGGTCACGGCTGAGCCCGGCCGGCGCCCCGGACGGACCGGTGCCCGGTCGCCGCGCAGCTCGAGCACGCGGGTAGCGGGGTCGGCCAGCAGCCGCTCGATGAGCCGGTCGTCCCGACGCTCGAGCCCGGATCGGTCGAGCGTCGCCCGGGAGAGGGCGAGGTCGGACAGGAGGTCTGCGCTTCGGGCCACCTCGTCACCCTACGGCCGGCATCCGGGGCGCGCGTCCGAGCCTCCCACGATCCGCCGCACCGTCACTTTACGGTGGGAACGTGACCCGCACCCCACTCGTTCTGGCTGCACTCGCCAGTGCCGCCGTGCCGGGCCTCGACCCGGTGTCGGTGGAAGGGGTTCGCCCGCGGCCCGGAGGCTCGTTCGACGTCGCCTTCGTGACGGACAGCCAGGACCGGCGTTGGGTCATCAAGGCCCCGCTGACCCAGGGGGCGGGTGCCGAGCTCGAGGCCGTGGCCGTCCTCGGCAGGCTGCTCGGGCGGCGACTCGACGTCGCCATGCCGATGGTCCGCGGCGAGGTGCCGATGCGGGAGGGCCGTGCCATCGTCTACCTGCGACTCCCCGGGCGGCCCGTCGACTTCGGCGCCCTTCCGCCCGGCACCATCGCGTCTGACCTCGGGCGCGCGCTGGCGCACATCCACAATCTCGAGCTTGCACTGTTCGAGGAGGCCGGGCGGCCTGTCTACGATGCCGAGTCCCACCGTCGACGGCAGCTCTCCGAGCTCGACCGGGCAGCCGCCACCGGGCACGTCCCCACCCACCTGCTGGTTCGGTGGGAGCAGCGCCTCGAGGACATCTCCCTCTGGCGATTTGCCCCCACGCCCGTCCACGGTTCCTTCGTGGGAGACAACGTGCTCGTCGCGTTCGAGGACGACGACCGGGCGGACGGAGGCGAGGTCCGCGGCGTCCTCGGTTGGGCGGAGTCGCGCGTCGGGGACCCAGCCGACGACTTCGCGGAGCTCCTGCGCCTGGCGCCCGCCGACGCCTTCGACACGGTTCTGCGGGGGTATGCGCAGTCGCGGGTCGAACGCCCGGACGGCAACCTGCTGGCTCGGGCTCGGCTGGCGGCGGAGATGACGCCCATGCGGACGCTCATGCGAGCCCTCGCGTCCGGCGCGCTCGACGTCGTCGATGCAGCGGCCGAGTCGCTCCGGGCCGTCGAGGCCCGGGTGTCCGACGAGGACGAGCGGCGAGCGCTCGAGGCGGACCAGGAGTCACGCGGCAGGGCG
>NZ_JAJJPG010000149.1:6308-8160 GCF_032907665.1 Intrasporangium sp.
CGACGGGGAGGACGGCACGGCTCGTCCATCGGAGTGACGAGCTGGGGGCTCCTTGAGGCGACGCGCGGGTGGTGCCTGCTTCACTCCGGGATCATCGAGAGCATGGTGACGAGAGCGGCCTCGTCGGGCATGGCGGGTCGCACCGTGACGCCCTCCGAAGCATAGAAGAACGCGGCGTCCACGAGGTGGGGCTCGACACCCCGAAGCCGGGCGAAGGCGACGGCGTATGCGGCGAGCTGGAGCGCGCGAGCCTCGGCCTCACGGCCAGTTGGCTGGGTGCCCGTCTTCCAGTCGACCACGGTCCAGCCCCCGTCGTCCCGGGGAAAGACCGCGTCGATCCGACCGCGCACCGCGATGCCGTCGATCACCGTCTCGATGGACAGCTCGATCTCCTCGGGCATCCGCTCGGCCCATTCGCTGGCGAGGAAGTTGGCCCGCATGCGATCGAGATCGTCGTCCGCGATGGAGGGGTCATCGGCACTGCCCGGCAGGTCGAAGAGGTCGACGATCGCGGCCCGCGAGTAGTGCTCCTCGATCCAGGCGTGGAAGGCCGTGCCCTGACGCGCTGCTGGGGCCGGCGGCTCAGGCATCGGTCGGCGAAGCCGTAGCGCGAACGCCTCCGGATCCCGGGCGAGGGCGACGACGGCTGACGCCGACAGGTGGCGTGGGACATCGACGACGGGCTCGTCCCGGACGCCCTTCATCGCCTGCTCGGCAAGGAGGAGCCGGAGGTCGTCGGCGCGCGGGTCGCCCGCAAGGTCGATCGGACCCGCAGCCACGAGCTCACCCAGCCGTCGGGGTAGCGACCCCAGGACGTCACGCCGATGACCCAGCGGGTCATGCGGCCAGCGCGCCGAGATGGGCTCCGCGAGATAAGGGTTCTGCGGCGCGACGAGCTTGCCGTTCTTCTCCACGGGCGCGGGGGCGGCGTGCCATGCCTCGACGGCCACGAGCCGGGGAAAGGCGTCCTTGATCTCGAGGAGGAAGCGCGAGGGAATGGAGAGGGTTTTCTTTCCGGTCCCCCAGAGGTGGGTCGAGAGGAGCAGGTCGGTGCGCGCCCGGGTCATTGCGACATAGGCGAGGCGTCGCTCCTCGGCGATCGCGTGCCGTCCACCTTCCTCGGCGAAGCTCTCGATGGCCACGCCGAGCGACTTGCGGTCGGGGGTTCCCCTCCAGTCGAGCCGAGGCAGCCCCAGCCGATCGCCACGCAGGTCGTAGGGCAGGGAGTCGAGCCCGATGAGCCAGCCCTTGTCCTTCGGGATTCCCGAGCAGGTGTACTCGACCGTGCCGGCGGCCTCGTCCGCCGCGCCCGGCCCAGCGGACCCGATGGACCTGTCAGACCCGTCGGGGCCAACCGACTCGAGCGGAGCGACCGACGTCGAGGTGTGGTCGGGAAACGCCCCCTCGACGAGGGACGGGATGGCGACGACGTCCCACTCCAGCCCCTTGGCTGCGTGCACCGTGAGCACCTGGACCGCGTCGGTGTCGGACTCCACCCGACCGGCGTCGAGGCCGCGCTCCTGGCTCCGTGCTGCCTCGAGCCAGCTGAGGAAGCCGGACAGTGTCGGCCGGTCGGAGCTCGCCGCATAGCGGGCAGCGACGTCTGCGAAGGCTTCGAGATGCACCCGCGCGGTCGACGCGGTGTGCTCCGGCCGGGAGAGCACCTCGATGTCGAGGCCCACGGCGCTCTCTGCCTCACCGATGAGGTCGACGAGCGGCAGCGCGGTGAGTCGACGGAGGCGTCGCACCACGTCGCCGAGGCCGTGGAGGCGTCGCAGGGCCTCGTCGGTGAGCCGAGCGCCACCCCGCCCGGTCCAGCCCGGCGGCGGGAGCTCGTCGAGTGCCTCGACGA
>NZ_JAJJPG010000150.1:0-2827 GCF_032907665.1 Intrasporangium sp.
GACCCCGACGGCCACGTGAGCCGCTCCCTCACCGCGGACCTCATCGAGGAGGCCGACCTCGTCCTCACCTTCGAGTTCGCCATCAGGATGCGCATCTTCGACGCCTTTCCGGCCCACGCCCCGAAGGTCCTCGGCCTGCACCAGTTCGCCGACGCCATCGACCGGCTACCGCCAGGCCCAACCGTCCCCACCGGCCCGGCACTCACCGCAGAGGCGCAGCGGGTCAGCAAGCCCGACTCGATGACGTGGGACGTCAGCGACCCGCACCGGCGAGGCGCCAAGGCCGCCCGCCGCTGCGCCGACGAGATCGACGCAGCCCTCGCGCAGATCGTCCCCGCCCTGCTCGGCCGCACACCGAGCTAGGACCCCGGCCGCCGACGCCTCACCCGGTTCACCAGCCCGCGCCACACCGAGACGCCCTCCGTGGGCCAGAGGAACGACTTGGCCCGCGTGGTCCAGGATCGCGTCCTCGACACCTCGCGCCGGATCGAGCGGATGTCGCGGTGCAGTTCCTCGGTCTGCTCCGGTGTGGTCCGCTCGGGCCGGTCGTAGCGGGCGCGCTCGAGCGTCGTGGTGACCCGGCGCATCGCGGTGGCGTGCTCGCCGTCGAGGTGGCCGTCGGTGATGTAGCGCTCCCGGGCGGTGCGCAGCGTCGCTCCCGGCGGGGCGGACAGGCCGAGGTCGCTGAGGTGCGTCATGAGCGCCTGCCACTCGATCTCGACGAGGTCCTGCCGCGTCGCGGCCCGCCGCCGGCGCAGGGCCCGCACGACCCACGCCGTGACCGGCATGAGGAAGGTGCCCACCACGACGACGAGGACGGAGATGAGGACGACGAGGTTGACGCCGGTCAGCCACTCGTCCCACCACGACGTCGGCGCGGAGGTCCCGAGCTCCTGGCCCTCGTCGAGCTCGCGGCGCCGGTCCGTCGGGGTCGCGGTCCCGGTGGGCTCGGTCTCGCCCGCGGTCTGGCCGCCACCGGGCGTCACCTCGGAGTTGAGGGAGTAGGTGGGCGGGCCGGACCGCGTGGCCGTCGGCTCGAAGCGCAGCCAGCCGGCGCCCTCGAAGTACAGCTCCGGCCAGGCGTGGGCGTCGGAGGCCTTGACGATGTAGGCGCTGCTGTCGCGGGTGCCGGGAAGGAACCCGATGGCCATCCGGGCGGGGATGCCCTCGGCCCGGGCGAGCATGATCATCGCCGTGGCGAACTGCGTGCAGTAGCCGAGCCGCGTCTCGTAGAACGCGGTGATGGGGTCGAGCCGTCGACCGTCCTCGTCCCGCGGGGCCGGGCCGAGGTCGAGGCTGTAGCGGTAGGTCGACGTGTCGCGCAGATGGGCCTGGATCGCGACGGCCTTGTCGTAGGCGTTGGTCTGACCCCGTGTGACCTCGTCGGCCCAGTCGCGGATGAGGTCCTCGGCGACGTCGGGCAGGGCGAGGTCCTCGTCGACGATGTCGGGGGACCGCGGGGCGCCGGCGTTGCGCAGGTCCTCGGGCACCGGGTTCAGCTGGGCGTAGGTGACCTCATAGCTGTCGACCGTGCGCTCCACCCGGATGTCCCGCGTGATCGGGTCGATGGCGAAGGGCGTGCCGCTGATCGCCGGAGTCACCACGGGGAAGGGCGCCGCCAGGCGAGGCGCCTTCAGGATGTTGTTGCTCACCGTCATGATGTAGTCGCGGCGGTCGGGCGACGACTCGAGCGGCACGGGCCGGTCGGGGCCCTGCCCGGACCGCCCGGCGACCCGCCACTCGCCGTTGGAGTAGTACGACGTGGCCACGGCGCGGAGCGGCGCGTTGGCCGGCCCGGTCGTCGTGTAGCGCAGGATCGGGGTCTGGTCGGAGTTCACCAGGCTGTTGCGCAGGTCGACGGTGTCGTTGAAGCCGACCGTCCCGTTGCCACCGGACCCGGTCGTGCGGCCGAGGCCGTCGGTGAGGTAGCGCGGCGGGAAGTGCGGGACGAGCGCGGGCACGAGCAGCGCCGCGACGACGGCGACGGCACCGAGTCGGGCCGCGCCACCGGTGAGCGCCCGCAGCGCCGACGAGTCGTCCGAGCTGCCCGACGGACTGTGACCCCGGCCGCCGAGGCGCCCGGCCAGGCCGCCGAGCCTGCCGCCCGACCCGCCTTCGCCGCCACCGCCCTGGGAGCTGGCGAGGTCACTGGCGCTCGTCGTCCCCCAGCGGGAGAAGTTCGCCCGCGCCGTGGTGTGCAGCATGACGAGCCAGAGGGCCACCGGGACGACGAAGTAGCGCACGGCCGAGGCGGCGTTGCCGTTGGCCGCGGTGATGAGATAGGCGGTCAGCAGGGGCAGCCCCGCCGCAGCCGGCGCACGCCAGGTCGCGGCCATCGCGTCGACGAGGACGGCGATGAGGGCGACGGCGCCGACGAGGTAGAAGGTGACACCGTCGGTGAGGGGCGCCGGGGCGGAGTGCCGCTGGATCGTCTCGAGCGCCTCGAGGCCCAGCGTGTTGAGCAGCTCGATGGTCTCCGTCGTGGGCATGCCCCACGAGAAGGTCTCGCGCGTGAAGCGGGCGAGCACGACGTAGACGACGATGACGAGCTGGATGAGCAGGATGAGCAGCCGGGACCGGAACAGGCCGCGCAGCAGCAGCCCCAGGGCGGCCGTGAGCCCGATGACGAACATCGACTCCGGCAGCCACTCCGCGCTCGTGAAGAGGCTCGTGATCGGGTAGACCGCGGCGAGCGTCGCCAGGGCCGCGAGGATGGTGATCCGCCACCGTCGGCGCGTCATCGCATGCCTCCCACCGTCGCGGCGGTGAGCACGGCCCACGCGTGGGGGACGTCCTCGTCGCGACCGACGGCGATGGCCCGCCACCC
>NZ_JAJJPG010000150.1:2927-5078 GCF_032907665.1 Intrasporangium sp.
CCGAACGCCCGCGAGTCGAGGACGAAGGCCAGCCCCGTCGTGCCCGGCTGGCGCAGGCTCGCGAGCCGGCTCGTCACCTCGTGGCCACGGGGGCCGACGATGGCGACGACGAAGCCGCCCGTCGCCGCGAGGCCCTGCGCGGCCCGCAGGAGCAGGTCGTCGGTGGACTTCGCGTGCAGCTGGGTCACCGCGAGCACGTCGAGGATCTCGTCGATCTGGAGGGTCGCGGAGACCCGCCCGCTCTCGACGGTCTCGGGGCACACGAGGTGCACGGCGTAGCCGGACTCGCAGAGGTGCGCGGCGATCGACGCGCACGCGGAGACGGCCCACTCGTAGGAGCCGGAGGCGCCGCTGCCACCGTGGGCCTCGGGTCGCGGGTCGAGCAGGACGACGGCGCGCCGCTGCGCGGGCCGGTCCTCCTGACGCACCATGAGGTCGCCGGTGCGGGCCGTGGCGGGCCAGTGGATCCGGCGCAGGTCGTCGCCGTCGCGGTACTCCCGGATCGTCACGTCGTCCTCGCCGTGCAGGGCGATGAGGTGCGCGAGCTCGCCCTCGGACCCGACCCCGGAGCTCGGCTGCTGGCTCGCGGAGAGGGAGTGGACCTGGGGGAGGACGACGAGGTCGGCCGTCCCCTCGAGCACCGCGTGGCGGGTGGCGAGACCGAAGGGGTCCTGCACCTGGACGCCGAGCGGACCGAGGTGGTGGCGGCCGCGCAGGTGCGAGCGGACCGTGTAGTCGATGATCCGCACGCGGCCCGAGGGGATGCGCCCGACGACGAAACGCGGCCGGTCGCCGAGGACGTAGTCGAGCCGCTCCTCGGCGAGGAAGACCGGCGTCGTCGTCGTCGAGACGTTCTCGAAGGCGAGGGCGACGTGCGCGTCCTGCCCGACGGTGATCCGGTCGGGCGAGATGTGCCGCTCGATGCGCATGCGCGCCTTGCGGGTGCGCACGAGCAGGGCGCTGATGTAGGGGAGCGCGACGAGCAGCACGCCGAAGCGGGTGAGGTCGCGGAACCCGAAGATGATGCCCGCGAGCGCGAGGGTGAGCCCCGCCCCGACGAAGGCCCGGCCCCTCGTCGTCAGCAGTCCTCGAAGCGAACGCATCCGTGCCTCGGTCTCAGTGGGAGCCGGACGGCACCGGCACCTGCCGCAGCAGGTCGGTGACGACCTCGGCGGTCGTGCGCCGGGCCAGCTGGGTCTCGCTCGAGGGGATGAGCCGGTGGGAGAGCACGGAGACGGCCAGCGCCTGGACGTCGTCGGGGATGACGTGGTCGCGGCCCTCGAGCGCGGCGTGGGCCCGGGACGCGCGGAGCAGGTGCAGCCCGGCGCGGGGAGAGGCGCCGAGGCGCAGCGCCGTCGTCGACCGGGACCGGGTGATGAGGTCGACGACGTACTGCCGCACGGCCGGGCTCGCGTGCACCTTCGTCACCGCGGCGACGACCCGGTTGATGGTCTCGGCGTCGGTGACGGCGGTGAGGTCGTCGAGCGGCGAGTGCGCGCTGTGGGTGTCGAGCATGGTCAGCTCGGCCCGCGGCGACGGGTAGCCCATCGAGATCCTGGCCATGAAGCGGTCGCGCTGGGCCTCGGGGAGGGGATAGGTGCCCTCCATCTCGATGGGGTTCTGGGTCGCCATGACGATGAAGGGCGCGTGCAGCGGGTAGGTCACGCCGTCCACGGTGACCTGCCGCTCCTCCATCGACTCGAGGAGGGCGGACTGCGTCTTGGGCGAGGCGCGGTTGATCTCGTCGCCGACGACGACGTTGGCAAAGATCGCGCCCGGACGGAACTCGAACCGCCGGGCGTCCTGGTTGAAGATGCTCACTCCCGTGACGTCGCTCGGGAGCAGGTCGGGCGTGAACTGGATGCGACGCACCGACGCGTCGATCGACTTGGCGAGGGCCTTGGCCAGCATCGTCTTGCCGACGCCGGGCACGTCCTCGATGAGCAGGTGGCCGCTCGCGAAGAGGACGGTCACCGTGGTGCGCACGACGTCCGGCTTGCCCTCGATGACCCGCGTCATCGCCCCGAAGAGCCGGTCAGCCACCTTCCTGACGAGGTCGAGATCGCCTGTCGTCTCCGCTCCGGTGGTGGTCTCGGTCGTCACGCTGTCCTCCGTCTGTCCCTGTGGGAGCCCTTGGGTCGGGTCGGCCCC
>NZ_JAJJPG010000150.1:5178-8136 GCF_032907665.1 Intrasporangium sp.
CTCCACTTCGCTCCACCGTCCTGACGTGCGCAAACACGAGAAGGAAACGCGCGGACAGGGGATTGCGTCGTTGACGGTGGAGGAAAGTGGAGTATCGTGGGGCAGCAAGGAAGGCGATGGGGACGCCGATCGGGTCGAGGTAGGGGAGGTGGGCGGCCGTGTTTCTTGGTACGCACACGCCCCGGCTCGACGAGAAGGGCCGGCTCTTCCTGCCCGCGAAGTACCGGGACCGCATGGCCGGGGGGCTGGTCGTGACGCGGGGCCAGGAGCGGTGCCTCTTCATCTATCCGATGGACGAGTTCGTCAAGGTGGCCGACCAGATGCGCCTGGCACCGACGACGAGCAGGACCGCGCGCAACTACATGCGCGTGTTCCTCTCCGGCGCCTCCGACGAGGTCCCCGACAAGCAGGGTCGCTTCACCATCCCCGCGAACCTCCGGCAGTACGCCGGGCTCGGCCGCGAGGTCACCGTCATCGGCGCCGGCACACGGCTCGAGGTCTGGGACAGCGCGGCGTGGAACACCTACCTCGAGGAGACGGAGCAGAGCTTCGCCGACACCGAGGAGGAGGTGGTCCCGGGACTCTTCTAGATCGCGAGTCCTCTGAGTGCTCCTGCCGAGTGCCCCGACCAGCCCCCACAGATCCTGACCTGCACGACCTGCGCGCCGGCCTCCAGCCGCTCCGCTCCCGGGACGACTTCCCCCGTCCCGGGCGGGGACGCGGATGGGGACCAGCCCTCAGGTCAGCACGAGGCAGACCGTCGGCTCCCCTCCACTCTCACCCCGCACCAGACCATCGCCACCCAAGTCACACCAGCACCACCAGCAACACCAGCACCATCAGCACGAAGAACCGACGGTCGCTCGCCGCGCCGACGGGGAGCCGAGAGAGGAGGCGGAGCATGAGCGACCGCGGAGACGCGCACGAGCGCCACGTCCCCATCCTGCGCGACCGCATCCTCGACCTGCTCGCCCCCGCCCTCTCGCGCCCGGGCGCCGTCCACGTCGACGCCACGCTCGGCATGGGTGGGCACGCGGAGGGCGTGCTCGAGCGCTTCCCCGAGTGCCGGCTCATCGGCATCGACCGGGACCGGGACGCCCTCGCGCTCGCCGGCCGGCGCCTGGCGCGCTTCGGGGACCGCTTCACCGCCGTGCACGCGACGAACGACGAGATCGCCCGGGTGGTCCTCGACGCCGGGCTCGAGCACGTCGACGGGATCGTCGTCGACCTCGGCGTCAGCTCCCTCCAGCTCGACGAGGAGCAGCGCGGCTTCGCCTACCGCGTCGACGCGCCGCTCGACATGCGCATGGACCAGTCCGGCGGACCGACGGCGGCAGACGTGCTCAACGAGTACTCCGTCGACGAGCTGACCCGGATCCTGCGCGACTACGGCGAGGAGCGCTACGCCCGCAAGATCGCGCGGGCCGTCGTCCGGGAGCGGGAGGCCGCGCCCTTCACATCGTCGGAGCGGCTCGTCGAGCTGCTTCGCCGGGTCATCCCCGTCACGTCGCAGCGCCAGAGCGGGCACCCCGCCAAGCGGACCTTCCAGGCGCTGCGCATCGAGGTCAACGACGAGCTCGGCGGCTGGGAGCGCGCCGTCGACGCCGCCATCGACGTCCTCGCCGTCGGCGGGCGCATGGCCGTCCTGTCCTTCCACTCGCTCGAGGACCGGCTGACCAAGCGCGCCTTCGCCGCCGGCACGACGTCGAGCACGCCGCCGGGCCTGCCCGTCGAGCTGCCCGAGCACGCCCCCTACCTGCGCGCCCTCACCCGCGGCGCGGAGGAGCCCGACGACGCCGAGGTCCTCGCCAACCCGAGGGCCGCCTCGGCCAAGCTGCGCGCCGTCGAGCGGATCCGCGACACCGGCACCTCCGCGACGACCGCGGTCACGAAGGCGGCCCGAGAGCGGGCGGCTGACGACCGGACGCGCGGCGACACGCACCGCGGAAGTGACCCCCACCGCAGGAGCACGAGACACGAAGCACGGACGCACGCCGCCACGAGCCGGCGCGCCAGCAGGAAGGGAACCGCCCGATGAGCCAGGCGACAGCCACCGCCAGGCCGCTCCGCGCTCCGGCGCGTTCACCGCGGCGCGCCACCCCGCCACCGCTGCGGGTCATCCCGGCCCGGATCACCTCGACGGGCAACGGCGCCTTCGCGTCGATCTGCGTCGTCCTGCTCGTCACCGGCCTCGTCGCCCTGCTCCTGCTCAACACCGCGCTCGCCCAGGGCTCGCTCGAGCTCGGCCGGCTCCAGCGCGAGTCCGCTGTCCTCGCCGAGACCGCGGGCAACCTCCAGGAGGAGATCGACCGGGCCTCCGCGAGCGGCGCCCTGGCCAAGAAGGCGAGCCAGCTCGGCATGGTGCGCTCGAACGAGCGCGGCCACATCGACCTGAAGTCCGGCAAGGTCACCGGGACCGCCTACCCCGCAGGCCCGGCCCAGGCCTTCACGGTCGTGACGAGCCCCACCCCGGTCGCCAAGCCCAAGCCGAAGCCGAAGGCCACGCCCAAGGCCGAGCCCAAGCCGACCCAGGCGCAGAAGCCCGCCTCCGCCACGCCGACAGCGCCGGGAGCCACGCCCGCGGCGTCGCCAACGGCGACACTGGGTGCGGCAACCCCAACGGAAACCCCCTCCACGCCAGCCCCGCCGACCCAGCCCACGCCGACGAGGTGAACCGTGACGAACTCTCGAGGATCGGGATCCGGCCGCGCCGGGACCCCTGATCGCTCCGGTCGCCCCACTCGGGGAGTGAACGCCGCGTCGTCGTCCACCGGGCGCTCGCAGGGCGCACCCCGCCAGACCGGGCGGGGTGCGGCCGTGACCGGACGAGCCAAGCCAGCCGCCCGCGCAGCGAAGACGACAGGCGCGAGGGACGGAAGGCCGGCCGCTGGGCGGAGCGCGAAGCCGGCGGCCGCGCGGGGGGCGAAGGCGGCGTCCGCGCGGGGGGCGAAGGCGGCG
>NZ_JAJJPG010000151.1:0-3313 GCF_032907665.1 Intrasporangium sp.
CGACGACCTTGTACACGCTCATTGTTGCCTCCGTTGTTCGAGTACACCCGAGCCTTGCATGATCGCGGCTGCCTCACCAGAGGTGGCCGCACCCGCGGAGCCTTTCGTCGGGTGACGTCCCGGTCGGCTGTGGCGCAGTGCACCTCGAGGCTCACTGGCCGGGTGGTCGTTCGGGGGCCCGTCCCCGGACAGCGCGATCCCCACGACCCTGCACAGCCTGACGACCTGACGGGCCCGGGAATGCTCTGGGCTTCGCAGACGAGCCTGCACCTGAGAGGCTCCTCCACATGCGCTCGATGGACGGCAGCGACGTCGACCACGCCTTGATCGAGATGGTGCGTGTCCTGAGCCCGTACGAGTCACGAGACTGGCAGGTCCGCGCCGGGTCGTTGGACTGGAGCTGCTGGACAACAGCGGCCCATGTCGCCCACGACCTTCTGGCGTATGCGGGGCAGGTGGCGGCTCAGCCGGAAAGCGCCTACCTGCCGTTCGACCTCGTCATCCGCACCGACACTCCGCCGCGCGACCTGCTCCAGGTGGTCGTGGCTTGTGGAAGGCTCCTGAGCAATGCCCTGGCCGCCGCCGGGCAGGACGCTCGCGCGTGGCACTGGGGGACCACCGACCCCAGCGGCTTTGCCGCGATGGGAGTCACCGAGATCCTCGTGCACACCCATGACATCGCGCAGGGACTCGGGGTCAGCTGGCTTCCGCCTGAGTCCCTCTGCGCCGCGGTACTGGCCCGACTGTTCCCCGACGCGCCGGACGGTGACCCGGTCCAGGTGCTCCTGTGGTCCACCGGCCGAGCGGAGCTCGAGGGTCGACAGCGTGTCACCTCATGGGTCCTGAAGGCTGCGATCGACTGATTCGGATGCTGTGTGCTGCCTGCGACGAATCTGATGCGCGGGTCACTGGACACCACCGCGGCACAACCGGCAAGGTACGACGCATGCGCACTCGACTCGGGAAACTGTCCGCCTCCGTCGCCACGGCCGTCGCAGTCGCACTGGCCCTGCTTCCTGCCGGGGCCGCGTCAGCCGAGGACCTGTCCTGGGAGCAGTCGGTGATCGACCCTGACCAGAGCTTCCGAGGTCTCGACGCCGTCGACGCCAAGACCGCCTGGATCAGTGGCGGCAGCCTCTCCGGCGGTGCCGGCAAGGTCTACCGGACCACCGATGGCGGGGAGACCTGGCAGGACGTGACCCCACCCGGGACCGAGGGGCTGTCCCTGAGGGACGTCGAGGCGCACGACGCGCACACCGCCGTCGTGTTGTCGATCGGTCCGGGCGAGGCCTCCCGGATCTGGCGCACGACCGACGGTGGCACGAGTTGGACCGAGACCTTCCGCAACACCGAGGAGGACGCGTTCTACAACTGCCTCGACTTCTATCCCGGAGGCAAGCGCGGGTTGGCTGTGAGCGACCCCGTCGACGGGAAGTTCCGGATCCTCGCCACCTCCGACTCCGGGCGCACCTGGGAAGTGCTGCCGACCGAGGGGATGCCCGACTCGACCGGCGAATACAACTTCTCGGCAAGCGGCGACTGTCTCGTGATCCGGGGCCACGACGCCTGGTTCGGCTCGGGTGGGGCGTCGGCCCGGGTGTTCCACTCCACTGACCGTGGCCTGACGTGGGAGGCGACCGACTCGACGCTGCCTGCGGGTGAGGCCGCCGGGGTCTTCGGGCTGGCATTCCGGACGCCACGGCACGGGATCGCCGTCGGCGGCGACTTCGCGGCGCCGGCCGACGGGACCGACGCCTCGGCGTACACCTCCGACGCCCGGAGCTGGACCAACGGCGGCGACTTGACCCACCTCGGTGAGGACGCGGCCTGGCTGGCCGGCTCGCGGTCGACGGTGATCACCGTAGGTGAGTCCGGCGACGTCGCAGGGAGCAGCGTCAGCCACGACGGCGGCGTCACATGGACGCAGTTCGACACGGCGGGCTTCCACACCCTCGACTGCACACCGGACGGCAGCTGCTGGGCAGCGGGCGGCGGCGGTCGAGTCGGCCGGATGTGATCGCGGGAGCCGAGTGTCTCGGGCAACCTGTTTGTCATCCACCGCGATTCGCTGATCGGACCAGCTCGCAAATTGATGGCGGGCGGATGAGTCCACGTGCGACAGTTGCGTGGTGACTCCTCACGTGCGTTTCCTCGGCATACTGCCGCCTCCGGTCGACTGACCGGAGCGCTTCCGTGACGGCCTGTGACGGACAGGCCGTCTGAGGGCGTGCTCCAGACGAATCCCTCGCCGGGTGTCATCCAGGAGCACAGTTCATGTCACGCACGTCCCTACCGACCGTGCGCTCTGCGCGGATCGGTCTGCTTCAGATCTCGCTGGCCGGGGCCCTCTGGGGCACCGGAGGTCTGGCGGTGCAGCTCATTCGCGACATCATGCCGATGTCGGTACTCACCATCAGCGCGTACCGGATGCTCATTGCCGCCATCGTTCTTGTTGTCGTCGTCCTCGTCGTGGGCCGCGGGGGGCCACTCCGCGCACTGGTGAAAGAGCGGCCAGTGCATGCCGTCGCGGTCGGTTGCGGAACCGCCGCCTATCAAGCCTTCTACTTCGGCGCGGTCGTCACCGCCGGGGTCACGGTGGCGACAGCGATCGCGCTCGGGCTGGCCCCGGTCCTCCTCTCCATCAGTGACGCTGCCCGAGAGCGACGGCTCATACCGCTGCCCAAGGTCATGGTGCTCATCGCCGCCCTCGCCGGCCTGGTCCTGGTCAGCGGGTTCGCGGACATCGCAGGCACTGCGGCACCACAGTCCGGGCTCGGCATCCTCCTCGCCATGGCGTCCGGCACCACGTACGCCGTCACCACCGTCCTGGGACGGACGCTGGCCCAGCGCGCCGATCCACTGGTCCTGACCACTGCAACGACGACAACCGGCGCCCTGGTCCTGCTGTCGATCGGTGTGCTTGCGGGACCGACCGGACCGATCCTCACCACCGACCCAGCCGCCCTCGGCTGGCTCATCTACCTGGGAGTCTTCACGATGGCGATGGCCTACGGGCTGCTCTACGCCGGCCTGCGAACCACGCCGGGAAGCACCGCGGTCATCGCCAGTCTCCTCGAGCCAGTGACGGCCGCGGTATCGGCCGCGCTGTTCCTGAGTGAGCGTCTCCCGCCCACCGGGATTGCCGGGACGATCCTGATCCTGACCGCCGTGGCAGGCATCTCCGCGCGCCCCCGGGCGCCACGTGGCCAGCCATGAGAGTCCCCTCGACGGCGCAAACTGCCTGTGCGCCAACCAGGCACGCGACTGCACTGGCACGCGAAGCGAGCTCAGCGGCATACGTCGCTGGGTGTGT
>NZ_JAJJPG010000151.1:3413-8015 GCF_032907665.1 Intrasporangium sp.
CCAGTCGGAGCGCCGAACCCAGGCGGCCAGCCGAAAGGAGATCACCATGGACGACACCGACGTGCGGGGCCTCCACTCGGGGCGCGGGACGATCCAGCGGATGGACAACGTCGCCATCGTCGTCGACGACCTCGCGACCGCAATCGCGTTCTTCGCCGAGCTCGGACTCGAGTTGGAAGGCGAGGCGACGATCGAGGGCAGCGCGGTGGATCGCCTCCTTGGGCTCGAAGGAGTCCGAACGGACATCGCGATGATGCGCACACCAGACGGCCACGGACGGCTCGAGCTGACCACGTACCAATCGCCGTCGAGCCGAGACGGTGACCCGCGCGCTCCGGCGAACACGCTGGGCAGCCATCGCATCATGTTCGCCGTGGAGAACCTCGACGACATCCTCGACCGCTTGCAGCGACATGGAGTCGAACTCGTCGGCGAGCTGGTGCGCTACGAGAACAGCTACCGGCTCTGCTACCTCCGCGGGCCCGCGGGCATCATGGTCGCGCTGGCCGAGCCGGTCACGTGACCGACCGGTGAACGGCCCAGCGCCGGAACGGTCCAGCGCCGGAACGGTCCAGCGCCGGAGGATCGTGCGGGCCGGCGGGACGTTCACCGCCACCTCGGCATGACATCCGTCATGCCGAGGTCATGATTCCGGGCACTACTGCCTCAGCACCACGGGCGTGAGCCTTGCGGTATGACGATCACGCAGCAGACACACCAGTCCCTACCCGTTCACCTACCCACCAGCCACGACACCCGGGTCCTCGCAGAACTGCTCGGTGCCTCCAAGCAGTTCGGTAAGGGCTCGACAACGGTTCAGGCGGTCAGTGGACTGGATCTGGAGGTGCGTTCAGGCGAGCTCCTGGCCCTCCTGGGGCCCAACGGGGCCGGCAAGTCCACGGCGATCGGGATGCTGACGGGCCTGACGGCACCCACGTCCGGAAGCGCACGACTCTTCGGGCTCGACCCCCGCGACGTGCGGGCGCGGCGGCGTCTCGGCGTGATGCTCCAGGCCTCGGGCGTACCGCAGACGCTGCGGGTGCGCGAGCTGCTCACCCAGTTCCGGGGCTACTACCCCGCTCCCCTGCCGATGGCGCAGGTCGTCACCGCGGCGGGCCTCGACGGGCTCGAGGGCCGCATGTTCGGCGAGCTCTCCGGCGGCCAGCAGCGTCGCGTGCTGTTCGGCCTCGCCGTGGCGGGCGATCCCGATCTGGTCGTGTTCGACGAGCCGACCACCGGTTTGGACGTCGAGGCTCGGCACGGCCTGTGGGCCACGTTGCGCGAGCTGTCCGGGTCGGGACGTGGCGTGGTGCTCACCACCCATTACCTCGAGGAAGCCGATGCCCTGGCTGATCGGATCGTGGTGATCGACCGCGGTGTGGTGATCGCCCAGGGAAGGCCCGCAGAGGTCAAGGCCCGGGTGCCTGGGCGACGGGTCCGTGCCCAGACCTCGGTGAGCCTGGCCGTGGCGAGCGAGTGGCCCGGGGTGGCTCGCGCATCACGCGAGGGCCCGTGGCTCGAGCTGCACGCCCGAGCCGCCGAGCCCGTCCTGCGCGCGCTGCTCGACCTGGATCCCTCGGCCACCGGGGTGACTGTCACCGAACCAAGCCTCGAGGAGGCCTTCCTCGCCCTGACCAGTGACCTGGAGGAAGCACGATGACCACACCCGTTGCGACACCTGCGACACCTGCGACGACCGATGCCGGGGTGCCCCGGCCGACTCTGGTGAGGATCTACGTCACCGAGGCGCGACATGAGTTCCTCAAGCTGATCCGCATCCCCATCTTCGCCGTGAGCACGATCGCTCTGCCGGTGGTGTTCTACGTGCTCTTCGGGTTGGCGTTCGGCGGCGAGGAGACCGGCGGTGTCGGCAGGACCACCTACATGCTGGCGACCTATGGCACCTTTGGGGTGATCGGCGCGGCCCTGTTCGGCTTCGGGGTCTCGGTCGCGGTCGAACGCGGGCAGGGCTGGATGCGACTCAAGCGCGTCTCCCCGATGCCCCCACAGGCCTACTTCGTGGCCAAGGTCGTGATGAGCACGACGGTTTCCGCGCTGATCATCGGCGCGCTGTTCTTCCTCGGGGCCACACTGGGTGGTGTGAGCATGTCCGCCCCCCAGTGGATCAGCCTCGGCCTCGTGCTCCTGGTTGGGGCGCTGCCGTTCTCGGCGATGGGCTTGGCCTTCGGCTACCTCGTGGGCCCGAACTCCGCACCGGCCATGCTGAACCTGATCTACCTACCGATGGCGTTCGCCTCAGGGTTGTGGATCCCGATCCACCAACTGCCCGCCTTCGTGCAGGGGATCGCACCGGCACTGCCGCCCTATCACTTCGCTCAACTCGCCCTGGGCACCGTCGGTGCCTCTGAGAGTGGATCGCAGGCGCTGCACGCCGTCGTGCTGCTAGCGTTCACGGGGTTCTTCCTGACCGTTGCCGCGTGGGGATTCCGGCGCGACGAGGGCCGCACCTACGGATGAGGCGCACCTGATGAGCCAGAGCCCGCCGTCCCCCGCCCGTTGACATGCGCTACGTCTGGCTGGTCTATCTCGGCGCACTGTTCTACCAGCCCCTGTTCAACCCCTCGACCGGCGCCTTGGACTGGCTCGCTGTCGCGGTGCTGATCGCCCTGTTCCTGCCGATCTACGCAGCGTCGTTCCGGGCTCGCAACGACCGGCAGATCCTCATCCTCATCGCGATCCTTGGCGCCCTGGCCCTCGCGGGTTCGCTGGTCAACAGTGGGGCCAGCGTGTTCGCGATCTACGCAGCGGCCATGGCAAGTCGCCTGTACCCCGTCCGTCGGGCCGTACAGGTGGTCGCCGCTCTCGTAGGAGTGGTCGGGCTGGTCTTCCTGATCTCGCCGATTCCGCTGCCGTGGCGGCTGGCCGCGCTCGGCCCCGCACTGCTCTTCACCCCGGTTGTCGGGGCAACGAGCATCCTCGACGCGGAGCGCGGCCGGGCGAATCAGCGTCTCCTGCGTGCCGATGAGGAGATCGAGCGGCTGGCGACGATCGCCGAACGGGAGCGGATCGCGCGGGACCTGCACGACCTGCTCGGGCACACCTTGTCGGTCATCGTGCTGAAGTCCGAGCTGGCCGCACGACTCGTGCGCGCAGACCCGGATCGGGCAGCGGCCGAGATCAACGACATTGAGCAGATCGGCCGCGAGGCCCTGGGCGAGGTGCGGGCTGCGGTAGCCGGGTACCGGGCCCGCGGTCTCGGCGCCGAGGTCGACGGGGCACGGGTGGCGCTGGAGGCAGCAGGCGTCGACGTCGAGGTGCACGCCGACCCGACCGATCTGCGCCCTGAGCACGAGTCCGCACTGGCCATGGCGCTCCGCGAGGCCGTGACCAACGTGGTTCGCCACGCTGGCGCCCAGCGCGCGACCATCAGCATCGCCACGGTCGGGACTGCTGTTCGCCTCGAGGTGAGCGACGACGGCCGCGGCTCCGCGGGATTGGCGGGATCCGGGATCACCGGCATGCGCGAGCGAATCGCCGCCCTTGGTGGCCTTGTCGTGGTGCGCGACGCGAAGGGCCGTGATGGCCGACGCGGGACGGTGGTCGAGGTGACGGTGCCCCTGGCGGGGACGGCCACCGACGGGCGCCAGGCAGAGGAATGGGGTGGGCGATGACCATCACCGTGGTCCTGGCCGAGGACCAGCTCATGGTCCTCGGTGCCCTGGGCACCCTCCTGGGGTTGGAGGCCGACATCACCGTGGCGGGCACCGCCGCTGATGGCGAGGACGCCGTGCGCCTGGTTGAGGCGTTGCGGCCCGACGTCCTGCTGACGGACATCGAGATGCCCCGGATGACGGGGCTCGAGGTGGCCGCCGAGGTCCGACGACGCGGCCTGCCGACCCGCGTCGTCATCCTGACCACGTTCGCCCGCAGCGGGTACCTACGGCGGGCGCTGGACGCCGGTGCCGTCGGGTACCTGCTCAAGGACGCGCCCGCCAGCGCCCTGGCCCAGGCCGTCCGCGACGTGCACGCCGGCGGGCGCGCCATCGACCCCCAGCTCGCCGCCGACGCGTGGGGCGCGCCAGACCCGCTGACCCATCGCGAGCGCCAGGTCCTCCGTCTGGCCGGCGACGGGCTGTCCAACGGCGAGATAGCCGGCCAGCTGCACCTGTCCGAGGGCACGGTGCGCAACTACCTGTCCGAGGCGATGAGCAAGCTCGGAGCCTCCAACCGCGTCGCGGCAGCCCGGCAGGCACGCGACCGGGGATGGCTGTGATGTAGTCGTGGACGGACCGTGACCACCGTAGAGAAGGCAAACCGACTCAGGCCGTATGCCGCTGAGCTGATTCCCAGCCCCGGCCCGGGTCCCGCGTGGCCGGCGGCGCCAAGCGTTCCGTCCAGGACTCAAGGCCTGCTCGCTGGCGCAGGAGCTCCGGCGGAGAGTCGTGGCGGCGCAGCAGGGATGTCGAATGCCTCGAGAGCCCCCTGGCGTCCTGCCTCGCCGATCCGGCCGGGGTGACGGTCTTCGGTGAGAGGAGCGAAGCGCATTGGCGACGGTCGGTGTCAGGTCGTCGCCTACCCGACCCCTGGCTTGGCCGCGACCGACCGGATCGCCTCGTACTCCTACGAGTACTCATCCCGCCG
>NZ_JAJJPG010000152.1:0-7979 GCF_032907665.1 Intrasporangium sp.
CGGCTACCCCGCGGCCTTGGCAAAGGCTGCCTCGAAGATGTCGAGCCCCTCCGTGAGCAGCTCGTCACCGGCCACGAGCGGCGGAAGGAAGCGGAAGACGTTGCCGTAGGTGCCGCAGGTGAGCGTGACGAGGCCCTCGGCGTGGCACGCCCTGTTGACCGCGGCCGTGAGCGCGGCGTTCGGCGTGATGTCGCCCGCACCGTTGACGAGCTCGATCGCGAGCATCGCCCCACGGCCGCGGATGTCACCGATCTGCGGGAAACGGTCGGCGAGCGCCCGCAGCCGCGGCAGGAAGATCGCCTCGATCTCCCGGGCCCGCCCGCAGAGATCCTCCTCCTTCATCGTCTCGATGGCGCCGAGGGCGGAGGCGCACGCGACCGGGTTGCCGCCATAGGTCCCGCCGAGACCACCGGCGTGAATGGAGTCCATGACGTCCGCGCGTCCGGTCACGCCGGCGAGCGGGAGACCGCCGGCCATGCCCTTGGCCGTCGTGATGAGGTCGGGCACGACGTCCTCGTGCTCGCTCGCGAACCAGTCACCGGTGCGGCAGAAGCCGGTCTGCACCTCGTCGGCGATGAAGAGGATGCCGTGCTCCGCGCACCAGTCGGCGACCTGCTTGACGAATCCCGGTGCGGGGACGATGAATCCGCCCTCGCCCTGGATCGGCTCGAGGAGGACCGCGGCGGTGTTGTCCTCGCCGACCTGCGCGTGGACCATCGAGGTGAACGCCTCGAACGACTCCTTCGCGCAGTCCGCGGGGCCGCCGGGCCAGCGGAACGGGTAGCTCATCGGAGCGCGGTAGACCTCGCCGGCGAACGGGCCGAAGCGATGCTTGTACGGCATGTTCTTCGCGGTGAGGGCCATGGTGAGGTTGGTGCGGCCGTGGTACGCGTGGTCGAAGGCGATGACGGCATCGCGCCCGGTGAAGCTGCGCGCGATCTTCACGGCGTTCTCGACGGCCTCGGCGCCGGAGTTGAACAGGGCCGAGCGCTTCTCGTGGGTCCCGGGCGTGAGGTCGGCCAGGGCCTCGCAGACTTCGAGGTACTCCTCGTAGGGCGTCACCATGAAGCACGTGTGGGTGAAGTCCGCGACCTGCTGCTGGACACGCTCGACGACGCGCGGGGCAGCGTTGCCGACGCTGGTGACCGCGATGCCGGAGCCGAAGTCGATGAGCTGGTTGCCGTCGACGTCGACGAGGATGCCCCCGCCGGCCCGCTCGACGTAGACCGGCAGGCCCACGCCCACCCCGGCCGACACGGCCGCCGCCTTGCGCTGGTGCATCTCGGCCGACTTCGGCCCGGGGATGGCGGTCCGGAGGACCCGCTGCTGATCGACGTGAGTCATGGAGGCAGTATGCCGCTGAGCCGGCTTCGCGTCGAAGGGCTCGCTTCCGTCGGGGCCGACGCATTCCGCAGCTGGGTGGCGGGCTCGGTGCTGAACCCGCCACCCAGTGGGCACGTGCCTACCGAATGAGTCGCGCCGGTGTCCCTACCGGCTGACGCGGTAGCACAGGTGCAGCACCCTGTCGCCCTGGATGACGACGTGGGGGTCCTGCAGGAGGTGCTGGCCGGCGACCGAGCCGAAGAACCGCTTGCCGGATCCGAAGACGACCGGGACGACGTCCATCGCGACCTCGTCGACCAGACCGAGGGCGAGCGCCTGGCCACCGACGTCACCGGCCGCGACCGCGACCGTGCGGTCGCCGGCGAGCTGCTTCGCCCGCTCGATGGCGGGCGCGATGTCGTCGACGAAGTGATAGGACGCCTCCGGGTGCCATCCGACGGGCGCGGGCCGGTGCGAGACCACGACGACGTGTTCCCCCGCCGGAGGCTTGCCCTCCCAGCCGTTGGTGAGATCGAACAGGTGCCGACCGATCACCATCGCGCCGATGCCGTCCCAGATGGGTCGCGCGTACTCGTACGAGACTCGGCTGACCCGAAGCTCACCGCCTTCGGTGAGCGGGACGTCGCCGTTGCCGTACCAGTCGAACAGCGGCCCGACCGCATCGTCGACATCTGCGATGAAACCGTCGACTGAGACGACGTTGTGCATGATCACAGTGCTCATGACATCTCCTGGACTGTGGTTTTCGGTGGGCTCGTCACCCGGAGCCGAAACGGCTCCGGTGCTCGTGTGGGATGAGCGGCGTCTCGCCCCGGACCTTGAGCTGCTGGACGGTCCAGGTGTTGCCGTCCGGGTCCGAGAAGCCGAAGAACGTGCCGCCGTCCCGCGGGTCGATGACCTGGATCTCGGAGCACTCGACCCCACGCCCGACGAGTTCGGTCCGCGCGGCCTCGGCGTCGGCGACGCAGAGCTGGATCCCGTGGAGGGAGCCCGGTGCCATCGTCGTCTGAGTGGACAGGTTGCCGATGACGATCGAGCAGCCCGACCCCGGGGGCGTCAGCTGGGCGACATGCATGTGCTCGTTGTCCGTCTCGTGGTCGAGGTGGAAGCCGACCTGGTCGCGGTAGAAGTCGATCGAGCGACGCAGGTCGGAGACCGGCACGACGACGACCTCGAGGGTCCAGTCCATCGGCTGAACGCTCATGCCGGGGCCTTCGTGGCGACGAGCCGCTCGAGGCGGTCGTAGCCGTCACGCATGCCCTTCTCCATGCCGCTGGCCGCCATGCCGTCGCGCGCCTCGATGCTCGGGTAGACGGCGTGGCCGCGCAGCCGGCACCGGCCGTCGCCGAGGTCCTCGAAGGTGAGGGACTCGATGCTCACGACGTCCGGGAAGCCTTCGAACTCGAAGGTCTGGATGGCGAACTCGTTGTCCCGGACGACGTGGAAGACCCCGCGGAAGGCGTACTCCTCGCCCTGTGGGTCCCGGTGGACGTAGCGGTAGCGGCCCCCCGTGGTGAAGTCGTGCTCGTCGAGGACCATCTCGTAGCCGTCCGGCCCCAGCCACTGCTTGTAGAGGTCCGGGTCGCGGTGGGCCGCGAAGACTGCGTCGACGGGCGCGTCGAACTCGCGCTCGAAGTCGATGAAGGGCAGGCCCTCGGGGACGGTGATGGTCAGCTGCTTGCTCATGACTGCTGCTCCTGTGTCGTGTCGTTGTCTGTTCCCGTGTCTGTGCCGTTGCCTGTGTCGGCATCTGTGCCGGTGGCATCCGGCGTTGCCGCGAGCAGCGCGTCCAGCTTGCGGAACTGCTGCTCGTGAACGAGGCGGTAGCGGTCGATCCAGGCCGTCATGGCCTCGAGGCGCCCGGCGTTGAGATGGACCGGTCGGCGTTGGGCGTCCCGGGTCCGCGTGACGAGGCCGGCGTGCTCGAGCACCTGGATGTGCTTCGAGACCGCCTGCTTGCTGATCTGAAAGGGCTCGGCGAGCTCGTTCACCGTCGCCGGGCCGCGACTGAGCCGGGCGATGATCGCACGCCGGACCGGGTCGGCCAGGGCCGCAAAGGCGCGGTCCAGCTGGTCGTCGGTCGTGGGCATGTGAATCAAATCAACCAACTCCTTGATCAACCAATACGTTGATTAAAGCCAACCCGTCCCGTCCCGTCAACCCCCTCCTCCTGCAACACGCCCGGCAATGCGCAACTCCTCCTGAAATTTCACGATGCAGTTGCCGACGTCCGGGCGTGTTGCCGAGGCCCCTGCGTTCCGCAGGTGCGGCTGTATGCTGGCGTCCATGCCGCAACTGCGCATCACGGAGGCCGCCGCCCTGCTCGGCGTCAGCGACGACACGGTCCGCCGCATGGTCGACGCAGGCCGCCTTGCCGGAGGGACGGACCGTGCCGGACGACGCACCGTCGACGGCGCCGAGCTGGCCGCCGTCGCACAGGAGCTCGCCCACCCGGCCGAGGTGGGCGCCATCGGAGGGGCCTCCGCGCGCAATCGACTGCGCGGCATCGTCACCTCGATCACCAAGGACAAGGTCATGGCCAAGGTCGAGCTGCAGTGCGGCCCCTTCCGGATCACCTCGCTGCTGTCGAGCGACTCGGTCGACGAGCTCGGCCTCGAGGTCGGCTCCGTGGCGGTCGCCTCCGTCAAGTCGACCCACGTCGTCGTGGAGATCCCCGTATGACGACTCGCCCTCCAGCGACGGCCGCGACGCAGACCCGGCGGCACCGCCTGCTCAGCACAGCGGCATACGGCCTCGTCCTGGTGACCCTGTCCGCCTGCGGCACGACGTCGGAGACCACGGGAACCACCGGGGACCGCACGGTCACCGTCCTCGCCGCCGCCTCTCTGACGGAGTCGTTCGAGCGGCTGAGCGCGGACTTCGAGGACAGCCACCCGGGGATCACGGTCGAGGTCTCGCACGGTTCGAGCGCGACGCTCGTCCAGCAGGTCAACCAAGGCGCCCCGGCGCACGCCATCGCCCTCGCCGGCGAGGCCGCCGCGGAGCCCCTCGACGACGCACTCGTCAAGGGCTCCGCGACCTTCGCGACCAACGTGCTCGAGATCGCGGTCCCGCCGTCGAACCCGGCCCAGGTCACCGACATCAACGACCTCGGCCGGCCGGGGCTCAAGGTCGTCCTCTGCGCCGAGACGGTGCCGTGCGGTGAGGCGGCCGACGCGACGTTCCGGAAGGCGCGGATCGTCCCGTCGGTCGTCTCGCGCGAGGTCGACGTCAAGGCAACCCTGTCGAAGGTCCGACTCGGGGAGGCCGACGCGGCCGTCGTCTACCACTCCGACGTCGTCGCGGCTCAGGGCGCGGTCGAGGGCGTCGCGATCCGCGACCCCTTCAACACGAGCCTGAGCTACCCCATCGTCACGCTGGCGGACGATCCGGCGACGGCCGCGTTCGTCGACTACGTCCTGTCCACGGCAGGCCAGCAGACCCTCCGGACGTATGGGCTCGGACCCCCATGAGGTATGCCGCGCAGTGGCGTTCGCGACTCTCCCTCGGCGTCCCCGCGGGGTTGGCGCTCCTGCTCCTGCTCGTTCCGCTGGTCGCCCTGGTGTCGCGGGCCGACTGGTCGCGGGTCGTGGGTGACCTCGCGACCCCGAGCGTCGGGCCCTCCTTCCGTCTCTCCCTGCTGACGACGTCGACGACGGTGGTCCTCTGCCTGCTGCTCGGCACGCCCCTGGCCTGGTTCCTCGCTCGATCCGACCACCCGACGACGCGCTGGGTGCGCGCGCTGCTCACCGTCCCACTCGTCCTGCCACCGGTCGTCGGGGGCGTCGCCCTGCTCATGGCGTGGGGCCGCACCGGGCTCCTCGGCCAGCACCTCGCGCCCTTCGGCATCCAGATCACGTTCACGACGATCGCCGTCGTCCTCGCCGAGACCTTCGTCGCGATGCCGTTCTACGTGCTTGCCGTCGAGGGCTCGATGCGCGGGCTCGACCCGCGCCTCGAGTCGGTGGCCCGGACACTCGGCGCGACGGACCTGCGCTACCTGCGCACCGTGGCGCTGCCCCTCATCCTGCCCGGCCTGGCCAGCGGTGTCGCCCTCGCCTGGGCGCGGGCGCTCGGCGAGTTCGGCGCCACGCTGACCTTCGCCGGCAGCTTCCCGGGACGCACGCAGACGGCCCCGCTCGCTGTCTATGCCGCGCTCGAGCAGGACCCGCACGTCGCGACCTCGATCAGCATCGTCCTGCTCGCGATCAGCATCCTCGTCCTCGGCCTCCTCCGCGGGAAGTGGGTCCGGTGACGACGACACGGATGGCCTCACCAGGGCTCGATTCCCGAATCAGCCTGACCCGTGGGCGGATCCAGGTCGATGTCGAGCTCACCGCTGCTCCGGGAGAGATCATCGGGATCCTCGGCCCGAACGGCGGAGGGAAGACGACGACAGTCCTCGCCCTCGCCGGCGTGCTACCGCTCGAGGATGGGCACGTCGCCGTCGGTGGCGAGACGTGGGAGGGCGCGGGGCGCAGGCGGCTCCCCGAGGAGCGACACGTGGGCCTCATGCTCGCCGACCCCCTCCTCTTCCCCCACCTTCGAGCGATCGACAACGTCGCCTACGGCCCGCGCAGCCGCGGCGTCCACCGGCACGCCGCCCGCGAGCGCGCCCGCGAGGAGCTCGAGCGGGTGGGCCTCGGCGACCTCACCCACGCTCGAGCGAGCGAGCTCTCCTCGGGGCAGGCCGCTCGCGTCGCCCTCGCCCGGGCCATGGCGAGCGACCCGGCCCTGCTGCTGCTCGACGAGCCGCTCTCGTCGCTCGACCCGGACACGCGAGCGAGGACCCGCTCCGAGCTCGCGGCCCGCCTCACGGCATACGACGGGGTCACGGTGCTCGTCACCCACGACCCGCTCGACGCGCTCACCCTCGCCGACCGGCTCGTCTTCGTCGAGGACGGACACGTGACGCAGACAGGGACGCCCTCCGAGGTGCTACGGCGACCACGCAGTCCCTACGTCGCCACCGTCGTCGGCCTCAACCTGTATGCCGGGGAGTCCGATCCCGCCGGCGTCGTGACCCTTCCAGCGGGCGGTCGGATCGTCACGAACCACGAGGGTGCTGGGCCCCTGTGGGCGACCGTGCCGCCGACGGCGGTGTCGCTGCACCGACAGCCGCCCGAGGGCTCGCCGCGCAACAACTGGCGGCTCACCATCTCCGACATCACGCTGCAGGGGCAGTCCGCCCGTGTGGGGATGACGGGCGAGCTGCCCCTGACCGCTGAGGTCACGCTCGCCTCGGTGACGGTTCTCGGCCTCCAGGTCGGCGACGAGCTCTGGGCCTCGGTCAAGGCGACGGAGGTCCGGACGTACCCGCGCTGATCAGGACGGCGTGCCGACCTCGTCGACCTCGCGCTCGGGTCGACCGGTCAGGCGGCGCACCCGTGCGAAGAGCCCAGCGGTGGGCAGCTGGACCGCCGCCGAGACCAGGAGCGCGACGGGGATGCCGGCAACGTTGGCGAGCGCACCGAGGGGCGGTCCGCCTGCGACCTGGCCCACGGCGTTCATCTGCCCGTTCATCGACAGGACCGTCGCCCGGGTCGAGGAGTTCAGGTTCCGGTTGAGCCACGCGCGCTCGATCGGAGCGGCGAAGGCCTGCGCGGCGCTGCGGACCCACACCGCCGCCAGGACGAGCCAGAGGTTGCCGAGCAGCGCGATCCCGACCACCGCGGCGACCTGGGTGAGCGCCGCGAGCACGACGGGAAGGGCCGGGCGCTCCTCCGGCACGTGCCTCGGCAGCCAGCGGCTGCTCGCGAGGGAGGCCAGCAGGGACACCGTCGTGCCGACGAGGGCGAAGGCGGCGAAGGCCACCGCCTCGTCCCCAGCGAGGATCGCCGGCATCGTGAAGTCGTCGAGGACGCGCACCGTCCAGAGCCGGTCGACGACCTCGCTGGCCAGGCCGACGAGCAGGCTGACGAGCAGGAACGCCCTGACGACCTTGCGACGCCGGGCCACGTGCAGCCCGGCGACGAACAGGTCGCGCAGGTGGCCGAACGTCTCCCGCTCGACGCGCGGTGTCGGCGCGAAATGGCGCTCGGGCATGACGACGAGCAGACCGATGGCCAGCGCCACGAAGAAGGCGCCCGCCGCGATGATCGGGACGCGGAGGGCGATGAGGCCCAGCGCGCCGGCTGCGACGGCACCCGCGATGGTGGCGGAGAGCTCGACCTGCGTGCCTCGCGTGAAGACGCGGTGGACGTGCTCGTCGCCGACCTCGTCGCTCACCCATGCCTCGACGGCCCCCGACGTGAAGGTGTACCCGATCCCCCAGACGATCTGGGCGACCATGGCCGCCGCGAAGGTCGCGATGATTCCCTGGAGCGCGAAGCCGACCCCGACCAGGGCGAAGCCGATGATCGCCGAGAGCCGGCGGCTGTGCAGGTCGGCCACGACGCCCGTCGGCACCTCGAAGAGGAGGACGGTGAGCTCGAGCATCGTGCCGACGAGGACCATCTGGAGCGGCTCGAGCCCGATGACCTTGACCTGGAAGACCATGTTCAGGGTGAAGCACAGTGCATACGCGAACGCGGAGACGCCGGTCAGGCCGTAGTAGACCCGGCTCGGGTCGCCGGCACGAAGCGGTCGACGCAGCGGTCGACGCAGCGGTCGACGCAGCGAGGGGCGCACACGAG
>NZ_JAJJPG010000153.1:0-7976 GCF_032907665.1 Intrasporangium sp.
TGAGACGCGTGATGCCCCACGAGTGGTCGTGGTAGAACATCAGCCGCGCGCTCTGCGCGTTCGTGTAGTAGAAGGTCTGGACACCGTCGGCGGGGTCGTCGACGTTCGCCATGTCCGGGACGTTCTTGACGCTCACGCCCTCGGGGAACGGGGTGTTCTCGTTCGCCGGGGTGATCCACTGGTGCGGGGTGCCGTCGGAGATCCAGGGGGTGATCCCGCCGTGCAGGTGGACGATGGCCCGGTTGTCCGAGTAGCAGTGGCCCGCCACGACCATCGCCGGCTTCGTCGCCGGGTCGTTGCACATGGGCACCTGCGGGTCGATCATGCCGGGATCCATGTTCTCCATGGCCTCGTGACCGTCAGGCGTCATGCCGGCACCCATCACGGTGGTGTCCACGGGGAGGAAGAGATTGCCGGCCGCTCCGGTGGGGAGCTTGTTGTGGAACTCGATCCGCACCGGCTTGTCCCTCTGCGCGACGATGGCCGGGCCGAGGTAGCTCGGTGTTCCCATCGGCGTCCCGTCGGGGTTCAGCTGGACGTACCCGCGCAGCTTCGTGCCGGCTGCGGGCAGGTCCGAGTGCAGCTGCTGCGTGTACTCGACGAGCCCGATCCGGTAGAAGTCGGAACCGGGGAAGGTCGTGGTGTCCGCAACAGCCGCCGGGATCTCAGGCAGCGGGTCGACGAACTTCCGGATACCGCCGGTGACGGTGACCTCGTCCGCACCCACCATGCTCGCGGCGAAGGAGTACGTGCGCGCCTGGGACGTGAAGGCAGGGTAGGGAACCGCGCCGAGCGTGATCGTCGAGCCCTGGGCGGGCACGGCGCTCGTGGGGTAGTAGATGCTGTCCGTGCCCGAACCACCGGTGAACGGGATGCCCCGGCCGTGGTGGGCGATCCGGTCGCCTGCCTGGACCTCGAGGTTGGCGACGGGGAACGTGGCCACGCCGGGTGTCGCGGGTGTGCTGAGCTGGCCGCTGTCGAACACGACGGAGTACTCGTCCGCAGTCCCTGTCGGACGCAGCACGTAGGCGTGGAAGGGGAGGTTCTCGGAGCCTGCCTGCACGAAGGTCTGGAAGCCGTTCAGGAAACCGTCAGAGAGCACGCCGGGACTCATCACGAGGACGTTCGCGGCGCCGTCGGTGGGAGTCGACCGTTGGACCACGTCGTTGCCGACGAGCACGTCGGCGCCCGGGGCGGTCGTCAGCTCCGGCAACGGACTGTTCGCGTAGTTGGGGTGGCTGAAGTAGCGGGGTGCCTCTCCCGGCAAGGCCGCGGCCTGGGCATCCATCATCATCAGCGGGTTGACCGCGCCCTCCTGGAGGGCGCGTGCGGCCGCGGCGTCGCGGTCCTGCTGGTCGATCTTCTTGTCCTTCTTCTCCTGGACCTTCTTCGCCTTGTCCTTGTAGCGGTCCTTGTCGTCCTTGCCGGCGGTGGCACTCTGGACTGCGCTCGGTTGCGAGTCCAGCACCGTGGCGGAGACGGAGGGCGCCAGGGCCGTCAAGCTGACGACCCCCAGGACGCAGGCGAGCGTCCGTGCGGTTCTCCTGATCATCACCGTGTCCGAATCTGTGAGGCGTTTCGGGAAGGGGGCCAGGGAGGTTTTCCCCGAGTCCACGCCACTGACGTTATGGCTGTGAATGGGGTCACACAGGGTTTTCCAAGAAATCGGCGTGAAATGACTCTGCGGAAGCGGACGAGACAGCTTCCAGTTGCCTCTCGCCTTCGATTGCCCCATTTATCAATCGTGCTCAATCGGTCTGTCGTCCAATGTGATTCGTGTTCGCCGGGCGCCAGGCGACCACACTCAAAAACACTCATGAAACAACGAGGAAAACTTCCTTCACGAATGCCGATTCACGAATTCTGCTTCCTTCATATTTCCGGCCCAATGAGGCGGAATCGGTCCATCCCGGCCAAAAGCCGCTGAGGTCCTGTGACACCGCCGTCGCGGATGCCGCCGCCGCCTCGTCGGCGTCCTCTCCGTCTCCCTCTCGGTTCAGCGTCGTGGTCGACCCCCGCGCAACCACGAGGGGAGGACGACGGTGCCGGTGAGCGAGCCCAGCGGCATACGGCAGCCCGTATGCCGCTGGGCGCGGTCCCAGCCGGCGGCACCCACCCCGGGGGTGCGTGGTCCTGCGCTAACCTTGGACACATGGCTGGACTGCTGCTCCTTCCGCAGCCGCGTTGACCAAAGCCGGGACACCCCGGCATCAACGCGGCTCCCCCTCCTGTGCGAGGGGTTTTTCTTTGCCTCAGGGCACGGTGCCACCACGACGTGACGAGAGAGAAGACATGAGCGAGCAGACCCAGACCAACGAGACGCCGTTCCGCTACACCGCCGCCATGGCCGGGCAGATCGAGGTCGCCTGGCAGGACCGGTGGGAGGAGGAGGGCACGTTCAACGCGCCCAACCCGGCGGGCCCGTGGGCGGAGCCCGAGAAGGTCGCCGAGCGGGGCGAGAAGCTCGTCGTCCTCGACATGTTCCCCTATCCGTCCGGCGCCGGTCTGCACGTCGGGCACCCGCTCGGTTACATCGCGACCGACGTGTACTCCCGGTTCCACCGGATGCTCGGCAAGAACGTCCTGCACGCGCTCGGCTACGACGCGTTCGGCCTGCCGGCGGAGCAGTACGCCGTCCAGACCGGGCAGCACCCTCGGAAGACCACCGAGGAGAACATGACCGTGATGAAGCGGCAGCTGCGACGGCTCGGGCTCGGCTTCGACAACCGCCGCTCCTTCGCGACGATCGACGAGGACTACTACCGGTGGACCCAGTGGATCTTCCTGCAGATCTGGGACGCGTGGTACGACGTGGAGGCCGAGCGCCCTGACGGAGGTCTTGGCAGGGCGCGCCCGATCCGCGAGCTCGTCGAGGAGTTCGAGTCCGGTCGCCGGGCCACGCCCGGCGACGACGGCCGTTCGTGGTCCGATCTCACCGCGACGGAGCAGGCCGCCGTCCTCGACGGCTACCGCCTGGCCTACACCGACGAGGCCCCGGTCAACTGGTGTCCCGGGCTCGGCACGGTGCTGTCCAACGAGGAGGTCACCAACGAGGGGCGTTCCGAGCGGGGCAACTTCCCGGTGTTCCGCCGCAACCTGCGCCAGTGGAAGATGCGGATCACCGCCTACGCCGACCGGCTGGCCGACGACCTCGACCGGGTCGACTGGCCCGACAACGTCAAGCTCATGCAGCGCAACTGGATCGGTCGCTCGCAGGGCGCGCGGATCACCTTCCCGGTCGTCACGACGGCGGGGGAGCAGGCCGGGATCGACGTCTTCACGACGCGGCCCGACACGATCTTCGGTGCGACCTTCATGGTCGTCGCCCCGGAGCACCCGCTCGTCGAGGCACTGGTCCCCGAGGGCGACTGGCCGGAGGGCACGCACGCGAACTGGCGAGGCGACGACCGTGCCGCGCGGACGACGCCGCGTGAAGCGGTGGCCGCCTATCAGCTGGCGGCCTCCCGCAAGGGCGACGTCGAGCGGCAGACGGAGGGCAAGGACAAGACCGGAGTCTTCACGGGTTCTTGGGCCACGAATCCTGTTACCGGAGAGATGATTCCGGTCTTCATCGCCGACTACGTGCTGATGGGCTACGGGACCGGTGCGATCATGGCGGTGCCCGGGCAGGATGCACGGGACTGGGAGTTCGCCGAGAAGTTCGAGCTGCCCATCGTCCGCACCGTGCAGCCCGACGCGGCACACCCCGACGACGAGCCCTTCCTCGGCGACGGGCCGGCGATCAACTCGTCGAACGACCTCGTCGCGCTCGACGGCCTGATGGTCGACGAGGCCAAGGAGCGGGTCATCGCGGTCCTCGAGGAGGCCGGGCTGGGCGAGGGCACGATCACCTACCGCATGCGCGACTGGCTCTTCAGCCGCCAGCGCTACTGGGGTGAGCCCTTCCCGATCATGTACGACGAGGACGGCACCGCCCACCCGGTCCCGGACGACGAGCTGCCCCTGATGCTGCCGGACGTGCCCGACTACAGCCCCAAGACGTTCGACCCCGACGACGCCCAGAGCAACCCGGAGCCGCCGCTGTCCCGGGTGCCGGAGTGGGTCAACGTCGAGCTCGACCTCGGTGATGGGAGAGGGGTCCGCCGCTTCACGCGTGACACGAACACCATGCCCAACTGGGCCGGCTCGTGCTGGTACTACCTGCGCTACCTCGACCCGGCCAACGCCGAGGCCATGGTGGACCCGGAGAACGAGCGCTACTGGATGGCCCGCCAGGCCGCGCCGGTCGCGGGCGCCCCGGAGGGGACCGTGGACCCGGGCGGCGTCGACCTCTACGTCGGCGGCGTCGAGCACGTCGTGCTGCACCTGCTCTACGCCCGCTTCTGGCACAAGGTCCTCTTCGACCTCGGCCACGTCCAGAGCGAGGAGCCGTTCCGCAAGTACTTCGCGCAGGGCTACATCCAGGCCTACGCCTACACCGACGCGCGTGGGCAGTACGTCCCGGCTGCAGAGGTCGTCGAGGAGCCGGGCAAGGACGGGCAGCCGACCTTCGTCTGGGACGGGCAGCTCGTCAACCGCGAGTACGGCAAGATCGGCAAGTCGCTGAAGAACTCCGTCAGCCCCGACGAGATGTACGACGCGTTCGGCGCCGACACGTTCCGCGTCTACGAGATGGCGATGGGTCCGCTCGAGCTGTCGAAGCCGTGGGAGACGCGCGCCGTCGTCGGGTCGCAGCGCTTCCTCCAGCGCCTGTGGCGCAACGTCGTCGACGAGGTGACGGGCGAGGTCCGGGTGGGCGATGTCGAGCCGGACCAGGCGCTGACGACCCAGCTGCACCGCACCGTCGCGGGGGTCCGGGAGGACTTCGAGGGCCTGCGGTTCAACACGGCGATCGCCAAGCTCATCGAGCTGAACAACGCGGTGACCAAGCTCGACGTGCCACCGCGTGAGGTCGTCGAGGCACTCGTCCTCATGATTGCCCCGGTCGCGCCGCACATCGCGGAGGAGATGTGGGCCAGGCTCGGCCACACGGGTGGCGTCTCCCACGTGCCCTTCCCGGTGAGCGACCCGTCGAAGATCGTCGAGGAGCAGGTCACCTGCGTCATCCAGATCAAGGGCAAGGTCCGCGACCGCATCGAGGTCGCGCCCGACATCTCGGAGGACGAGCTGCGCGAGCTCGCGCTGGCCCGCGACAAGGTCCTGGCGGCGACGGCGAACGGCGTGCGCACCGTCGTCGTCCGCGCGCCCAAGCTCGTCAACGTCGTCCCGCTCTGAGGAGCCACCGCCATGTCGTATGCCGCTGAGCCGGCCGGGTGCCCACGGTGACCGCAGGGGGCACCCGGCCGGGCGACGGATCGGGCGCCCGACCCGGTCCGCGACGCGGGGACCGGGCGGGTGATCGGCTCGGGGGGCGGCGTGGCTCACGACGCGCTGACCAGCGAGGTGACCAGCCGGGGGACCGCCTGGGGGGGCGGGTGGGTGATCGGGTCCGGCGTTGGGGGCGGGGCCGGGAGGCCGCGCGCACCTCTGCGCAGGAAACGCGGGCTCCCCGCGTCGACGTGCGGGTCGTCACCGATTCGACGGCCTATCTGCCCGCGTCGTACCTCGAGGAGCACCGCATCGAGGTCGTCCCGCTCCACGTCGTGGTCGCGGGCCGGGAGCACGTCGAGGGGCGCGACATCACGCCGGCGGAGGTGGCAGCCGCGCTCCGGGAGTACACGATCGTGACGACGTCCCGCCCGAGCCCCGCCGTCTTCGCCGAGACGTATGCCCGGCTGGCGGCCGACGGCGCGACCCACATCGTGTCGGTGCACCTGTCGAGCCAGATGTCCGGGACCTATGAGGCGGCCGCCCTCGCCGCGACCGAGGCTCCCGTCCCCGTCGTGGTGATCGACAGCGAGACGATCGGCATGGCCATGGGTTTCGCCGTGGTCGCAGGCGCACAGGTCGCCGCGTCCGGAGGGGACGTCGACGCCGTCGCGGCAGCGATCCGCGAACGGCTCACCCCCTCTGGCGTCCTCTTCTACGTCGACACGCTCGAGCACCTGCGGCGGGGTGGGCGCATCGGGGCCGCCTCCGCGCTCCTCGGCTCAGCCCTCGCGATCAAGCCGATCCTCGCCGTCCGTGGCGGGCGCATCGTGCCGGTGGAGAAGGTCCGGACGTCCGCGCGCGCCGTGGCCCGCATCGAGGCAATGGTCCTCGAGCACGTCACCAGGGCCGGCGTGAAGGTCGATGTCGCCGTGCATCACCTCGACGCCGCCGGCCGGGCTGAGCAGATCGCCGAGCACCTTCGGGGCCGGCTGCCGGGGGAGCCGGAGATCCTCGTCGTCGAGCTCGGCGCCGTCGTCGGGGCCCACGTCGGCCCGGGGACCGTGGCGATCGCCATCTCCCCGCACCCCACCGAGACGGTTCCCGGGTCGGCCCCGGCCCCTGAGCCGTGACCCTCCAGACCGTCGCGGCCTGGACCGGGGGAGTGCTCGCAGCATTCCTCGTCGGGTCGGTCAATCCCGCGACGATCATCGCGCGAATCCTCGGGAAGGACCTGTCGTCCTCCGGGTCGGGCAACCCCGGCGCGACGAATGCCGGCCGGGTCCTCGGTCGCAAGTGGGGCGTCCTCGTCGGGGTTCTCGACATGCTCAAGGGCCTCGTCCCGACGTTCCTCGCGGGCCAGCTGTTCGGGGCACACGCCGCCTATGCGGTCGGCCTCGCCGCCGTCCTCGGGCACATCTGGTCGCCCTTCCTGCGCGGGCGCGGTGGCAAGGGCGTGGCCACGACCCTCGGGGTGATCCTCGGCGTGCACCCCTGGGTCGCGCTGGTCGGCCTCGCGGTCTTCGTCGTGGCCGTGCTGCTCACGCGCTGGGTGGCAGCCGGGTCGATCTTCGCCGCGCTCGCGATGATCGTCGCCGCAGGCCTCGTCCTCGCAGACCGCGCACCCGGAGACGCCTGGACCGGTGCCTGGCTCATCGGGATCGCCCTCATCATCCTGTGGCGGCACCAGAAGAACGTCATCGGCTGGTGGCGCCAGCGCCGCCTCCACTGAACTGGTACCGGCACGCCCAAGCCTGTGGATGGCGGGCGCGGCTCGACGTGCGGACGAGGCAGGATTGTGGGACGGTTTCGACCGGTTTGGCTCTGTTTGCGCGCGAGATCGGGGACGTGTGAGGACGACAAGGCTCAAGGCGTATGCCGCCGGGCTGGCTGCCATGGTGGCGCTCACTGGGTGCGGCAGCGGTGAAGGAGGGACGGCTGCGCCGCCGAGGACCGGGGTGGTGACCGGGGCTCCGACGGCGACCGCCTCCACCACCGCGGCGGCGACCGCCACGACGACCGCGGCCGAGGATCCGGTGCTCGCCCGAATCCCCGCCGCCGCCCGCCCCGAGACACGCGAGGGTGCCGAGGCCTTCGCTGCGTTCTTCCTCGAGTCACTGAATACCGCGGCGCGGACGCCGGACCCCACGGTGTTGGATGGTCTGTTCCTGCGTGCATGCGAGACCTGTGTCGCCATGCGCGATTCAGTGGCCGATTTGACCCGGCTGGGACGCAAGCACACTGCAGACTCCGTGCGGGTGAAGGGCACCGACCCAATTGTCTTCACCGACCAGCGTCGTGCGGTGCGAGTGGAGATCGAGCAAATCGCCGTGGATGTGACTGATAAGTGGGGACGAACCGCGTACAGGACCGAGGCGGGAACCTTCTCCTTCGCCGTGACCATGGTGTACCGGAGCGGCCAGTGGACCGTTACCAAGCTCCAGACCATCGCCTCATGAGAACGCGAGTGGCTGCAGTCGCAATCCTCGCGGTATTGGCACTCGGCGCGACCCTCTGGCCGGCGTCGGCGGATGGCGGTCCCTGCGACGGTAGCTGGGGCACGTGCGGTACCGACCCCGAAGGGGCATTCGTCGAGGGAATGTCGCGCCAGGAGGTGCTCAATCTCCCCTCCCACCCGGGTGGCAAGGCAGGTTCGCCGAAGGCGGATGCGAACCGGCCAGTGTACGAGTACTCGACCATCGCGGACT
>NZ_JAJJPG010000154.1:0-7763 GCF_032907665.1 Intrasporangium sp.
TGCTGGCCGGCGATCCCGGGGAGTTCCTCGCCGACATCTTCGAGCAGACCGGCTCGGGAGCCGGGGCGCTGATCAGCCGACGTGACCTTCTCACCGACCTCGAGGGAGGACAAGCATGACGACCGTTTCTGCCTTCGTGGCCGCCCTCGCCGAGGAGCACCGGCTCGCGCATGCCGAGCTCCGAGCGGCGGAGGAGGCCGGTGACGAGGAGCGTCGCACCCAGGCGCTCGGCAGGCTGGCGGACCTCCAGGACATCGCGTCCCGCAGCCTCGACGTCGTGTCGCTCGAGGCCGTGACGGGCCAGCCTGCCTGACCAACCGACATACGCCGAAGGCGCCGGTCAACCTCTCGGTGACCGGCGCCTTCGGCGTCACTGCGGGAGCCTCAGATGAGACCGAGCTCCTTGACCTGGTCGCGCTCGGACTCGAGGCGGGCGACCGACGCGGCGATCCGCTCCCGCGAGAAGTCGTTGAGCTCGACGCCCTGGACGATCTCGTACCTGCCGTCCTTCACCACACAGGGGAAGGACGAGACGATGCCCTCGGTCACGCCGTAGGACCCGTCCGACGGCACGGACATCGACACCCAGTCGTCGGTGCCGCGCACCCAGTCGCGCATGTGGTCGATCGTCGCGTTGGCCGCGGAGGCCGCCGACGAGAGACCGCGGGCCGCGATGACGGCGCCGCCGCGCTTGGCGACCGTCGGGATGTACTCGTCGGTGATCCAGGCGTGGTCCACGAGGTCCGCTGCGATCTTGCCGCCGACCTTGGCGTTGAAGAGGTCCGGATACATCGAGTCGTCGTGGTTGCCCCAGACGGCGAGGTTGCTGATCTCGGTGACGCTGACCCCGAGCTTCTTCGCGAGCTGGCTCTTCGCGCGGTTGTGGTCGAGGCGCGTCAGGGCGTTGAAGCGCTCGCGGGGGATGTCGGGAGCGTTGGACATCGCGATGAGGGCGTTGGTGTTGGCCGGGTTGCCGGTGACGAGGATCTTGATGTCGTCGGCGGCGTTGTCGTTGAGCGCCTTGCCCTGACCCGTGAAGATCTTGCCGTTCGCGGCGAGCAGGTCGGCTCGGTCCATGCCCTCCTTGCGGGGCATCGCGCCGACGAGCATGGCGAGGTTGGCGCCGTTGAAGATGGCGTTGGGGTCGTCACCGGTCTCGACACCGGCGAGCAGCGGGAACGCGCAGTCGTCGAGCTCCATGACGACGCCCTCGAGCGCCTTGAGGGCGGGCGTCACCTCGAGGAGACGCAGCTCGACGGGGGTGTCCGGACCGAGGAGGGCACCGCTCGCGATCCGGAAGAGGAGGCTGTAGCCGATCTGGCCTGCTGCGCCGGTGACGGCGACTTTGACTGGGGCGCTGGCGGGGGTTGTGCTCACGGGTGGCCCTTCACATCAGTGTGGCTGTGGACGCTCTCGAAACTACCAGTCGGGCGCTGGGGCCCCCGCACGCGTGAGCGGGCCCCGTGACGTGGGTCACGAGGTCGTCCCGAGGGACGAGGTATGCCGCTGAGGCTCCTCCCAGCCGACGGTCCGGGAGGTCACTGCTCCGGGGAGCGCAGGACCTCGTAGCGGGTGCAGGCGAACTCACCGTTGGCTGCGCACTCGAGAAGCCTCAGCTCGACGTGCCGGGGGAGGACCGGGTAGCCGGCGCCCAGCGCCACAGGGGCAAAGCTGACGACGAGCTCGTCGACCAGGCCGCGATCGGTGAACTGGCCGACGAGCTCCCCGCCGCCCATGACCCACACGTCCCGGTCCTGGGCGGTCTCGTTCATGAGGCGATGGACGTGCTCGACGTCGTCGTGGGTGAACCGGACGTCGGCCCCCTCAACGCCCTCGAGGTCGCGGCGCGTGAAGACCCACGTCGGGACGGTGTAGTCCCAGGAGGGCAGGTTGCTGCGGATCCACTCGTAGGTGGCCGAACCCATGGCGATGGCGCCCACCTTCTCGATGAACGGGCGATAGCCCATCGGGCCCTGGTCGTCCATCTCACGGGTCAGCAGCCAGTCGAGGCTGTGCTCCGGGGTCGCGATGAAGCCGTCGATGCTGCTGGCGACGTAGTAGATGGTCCGGGACATGTGACTCCCTTGAGGGGTGTGGAGGGTCGGTGTGTGGAGGTGTGGTGTCGAGGGTCGGTGTGGAAAAGGTCAACGTGCGAGGGCGAGCGAGCCGAGGGCGACGAGCCAGCTGACGAAGCTGCCGACGAGGAAGTACTCGGTGACGTCGTCGATGCCGACCCGTGAGCTCGACGGCGGGGGAGAGGTGCGGGCGGCGGCCTGGATCTCGGGGAAGCGGAGCAGGCCCTTGGCGGCGATGACGATGCTCGCGGCGCCGTACTCGCCGGCCAGGCCGAGCCCGAGGATGACGAGTCGCTCCATGGGCCCGAGCAGCCGACCACCCTTGAGCCGGTCGGACGGCTGCGGGTCACTGGTCGAGGCACTGGCCGCAACCTGGTCGGACCGCAGGGCGCCGATGGCCAGCAGGACGAGCCGCACCACGACGTTGCCGGTGGCGATGTTGAGCAGGACGAGACCGGTGAGCAGCAGGGCCCGTCCCGCCGACGGGGGTGCCCCGCCCCACGGAAGGTCGGCCCACGCGAGCCAGTCGGCGAGCAGGCCCCCCGGCGTGCTGGCGAAACCGGAGAACCCGAGCAGGCCACCGACGAGCAGGGTGATGATGGCGAGCGGGACCCCGGCCCGGCGGCCGGTCGCCTGAGTGTGTGCCGAGGTCACGACCCAGGCGACGAGAGCGAGGGCCGTGACGACGAGGGCCGCGATGTCGGCGGGTCCGTGCACGCCCGCCACGATCGCGAGGGCGACGAGCGTGAGGACGCCGGCGAGCGGGGCCGAGCCCAGCGGCATACGGCCATCTCTGGCGCGGACGAGGTCGGTCACGCCGAAGGCGATGAGCGCGAGAGACAGCCAGGTCACGGCAGCTCACCCAGCCTCCGCATGGTCTCCATCGCCACTTCGATCCCGTCCCTGATGACTCGTTGTGAGACAGCCGAGGGGGTGATCCCCTCAGCGGCGGCGATCTCCTTCTGGGTCTCGCCGGCAAGCCGTCCCCTGAGGATTCTGCGCGAGACCTCTGACATCGACCCGACGACCTGGTCGAGCGAGAGGAGCGCGGCGCCCACGGCGGCGACCAGCTCGGCCGGGTCGAGATCGGAGTGGAACGCCGTGCGGACGAGCTGGAAGGCCGGCTTGGCGGCGAGGGACTCGGCCCTGACGATCGCATCCCGCGCTGCCCAGAAGGCTGATCCGTCGTAGATGCCGCGCTTCGGGTCGAGCGTCTGGACGTCACCTCGCCCCGCTCCGAACCGGACGTCGTGGGGATGCAGGAGCGCCCGGATGTGGAACGAGGCGGTGAGGGCGGCCCCGAGGGTCGGGTAGACCCCCTGGAACTCGTCGCCGAGGGTGATGACTGCAGGGTCGAGGACGGGATGGTCGGTGTTCACCCGATCGAGCGTCTCCGTCAGGCTGTCGTGGAGTGACTGACGGTCCGTGGCTGTCCTGGAGTCGACGATGTCGCCGATGAGGGCCACTGGTTCAGACCGACTCTTCATTTCCGGCATATGAAGACTATACCTTGATTAGTCAGAAATGAAGGCTGCGGCGGGTCAGCCCTCGGTTCTCCGCGGCGATCCACTGCTCAGTCCACCTCACCCACCTGCACGAGGCCGCTCTCGTAGGCGAGCACGGCGACCTGCACCCGGTCGCGGAGGTCGAGCTTGGTGAGCAGCCTGGAGACGTAGGTCTTGACGGTTGCCTCGCTGAGGTAGAGCCGCGCGCCGATCTCCGCGTTGCTCAGCCCGCGAGCCACCAGTCGTGCCACTGCGGTCTCCCGCTCGGTCAAGGCGGCGAGCGCGGCAGGAAGCTGCCCGGCCGGTGGCCGGCGGACGAACTGGGCGAGCAGTCGGGAGGTCACCGCCGGGGCGACCATCGCCTCCCCCCGCGCGACGACCCGCACCCCGTGGACGAGGTCGTCGGGGGAGACGTCCTTGAGCAGGAAGCCCGAGGCCCCGGCCAGGATCGCCGAGTAGACGTAGTCGTCGAGGTCGAAGGTCGTCAGCACGACGACGCGCGGCCCGCCCCCGGCTGCGACGATGCGTCGGGTCGCCTCGATCCCGTCCAGGCGCGGCATCCGGATGTCCATGAGCACCACGTCGGGCCGCGTCTGCTCCACGAGCGTGACCGCCTCCAGCCCGTCGGCGGCCTCGCCGAGGACCTCGAAGCCGGCCCGTTCGAGGATGAGGCGGAAGCCCATCCGCACGAGCTCCTGGTCGTCGACGACGATCACCCGGATCGGGTCACCGGCCGTGGCGGCGGCGCTGGTCACGTCGCCTCCAGTGGCAGCACGGCCCGCACCGCGAAGCCGGTCCCGTGGCGGGCCGCCTCGAGCTGGCCGCCGAAGAGCGCCACGCGCTCGCGCATGCCGAGCAGTCCGTGGCCCGGCTCGGCTGCGTCATCACGGGCAGGCCCCTCATCCCTGACGGAGATGGTGAGGGCGTCGCTCCCGAAATCGACGGCGACCTCGGCACGGTCGGCGGCCGAGTGGCGCCTGATGTTCGTCAGAGCCTCCTGAACGATCCGGTATGCCGTGAGGTCGAGCCCCGCGGGAAGGTGCGGTCGGTGACCGGTGACCGCGAGGTTGACGCGCAGCCCCGACTCCCGGGCCGCCTCCACGAGCGCCGGGAGGGCGGCGACGCCCGGTTGCGGGGCCAGGTCCGCCGTCTCCGGGGCGCGGAGCACGGTGACGAGCCGCCGCATCTCGGCGAGCGCGCCGGTGCCCGTCTCCCGGATCGTGCCGAGCGCGCGGCGGGCGAACTCCGGGTCGTCGAGCGCGGCCTGCTCCGCGGCTCCTGCCTGCACGACCATGACGCTGACGGAGTGCGCGACGATGTCGTGCAGCTCGCGGGCGATCCGGGCGCGCTCGTCGGCGACGGCGGTCAGGGTGCGCTCGCGTGCCGCCCGCTCGACCTCGGCCGCCCGGGCGCCGGACGCGACGGCCCGGTCCTCGGACACGCGCAGCCCATGACCGGCGAGATACGCGATGACGATGACGCCCCAGTGGAAGATCAGCTCTCCCGGGTCCCGGAGCAACGGCACGACGAGGTCCGCGAAGACGAGCAGCCCGGCCGCGACGAGGGCGCCGACCCACCGCTGCCGTCCGCGTCCGTGACGTGCGACGGAGTAGACGAGCAGCACCAGCGGCACGAGCCCGCCGAGGAAGAGGACCTGGATGTCGCCTCGGGCGAGCAGCCCGAGCAGCGGCCACACCCCCATCGCCGCGATGTTCACCCACGGGCGGACCCGCCGCTGCGTCAGAGCCACTGCGACGAGCAGGATCGCCACCGTGCTCAGCACCGGCGACCCCTCGCCCTGGATGGAGTCCATCGGCAGCCAGACCTCGAGCAGCCCGAGCGCGGCGACGACTGCCGCGATGCCCACGTCCTGTGCCAGGCGCCACCCGACCCGCTGCTCCACGACCCCACGGTAGGGCGGACGGCACGCTCCCGCAGTCATACCGAGGTTGACACCCGGGTCAACCTCGGTCGCGACACCAGCTCAGCGGCATACGCCGAAGCATGGTGGTGGAGGGCACCTCAGGGCGATCCGCGACGACTTCCGTCCTCCCTACCGTCGAGGGATCGCCAGCCGGCCGGCTGGTGCCCATCCATCGCCAAGGGAGCCAATCCATGTCCAGCACCGAGCGAGCCCAGCGCATCACCTTCTCCGGCAGCCTGGTCGTCTGCGCCGTCCTCACCGTCGTCAGCACGTCCTTGATGCCCGATTTCAGCGGCGGCTCCACCGACCGGCTCGAAGCCATCGCCGCGGCGGGCACGAGCGCCACGGTTTCCGCGATGCTGTTCACCATCGCGCAGCTGTTCTTCGCGATCGGCGTCGTCGGGGTCGCCCGCGTCGTCGGCGACCGGGCCCCCGTGCTCGCCGCTCTCGGGGCGACCGCCGCCGTCCTGTCCGCCTTCGGCCACGCCGTCTACGGGGGCGTGGGCTTGACGATGGTCGACATGGCCAAGGACACCGCCAACCACGAGGCGTATGCCGCTGTGCTGGCTGCCGGGGAGACCGGCCTGATGATCCCGTTCCTCGTCATGGGGCTGCTCGGCACGGTCCTCGCCATCGTCCTCACCGCCGCGGCGCTGTGGCGGTCGCGCGTGGCAGCGCGCTGGCTGCCGGCCGCCCTCGTCGGCTTCGTCGTCCTCGAGTTCGCCGGCTCCGCTCTCAGCGAGTGGGCCTCGTATGCCGCTGGGCTCCTCTTCCTCGTGGGGTTCCTGAGCCTGGCTGGGATCGTGGCCCGGGCACCCGAGCGGCTGCGGGACCCGGCACCGAGCAGGAGCGGGCCCTTCGCTGAGGCCGTGTCCTGACGGTCGCCGCCTGGGGCGAGACTGCCCAGCTCGTGGGGTGCACTGCTCGATGACTGCGGCACTGCTCACTCTCGCTGAGCAGTGCCGCAGCGTCAGGTGTCGACGGCTCAGGTGTCGAGGACCGGCCGCCCCGCCTCGTCGCGCTCGGCGTTGTCGACATCGGACGTCGAGCCGCTGACGTCCAGGTGGCTGCGGTCGTCGCCGGTGATCCACGCGTAGGTGGCGCCCGCGATGAGGCCTCCGACGATGGGGGCGACCCAGAAGGCCCAGAGCTGAACGGGTGCGTCGCCGCCGTTGAAGAACGCGACCGCGGTCGACCGGGCGGGGTTGATCGAGGCGTTGCTGACCGGGATCGCGACGAAGTGGGCGAGGGTGAGGGCGAAGCCGATGGCGAGGGGGGCGAAGCCCTTGGGGGCGTCGTCCTTGGTGGCGCCGAGGATGACGTAGACGAAGAAGGCCGTCATGAGGGCCTCGACGACGAGGACCGCCCCGAGGCCGAACCCGTCGGGCGACGCGTCACCGAAGCCGTTGGCTGCGAGGTTGCCGGTCGAGGGCAGGCCACGGCTGGAGACGAGCCCGGCGAGCGCGGCACCGGCGACGAGGCCGCCGACGACCTGCGCCCCGACGTAGGGCAGGACGTCGCGCCACTCGAAGCGCCGGGCGATGGCGAGGCCGATCGTGACCGCGGGGTTGAAGTGCCCTCCGGAGACGTGCCCGACCGCGTAGATCATCGCCGCGACCACGAGGCCGAAGGCGAGCGCGATCCCGAGGCGGCCGACGCCCACCTGGACGGGGGTGCTGTCGGCGAGCGCCTGCGTGATGACCTTGCCGTTGAAGATCGCGGTCCCGCAGGCCACGAAGACGAGCCAGAAGGTCCCCATGGCCTCGGCACCGAGTCTCGAGGTCATCTTGGGCTGGTACATCGGGGTCTCCTTGGTCGAGGCGAGGCCTGGCGTCGTCTCGCAGCGTAGTAGAACGGTCCGCTCGCGGACGGGAGGCGACAAGGGCGGATGCCCTATGCCGCTGGGCTCGCTGCGCCCGTCCGGCCGGTGGTCAGTCGCTCGACGTGGAGTCGTCCGGGGTCTCCGGGGTCTCGGTGTCGAACTGGCCACCAAGGGCGGTGAAGACGGTCTCGCCCCAGAGTCGGCCGCCCTGGGCGTTGACGCTGGGCGGGTCGACGATGGAGACGAAGGAGTTGGGGTCTCCGGCGTCCCGGAAGGCGCCCGCTACGTCGATCGTGGGCAGGTCGTTGGCCTTGGCCCATTCGGCGGCAGCCTCGCGCACCGGCGCGATCTCGTCGTCGGTGTTCTGCGCCTGGAGGATCACCGCGACCGGGGCTTCCGGCCAGGTGTCCCGAAGGGAGGTGAGCGTCGTGTCGAGG
>NZ_JAJJPG010000155.1:0-7737 GCF_032907665.1 Intrasporangium sp.
ACTCGTTGCCCTTCGCCGACGAGCCGAGCAGGTTGGCGCGCCACAGGCTGAGGATCCGTGGGTGGTTCACCTCGGCCTCGGGGTCCTCGACCGCAAAGGTGAGCTCGCCGGACTTCAACTGCTGCACGACGTAGGCCGGCGGCTCCATCCCCGCGGCAGCCGCCTCGTCGGCGAGGTCGAGCGAGCTGCGGTTGAAGGTGGGATAGCTGGGGGTCCAGCCGAGCCGCACGGACTGGGCGAGCAGGTCCATGACGCCCTTGCCTGCGAAGACCCCCGTGCCGGCGTCGAGGTCGTCGGCGGTGAAGGTGTCGTAGCGGTACTGGGACGTGTTGACGTACCAGTACGCCGTCTGGTTCATGTGTCGTGGCGGCCGGTGCCAGTCGAGGGCGAAGGCCATGTGCTGGAAGCCCATGATCGGGCGGATCTTCTCCTGGCCGACGTAGTGCGCCCAGCCGCCGCCGTTGCGGCCCTGGCAGCCGGTGATGGTCGTGAGGACGAGCATGGCCCGGTAGATCTGGTCGCTGTGGAACCAGTGGTTCGTGCCGGCGCCCATGAGGATCATGCCGCGGCCGTTCGTGTCGATCGCGTTCTGGGCCCACTCGCGGGCCAGGCGGATGACCTGCTCGGACGGGACCGACGTGTGCTCCTCCTGCCACGCCGGCGTGGCAGGCACGGACGGGTCGTCGTAGCCGGTCGGCCAGGTGCCCGGGAGGCCATCGCGCGCCACCCCGTAGTGGGCGAGCATGAGGTCGAGCACGGTGGTGACGACCCGGTCTCCGACGCGTCGCACCGGCACGCCGCGCCGCTCGTGGGCCACCCTGCCGTCGGCCGCGTCGAAGCGGGGGAGGGCAACCTCGACAGTCTCGTCGTGGGTGCCGTGGAGCGTCAGGGCCGGGTCGATGTCACCGAGCTCGAGGTTCCACTTGCCGAGCCCTTCGTCTCCGAAGCGGTCCCCGATGGAGCCGTTGGGGATGGCGATCTCGCCGGTGCGGGTGTCGAGCACGGCGGGCTTCCACATGGCGTTCTCGGAGTCGGCCAGGGCGCCGCCCTCGATGTCGCCGGCCACGAGGTACTTGCCCGGCCGGTAGGCGCCGTCGTCGCCCGGGACGAGGCTGATGAGGTAGGGCAGGTCGGTGAACCGCTTGTTGTAGTCGACGAAGAAGGGCACCTGCCGGTCGACGAAGAACTCCTTGAGGATGACGTGGCCCATCGCCATCGCCAGGGCGCCGTCGGTGCCCGGTGCCGCCGTCACCCACTCGTCGGCGAACTTGACGTTCTCGGCGTAGTCGGGCGCGACCGCGACGACCTTCTGGCCGCGGTAGCGGGCCTCGGTCATCCAGTGGGCGTCGGGGGTGCGGGTGAGCGGGACGTTGGAGCCCCACATGATGAGGTAGCCCGCGTCCCACCAGTCGCCCGACTCCGGCACGTCGGTCTGGTCGCCGAACACCTGCGGTGAGGCGTTGGGCAGGTCGGCGTACCAGTCGTAGAACGAGAGCATCGGAGCGCCGATGAGCTCGAGGAAACGGGCCCCGGACGCGTAGGAGACCGGTGACATGGCCGGGATGGGCGAGAAGCCGGCGATGCGGTCGGGGCCGAAGCGCTTGACGGTGTAGACGTGCGCAGCTGAGACGATCTCGGCGGCCTCGTCCCAGGTGGCCCGAACCAGTCCGCCTTTCCCGCGCGCCTTCTTGTACCGCTGGGCCTTCGTGGGGTCCTCGACGATCGACGCCCACGCGAGCACCGGGTCGCCGTCGTGCTCCCGTCTGGCCTCGCGGAACATCTCGAGCAGGACGCCGCGCACGTAGGGGTAGCGGACGCGTGTCGGGGAGTAGGTGTACCACGAGAAGGCGGCACCACGAGGGCATCCCCGGGGCTCGTACTCGGGGCGGTCCGCGCCCGCACTGGGGTAGTCCGTCTGCTGCGCCTCCCACGTGATGATCCCGTCCTTGACGTAGACCTTCCAGGAGCACGAGCCCGTGCAGTTGACGCCGTGGGTGGAACGCACGACCTTGTCGTGGCTCCAGCGGTCGCGATAGAAGGAGTCCCCGGCGCGCCCGCCCTGGGCCTCCATGCTGCGCTTGTCCTCGGACACCGTCGCCTTCGTGAAGAACCGACGGGTTCCGACGAGGGCCTCGCTCAAGTGACTGTCGAGCCCGGTCTCGGTGAGACCGGTCGGGGAGGCGTTCATGAGTGATCTCCTTGTCGGGGCGGATGGTTGGGAGACGCTGGTTGCTCGAAGGTCGAGCCGGTCGTGAGGGCGGCGATGCACATGCCCGGGGCGACGAAGGGGGTGAGGCCGACCTCGGTCGACTCCTCACCGAGCGCCTCCATCACCCCGCGCATGAGGCCGCGGTGGATGCCGCAGACCACGGCGGTGTTGTCCTTGGCGAGGGGCAGGAACGGGCAGTCGTGCAGGGCGACCCGGACGGTGCGCCCTGCGTTGGTCGTCGAGACCTCCGGGCTGTAACCCCACTCGCGGAGGAGGTCGACCATCTGGCCGATCTTGCCGAGCCACTGGCCGGGCGAGCGGGCCGGGGGCTGGCCGACGAGCCCGGCGTGCCCGTTGAGGACGTGACGGCGCCCCCAGCGGACGCCGGCGTCCTCGGGGCTGCCCGCCGGCTCGTCGGCGCCAGAGCTCAGCGTCTCGACGAGCAGCTCGGAGAGCATTCGATAGGACTGGTCGGAGGTGACCGTCGTCAGGGAGCCCTGTTCGATCGCGTAGAGCTTGCGCGGACGGCCCGCCTCCTTGCGCCGCTCGAAGTGCGAGCGGAGCAGGCCGGCGGTGACGAGCTGGTCGAGGTGGAAGCGCACCGTCGTCACGTGCAGCCCCAGCCGCTCGGCGAGGTCCTGAGCCCGCAGGCCGGGATGGGGCACGACGGCCCCCGTGGCCGGGTCGACGCCCGTCGGGAGGTTGGCCAGCGCGTCGACGATGGTGCGGCGGACCGGCGACTCGAGCAGGTCGGTGGCAGCCGGCCCCCCGGCGGGGTCGACGCCAGCGCTCGGGCCGGCGGCGCCCGAGCTGGTACCCGCAGTGAGAGCCACAACCCCGCCCTTCAATTAGCGCACATGGCCGTTGCGTAATTTAGAGGAAACCCTTTCCTCCATCTAAGCACGGGTTCGGCGCTGGAAACAGAGGGTTTGAGAGGAGTCCGATTCCGTCCCGGTGCAGCCACCTCGATGGTGGTCAATCCAGTGGACTTCGCCGCGTGTGAGGCAGATCCCGTGCGTACGACTTGCATGCGCGGCAACCTACTACGTAACGTAGTTGATCGTCGATCCGGGGGTGGCACAATGGTCGGGAGGGTCGACCAGCCCACAAAGCTGCATCATTAAAAATGATTCATTCCTCCAAAAGATGGGGACGAGATGAGCGGCTCACCTGCGGGAACCTCGGGACGCACCCGGGTCCTCGTCATGTCGACCACCGCCTTCACCGTGATGTTCGCGGTGTGGATGATGTTCGGCATCCTCGGCATCCCGATCCAGAAGGAGCTCGGCCTCACCGACGTCGAGCTGTCCTGGGTCTCGGCGGTTGCCATCCTCAACGGCTCGCTGTGGCGCCTGCCGGCCGGGATGCTCACCGACCGGATCGGTGGTCGGCGAGTCACGATCTTCATGCTCTTCGCGACGGCGGTCGCCTCGTTCTTCGTGTCCCACGCGACGAGCTACCTGGTCCTGCTCGTCCTCGCGTTCCTCGTCGGCTTCGCCGGCAACCTCTTCTCGGTGGGCATCGCCTGGAACGCCGCGTGGTACCCCCGCGACCGGCAGGGCTTCGCCCTCGGGGTCTTCGGCGCCGGAAACGTCGGAGCGTCGGTGACGAAGTTCATCGGGCCGGCGATCATCACGGGCACGGCCGGGGCCACGTACGTCCTGGGTGTCGAGGGCGGGTGGCGCGTCGTCCCGGCGATCTACGCCGTGCTGCTCGTTGCCCTCGGCGTGCTCACCTGGGTCATCACCCCTCGTCACGACCGGATGCCGGGCAGGAGCCAGTCCATCTCGACCATGCTTCGGCCCTTGGGGGACGTCCGGGTGTGGCGCTTCGGCCTCTACTACGTCGCCGTCTTCGGCGCCTACGTGGCCCTGTCGGTGTGGCTGCCGAAGTACTACGTCGACAACTTCGGCCTCGACCTGTGGACGGCCGCGCTCCTCACGGCGACGTTCATCTTCCCCGCCTCCCTGCTCCGGCCGGTCGGCGGCTGGTTCAGCGACAAGTTCGGCGCCCGACGCGGGATGTACTTCACCTTCACCGTCATGCTCGTCACGAGCGGGCTGCTCATGATGCCCAACGGCCACCTCGTCGTCGTCCAGGCGGACGGCACCCAGACGGAGCACTGGAACTACACCATGGGACTGGTGCCGTTCGTCATCCTCGTCTTCCTCCTCGGCTGCGCGATGGGCATCGGCAAGGCCGCGGTCTACAAGCACATCCCCGAGTACTTCCCCACGGCCGTCGGTCCCGTCGGTGGCCTCGTCGGCATGCTCGGAGGTCTCGGCGGGTTCTTCCTGCCGCCGATGTTCGCCTACACGAAGGCCTGGTTCGGGTTCCCATCCAGCACGTTCTTCGTCATCTTCCTGCTCACCCTGGCCTGCGCCCTGTGGATGCACTGGACGGTCGTGCACATGCTGCACCGGGGCTCGCCGCACCTGTCGGACTACTTCGAGCCGCCACCCGGCCACAACCCGGACCTCCTGGACCCGGCCGCCGGAGGGCGCTCCGACGATGATCTCACCCACGCGTCCGGGCCGGGCGCCCCCACTGAAACGACGGAGGCTCGCGCATGACCACCAAGACCGCACCCACCAAGGGGGAGTGGCTCGAGTCCTGGGATCCCGAGAACGAGGCCACCTGGGACAAGGGGCTGGCCTGGAAGACCCTGTGGATCACGACGTTCTCCCTGACCCTCGCCTTCATCGCCTGGTTCCTCCCGAGCGCGATCATCCCCAAGCTCAACCTGCTCGGCTACGAGTTCACCAAGGGCCAGCTGTACTGGATGGCTGCGATGCCCGGCCTCGCCGCGGGTCTGCTGCGACTGGTCTGGATGGTGCTCCCACCGATCCTCGGGACGCGCAAGATGGTGTCCCTGACCTCACTCCTGCTCATCGCCTCCACGCTCGGCTGGGGTGTCCGGGTCCAGAGCCCGACGGCGCCCTACTGGGAGCTCATGGTCCTCGCCTTCCTCGCCGGCATCGGCGGCGGTGCGTTCTCCGGCTTCATGCCGAGCACCTCCTACTTCTTCCCGCGCCGCATGCAGGGCACGGCCCTGGGCCTGCAGGCCGGCATCGGCAACTTCGGCGTCTCGATCGTCCAGCTCCTCACGCCCTACCTCATCGCCCTCGGCGCGCTCGGCATCTTCGGCGGCAGCCAGATGCTGGAGATGCCGGGGCAGCCGACGCAGGAGGTCTGGTACCAGAACGCCGCGTTCGTCTGGATCCCGCTCATGCTCGTCGGCGCGATCCTTGCCTGGACGATGCTCAAGTCCGTCCCGATCAAGGCGAACATCAAGCAGCAGTTCGACATCTTCGGCAACCAGGACACCTGGTGGATGACGCTGCTCTACATCATGACCTTCGGCACGTTCTCCGGCCTGTCCGCACAGTTCGGACTGCTCATGGCCAACCTCTACGGCATCGGCAACGAGGAGATCGTCGAGGGGGCCGGAGCCTCAGCCACGCTCCTCATCGAGGGCTACGCCGTGCCCGACGTCGTGAAATACGTGTTCCTCGGCCCGCTCGTCGGGGCCGCCGCTCGCGTGCTCTTCTCGCCCCTCACCGACCGGATGGGCGGCGCGAAATGGACTCTGGTCTCGGCTCTCGGCCTGATCGCCTCGATCACGTACACCATCCCTGCGCTCTCGCCGGACACCTCGTCGGCTGCCGCGCTCGAGGGCGGGTTCAACCGGTTCCTCTGGGGCATGCTCGCGATCTTCCTCTTCAGCGGCATCGGCAACGCGTCGACCTTCAAGCAGATGCCGATGATCTTCGAGCGCAGGCAGGCGGGTGGGGTCATCGGCTGGACCGCGGCCATCGCAGCCTTCGGCCCGTTCCTCTTCGGTGTCGGCCTGACGATCATGTCGCCGACGATGTTCTACATCATCGGCATCGCCTGGGCCGTCATGTGCACCGCCATCATCTGGTGGCGCTACGCCCGTCCGGGAGCGCCGAAGCCCGGCTGACGCCCACCAGCACCATGCCGTATGCCGCTGGGCTCGTCTCGCACGAGCCCAGCGGTCGCGCTGCCTCCCGCGCTCAGCGACGTTGGCGCGGAGCGAAGTCGGGCGACTCACGGGCAAACGCGGCCCGTTGTGCTCGGCGGGTGTTGGGGGTGCGGACGAGCAGGCGCAACTGCTCGGCGCGCTCCCTGGCGAAGGTTCTCCGGGGCCCGGCGGACCAGGTCTGCCCGAAAAGGCGCTTTGCCGCGGCAACGGCGTCAGGCGAACGGGTCATGATCTCGGCGACGAGCTCCTCGGCCGCGCGCAGGGGATCGTCGGACACGCCGGTGGCCAACCCGATCTCCGCAGCCTCTTGCCCGCTGACCACCGTCCCGGTCATCGTGAGCCGTTTCGCGACGTCGATGCCGACCACCTCGGTCAGGCTCTGGATCCCCGACATGTCCGGGATGAGCCCCCACTTCGCCTCGAGGACGGACCACCTGGCATCCGGCGTGGTGAAGCGGAAGTCTGCGCCGAGAGCGATCTGCACGCCGCCGCCATAGCAGTGTCCGTGAACCACGGCAACGACCGGGACCGGCAGGCGCCGCCACGCCCAGCAGGCCTCCTGGAAGGTGTTGGTGCCTCTCCACGGGCGCGGCACGAAGGCGGTTGCGATGGCGCGACGGTTCTTCAGGACCGTGGCGAAGTCCAAGCCGGCGCAGAACGAGTCCCCTGCGCCCGAGAGGATGACGGCCCGCAGCGAGCGGTCGGCACGGAGCCGCCGGGCGGTGGCGACGAGGGAGTCGAGCATCTCCAGCGTCAGACCGTTGAGCTTGTCCGGTCGGTTCAGCTCCACGCGGGCGACACCGTCCTCGACGGCGCAGGTGACGTGGCTGGGCGCTGGTCCGGGCGGCATGCTACTCAGCGTAGGGCAACCGGGGAGGGGGTCCCGGAGGGGAGCACGGGAGGTGCGGGGCAGAGCCCCCCCGGTTGTGATTTGGCTGGCACTCCCGGCGCAAGGGGGTGGTCTGTGCCATAGGTTTCAGGGTGCAGCGCAGACCACGAAGGAGAAACCTGTGCAGATCGGTGTTCCCCGCGAGACGCGCCCCCGTGAGACGCGCGTCGCCGCAACACCCAAGACCGTCGGACAGCTGATGGCTCTTGGACATGACGTCGTCGTGGAGAGCGGAGCCGGTGACGCGGCGAGCTTCTCCGACGAGGCATATCGCGCAGCCGGCGCCCGCATCGTCACGACTGCGGAGGCCTGGGCCTCCGACATCGTGCACAAGGTGAACGCCCCGTCGGATGCCGAGATCGCCCTGCTCCGCCCGGGGGTGGTGCTCGTCAGTCTCTTGGCCCCGGCGCTCAACCCGGAGCTCGTCGAGCAGCTCCGATCCGCCCGTGTCACGGCGATGGCGATGGACGCGGTTCCCCGGATCAGTCGGGCCCAGTCCCTTGACGTGCTCTCCTCGATGGCCAACATCGCCGGCTATCGCGCGGTCGTGGAGGCTGCTCACGAGTTCGGATCGTTCTTCACGGGTCAGGTGACGGCGGCCGGCAAGGTGCCGCCGGCCAAGGTGCTCGTCGT
>NZ_JAJJPG010000156.1:0-6162 GCF_032907665.1 Intrasporangium sp.
CCACCCTTGACGGTCTTGGCGCCCTTCGTGCCTGCCGACGCCGCCGTGCCGGTCTTGCTCTCGGCCTTGGTCGTCCTGCTGGTGGTGGTCCGGGTCGCGGTCTTCGCGGCCGCGGCGGTCGTCTTGCGAGCGGTTGCCACAGTGCCTCCCTTGCTGCCTCTACGAGTCGTGGTGTTGGGTGCCGCGGTGTCGACGACGATCTCGACGTCATTGGCCTCGAGGGTCGTGAGGACCGGCTTCATCTGCTTGGGGTCGAGCTTGGCCTCCACCTGCGCCCGGGCGATGTCGGAGCCGGTCACGGCTCCGGTCGCGCGTCCACGGACGAGCAGCTGCATGATCGCGTCGTGCTGGAAAACCTTCGGAAGGGCGGTCGGACTTGCAGCTGAAGTTGCCTTCGGCACGGAGGATGTCACCTTTCGGTCGCACGGGGTCGTCGTCTTGCCTGCCCGTCACTGGGCATGCATCATCAACGAACGAAGATGGGGATTCGCTCCGGAAGTGCTTGGCATGTCGGAGTCGACCCCTCCGTCGATCTCTCGGTGCGCCTCGTGCGATCCGGCTCACTCGACATTATAAAACGCCGGATGGCCGACGGACGAACGTGTTCACCCGCCGACCCCTCCAATGTCCCCCGTGTTCTGGATATCGTGCTCTGCTCGTCGTTCTGTGCCGCGGGCCGTGAGGTCGCGCGGTGCGGTCAGTCCGCCTTGACCGCCAGGACCGGGCAGCTCGCGTCGAGCAGGATGCGCTGCGCGTTGGAGCCGAGGATGAGCTTGCCGACGGGGCTGCGGCGGCGCAGGCCGATGACGATGAACTCGGCGTTCTCCTGCTCGGCGACGGAGATGAGGTCCTCGGCGGGGTCATTGCCGCGGACGAGCTGGCGCACCTCGTGCTCGAGGCCCCTCTCCTCCAGGACCCCCTTGATGCGCTCGAGCTCGCTCTCGAAGCGGGCGGCCTCGTCGGCGTCGAAGTCCTTGCCTCCCCGATGCGAACTGATGACGACGAGCTTGCTGTCTCGCAGCACGCACTCCTCGGCCGCTCGCTTCAGTGCCGCGCGACCTTCCTTGGTCGCGACGTATCCAACGACAATGGCCACTTTGTCCGGACCTCCTTGGGACGGAAATGTCTTGTGCTCGGACGCTACCCGAAATCAGGCGCTCGGGAGCCCTCTCGGCCGGGTGCGTCGGCTCACGTCGTGGGGACATCTCCAGTCCGCGGTTCGGCGGCGAGGGCCGCGCGGATGACCCGACCGACCTGCTCCTCCTCGATGAGGAAGCCGTCGTGCCCGTGGGGCGAGGTGATGCGGGCTCGCACCGACCGCGGCAGGAGCTCGTGCAGCTCGTCGGACTGCTCCCCCGGATACAGGCGGTCGCTGTCGACCGAGACGATCGTGCACAGCGCCGTGACCCGGGACAGGGCAGCCGCCACGCCGCCCCGGTCCCGCCCCACGTCGTGGGAGTTCATCGCCTCCGTCAGGACGAGGTAGGAGTTGGCGTCGAACCGCCGCGACAGCTTGCCGGCGTGGTGGTCGAGATAGCTCTCGACGGCGAACCGGCCCCGGTCGCCGGAGCGCAGGGGGTCCTCGCCGAGCTGCGGCTCCCGGCCGAAGCGATCCGCGAGCTCGGACCCGGTGCGGTAGGTGATGTGCGCGATGCGACGGGCCAGGCCGAGCCCGGCCTCGGGTGACCGCCCGGTGCGGTAGTAGTCCCCGCCGGCGAAGTCGGGGTCCTGGCGGATCGCGAGGAGCTGCGGCTGGCACCAGGCGATCTGGTCGGCGGTCGCCCGAGCCGTGCTCGCCAGCACGATGCAGCGCTCGACGAGGTCGGGGTGGGAGACGGCCCACTCGATGGCCCGCATCCCACCCATGGACCCACCCACCACGGCGGCGAGGCGGGTCACGCCGAGGCGCTCGAGCAACCGGGCCTCGACCTCCACCTGGTCCCGGATCGTCACGTAGGGGAACCGGCTGCCCCACTCGCGGCCGTCCGGCGCGAGGCTGGACGGCCCGGTGGTTCCCTGGCACCCGCCCAAGACGTTGGCCGCCACGACGAAGTAGGAGTCGGTGTCGATGGGGCGGCCCGGTCCGATGAGGCCGGGCCACCAACCCGGTGACGCGTGCCCCGCTCCGGCCTCCCCCTCGACGTGGCTGTCGCCCGTGAGGGCGTGCTCGATGAGCACGACGTTGTCACCGGCCGCGTTGAGGGTCCCCCACGTCTCGTAGGCGACCGTGACGTCCTCGATGGTGCCGCCGCGCTCGAGGTGGACCGCACCGATCTCGGCGAACTTGCGGGACCCGACCGGGTCACCCACGCGCCACGCGCCACCGGCGCGCAGGGCCACCGACGCGGTCGGGAAGCCGTTGCGGACGTCCTCACGCCGGGGCCCGCCCCGGAAGTCAGGACCGTCGCCAGGATTGTCGCCTTGAATGTCGCCCAGGTCGCGGCGGCCCTCCCACTCGTCGTCGAAGCGGTCGTGGCGGGGTCGCGGGTGCCGGGTCGAGGCCGGATGGCTGTCTGTCATCGTCAAGGTCGACTCCCTGTGCTCGCGCTTGCTCGCACCGGTGAGGTGCGGCCAGGTCTTCACCCGGGGCACCCCACCGCGAAGGAGGGTTGCCGACCAGCGAGCCGGGGCTTGGCGCTGGTACTCATGACCTGGGCCAACTGTACGACACCCGCCCGCGCAGGCCAGCGTCCTCGTCCACGGTGTGGAACACGCGCCGGCGGGGTCGTCCTGGCCTCACGCGGCAGGCATCCGGATCCCGTGGTCGAGGCCGAGGCGGATCAGCCGGGCCAGCCGGTGGTCCGGGTCGAGCTCCAGGGCACGGTCGATGCAGATGCCGGCCTTCGCCCCGTTCCCGCGCCACCAGGCGTGGGAGGCGGCCATGGTCAGGACCGGCGCCGCGAACCGGTCGGGCGTGGCGCGGCACAGCCGGTCGAGGACGTCCTGGCGCCGGTCCCCCCGGGTGACGAGATCCTCGTCCTCGTCCTCGGGGAGACCGACGAGGTCGTCGAGCCGCCGGAGCAGTCGCTCGTCGAAGACGTCGAAGGGCAGCCAGCCCGGGCAGAGCCACCCGATGAGGGCATCGCGAATGTCCCGGTCCTCCAAGGGGCCGACGAGGGCGGGCAGCAGCGTGGTGAGGGCGGCGTCGGACAGCTCGTCCGTGACGAGGGCACCCCAGGCGACGAAGCACTCGTGGGCGAGCTCGTCCCACCGTCCGCCCACGGCGTCTCGATAGTCGCCTCGCCAGTCCTCGATCGCCTCGACGACGCCCTCGTCGCAGGCCTCGGGCGCCGGCGTGACGAGGGTCTCCATCGCTGCCCGGTCCGAGAGCACGGCTCGGCCGAGTGCGACGTAGCCGGCGACTGCCGGCACGTCCGCCGGGGCCGGCAGGTCCTCGCCCTCGTCGGGGCAGTCGTCGGACCGCAGGCAGAACCAGCGGTTGTCGCGGACGACGAGGTCCTCGGTCACGGGGATGCCGGCGAGCCCGAGAGCGGCCCCGAGGGAGTCGGCCAGCGGGCGGGCCTCCCCGGGCCGGGTCTCGTAGGCGACCAGGGCCACAGCGGTGGCACCCTCGCGGCAGATCGCCTCGCTGAGCTGGGCGGCTGCCTGCGCCGCGTGCGGGCTGCCCACGAGGTCCATGCGCGCGACGAGACCGATCGCCTTCTCCTGCAGGCAGATGGCGACGAGGCTGCGCTCAGGCTGGAACCCGAGGTGATACGGGACGACGGTGACGAGCTCGGCGGGTCCGGAGACGGAGATCTTCTGCATGCCCCGACACTGGCCGCGCACAGGCACCGCCGACAGGGGCTCGACCGCGCCTGTGGACGGCGCGCGCCCCGCCCGAGGGGTTGTGGACAGGGATCACGCGCTGTGCCGTCGGGCCCACGCCCCGAGGCTCAGCGCTCCAGCCGCTTGCGCACCGTCTCGAGCACATAGCTCGTCGCGGCCTCCCGCGCCTGGCCGCGGAGCCGCGGACCAGCGCCGCTCGCACCCGCCTCGCCGCCAGCGGGACTCGCTGAGCCCGCACCGCCACGCCTCAGGACCTCACCGCGGACGGTTCGCGGCGGCTGGTGCAGGCCCTGCCCCATCTCCCAGGAGAGGAAGCGGTCGGTCTCCTCGAGCAGTGTCTTGACGGCCCAGGAGATGACGACGGCGTCGTCGGCCGCACCCAGCACGGGCAGCACGATCTCGGGGACGAGGTCGACCGGCGAGACGATGTAGGCGACGGCCGCGGCGAGCAGACCCAGCCGCCCGCGCGTCGTGCCGGCATAGCTGCCGCTCAGCGTCGCTCGGACCAGTCTCGGCACCGCCTGCAGGCGCGTGGTGATGCTCGGCGCGCCCGGTCGGGTCGAGGCGCGCAGCACCGACGCGGCCGTGGCGGCCATCTTGAGACGGGACGAGGGCTTCATGCCCACCCCAACGGACGAGGCCCGGCACCGATTCCCGGACGACGCGGGCCGTTGTCCCTTCGTGACCCCGGCCGCACCGGACGGTCACCTGCCCAGCGAAGCAAGCGGTCACCTGCCATAGGTCGCCACGGGCGGGAACTCCTCGACTGCCTGCTTGCCGATGCGGCCGAGCATGAAGACGTCGACGCCGCCGCCCACGAGACCGCCGACGACCGGCACGGCCCGACCGAGCTTCGCGAGGATGCCCGAGCCGATGCGGCCGAGGAGGCGGAAGGCGATGGCCTTGTTGAGGACCATGAGAGCCGGCGCCGGCAGTCGCTGGAGCGCGACCGACGTGAGCTTGCCCCCGGCCGCGAAGACCCCGGCCTTCTTGAGCAGGTCGTCGCTGTCGGCCCCGGCGAGCGTCAGCAGGACCGCCGAGCGGATCTCGGGCTGGTCGATGTCGTAGCCCCGGAGCCGTGCCGTGGCCGCCGTCATCCGCGTGCCGAGGAGATAGAACTCGACGACGTTGGCGGGCAGGGCGACCGGCATGGTGAAGAAGCCACCCAGGCCGGTGACGAAGCCGCCCACCGCACCGACACGGCGATGGCTGCGCTGGATCTGCCGGATCGCCTCCTCGGGGTCGCCGCCGGCCTCCTTGAGGGCCTGGTCCGCGACGTCGTGGGCCGAGTCGAAGGGCCCCCTGCCGTCGATGCCGACGTCGAGCAGACGCTCCAGCAGACGCGTCGCAGCGCCGGTGAGGCCGCCCTCGTCGGCGAGTCGCGCGCGCTCGAGCGCGCTCTGCGCGTCGGCGCCCTTCGCGACCTCCCGCACCTGCTCCGCAGCACGGTCGGAGGCTTCCCGAGTCTCGTCCTTACCCCATCCGAAGATGCCCACGTGGCTCCTCTCCTGAGACATGCGTCTCGTCACCCGAACGCGACCCCTGCCGGCCCTCGAGGACCCGGACTGCGAACCGACGTTACGCGATCCAGGCCGCCGAGGAGACCTTTGGCCGCCCGACATCCCATACCCATCCCGGCGGTGGTCCTCCCTCGTCGGTGGGCTCTCCTAGGCTGGCACGCATGACCCCCGGGATCCTGAGCGCCACGCCCGACGAGCTGCGACGTTCCCGCACCAGCCTCAAGTGGCGCGTCTACCCCGCCGACGTGCTCCCCCTCTGGGTCGCGGAGATGGACTGCGCGCCCTGCCCGGCGGTCGTCGACGCCGTGTCCGACGCGATGCACCGCGGTGACACCGGCTACGCCTGGTCGCGTGACTACACCTCAGCCTTCGCGAGTTTCGCTGCAGCACAGTGGGACTGGGAGGTCGATGCCCGGACGGTCGTGACCGTCTCCGACGTCCTCAGCGGCATCGCCCGCCTGCTCGAGGCCCTGACCGACCCGGGTGCGCCCGTCGTCGTGAGCTCGCCCGCCTACAACGCCTTCTTCACCGTCATCGACTCCGTCGCACGCCAGCCGCTGGACGCCCCGCTCACCCCCGAGGGGCGACTCGACCCGGCGGCCCTGGCCGACGCCTTCGCCCGCGCCACCGCGGGCGGCGGGCGAGCGGCATACCTGCTGTCCAACCCGCACAACCCGACCGGCACGGTGCACACCGCTGCCGAGCTCGAGACCCTCGCCCGTCTCGCCGACGAGCACGGGGTCATCGTCATCTCCGACGAGGTCCACGCGGCGCTGGTCTACGAGCCCGGCTCGTTCACCCCCTACCTGACGGTGCCCGGCGCCGATCGCGGCATCACCGTGACGTCGGCCTC
>NZ_JAJJPG010000156.1:6262-7717 GCF_032907665.1 Intrasporangium sp.
GGGGCTTCGCGCGGCTCAACTTCGCCACCTCCCCCGGGATCCTCCGTGAGGCCGTCGATCGGATGGCCGCGTCTCTTGAGTGAGCAGCCTTCCGGCACACCGCTCGTCGCGCTGGTGGTCGGCACCGAGGGGGCGTATGCCGCTGGGCCCGATCTCGACGAGCCGTGGCCCCTCGCGCAACTGGCCGACTACGTGGCCCGGCTCGTCGCGTCGGTCGGCCCGCGCTGGGTCGTCTGGTCCGCCGACAACACCCTCCGACGCGTGGTCACGGCTGGCGTCGACGTGCCGCGGACGTGGGACCTCGCCGAGGCCCACCGGCTCATCCACGGCGGCTGGTGGGCAACCCCGGGACACGTGTGGGCCGGGTGCCGAGGCCTGCCCGCCGAGCAGGTCCCACTCCCCCGCCGAGGCCGCGACGCCGCCTTCGACGGGGACCTCTTCGACCTGGCCGAGTCCGGCGCCGACGAGCTGCTCACGGCCACCGGCCATGTGCGGGCGGACGCCCTCGGTGGGTGGGCCAGCTCCCCGGAGCGCCTCAAGGAGCTTGCGCACCTCGCGCTGGAATGCCAACGGGAGCAGGAGCGCTCGTTGCGCCACCGGGCGGGTCCGGGTGCCGACCGGCTCGTGCGCACCGTCTGGTCCGAGTCGGCGGCAGCCGTGCTGTGCCTCGAGCTCGAGCGCGACGGTCTGCCCGTCGACCGGCTCGCCGCCGAGGACCTCATCGGCGCCGCAGCCGGGCCACGGCCGCAGGACGACGCCGACGCCGCCCGCATCCGTGCGCACCGGGACCAGGCGGTGCTGCGCCACTCCCCCGGCCGCGAGCGGACCGACCTGCGCAACCCGGCGCACGTCCGCGACCTGCTCCGCTCCGCCGGGGTCGACGTCCCCCACACGCGGGCCTGGGTCCTCGAGCCCTACCGCCACACGCACCCGCTCGTCGACGCCCTCCTGACCTGGCGCAAGGACGAGCGGATCGCGACGACCTACGGCTACCGCTGGCTCGACGAGAACGTCGGCGACGACGACCGGCTGCGCGGTGCCTGGACGGCCTGCGACGGTGCCGCCGGGCGGATGACCGCCCAGAACGGCCTGCACAACCTCCCGGCGCCGCTGCGACCCGCGATCTGCGCGAGCCCGGGCCACGTCTTCGTCCGCGCCGACCTCGGCCAGGTCGAGCCGCGGGTGCTCGCCGTCGTGAGCGGGGACCAGGCGTTCGCCGAGGCGACCCGTAGCGACGACCTCTACGCCCCCGTCGCCGCCAAGCTCGGCGTCGACCGCTCCGTGGCCAAGGTCGCCGTCCTCGCCGCGATGTACGGCCAGCGGTCGGGCGCCGCCGGCGAGGCGCTCAAGGACCTCGAGCGGGCCTACCCGGTCGCCATGGGACTGCTCGACCGGGCCTACGCCGACGGGGTCGCCCGACGTCCGCTGCGCACCTATGGGGGTCGGCTCATCCCC
>NZ_JAJJPG010000157.1:0-7409 GCF_032907665.1 Intrasporangium sp.
GCGGCGATGGCAGATCACAGCTGGCCACCACCCGATGGCTCACGCACTGACCCGCCCGACGGGTCAGTGCGTGAGGACGCACGGGGGCACATCGTGAGCGGCGATGACCACCTCCGCGGAACCACCTCTGCCGAGCCACCTCTGCCGAGCCACCTCTGCCGAACATCTGAGCCTGCAGTCACCCCGGTGATAGCGCCGGCTGACCAGCCCGCATCGCCCCCAGCACGGTCGTCGGCCGGAACAATGCAGAAGGCGGGTCGATGAGACTGCTCACGCGCAGAAAGGCCGCTCCAAGGCGCGGGTCGCGGGACGCGCCTGACTGCAGGCGCGCGACGTAGCCGCCGAGGACCCGAGTCAGGGGAGTCCGCTTCCCCTCCACCTCGGGGAAGGTGAGGTCCGCACCCGTCGCCAACGCCCAGGCTCCCCCGGCGATCCGCCCGACGTCGCGCTGGAATGCCGCCGAGTCGAGCCCCGCTCCTCGAGCCAGGCTGCGACGCAGTGCACCTGCTTCGAGGGCAGCAACGGTCATGCCCTGCCCATAGATCGGGTTCAACGCGCAGACCGCATCCCCCACGACGGCCAGCCCCTGCGGGAAGGTGCGCATCCGGTCGTACCGGTTCCAGACCGAGGTGGGATGCCGGTGGGTGACCGGTTCGTCGAGGGGCTCAGCCTCAGCGATGGCCGCGTAGACGTCGGGCAGCGCGAGGTCGCGAGCGAAACCCAGGAACGCGTCTGGATCGGTCGGCGGAACGTCCCCGAGCACACCCATCAGGGTCACGATGCAACGCCCGCCCTCGAGCAGGGAGAGCGCACCGCCGCGAGGCCGAGCTGGAGTCGGGCCGCACAGGGCCACCAGGTCGTCCCCCAAGGTGCCGGGAGGGAGCCGATACGTCCGCGTCGCGTAGGCAACGCCGATGCGCACCTCTTCATGCGCAGGCCGTGGTAGCCCCAGCAACTCGAGCCAGGTCGGCATCCGCGAGCCTCGCCCGCATGCGTCCACGACGAGGTCTGCCGGAGTCTCCACCGCTGGGCTGCCGTCAGCGCGGGCGATGAGCCGCACCCCGGTGACGCGCTCGACCGTGCCGACCAGCCCGACGACATCGTGGCGTGGCAGGACGGTGACGTTCGGCAGCGCCGCGACGCGTCGCCGGATCGCCGCCTCGAGCGCCGGCCGGCTGACGCACAGGGCCGCGAGCCCGGACAGCCCTTGCCGGAAGCGGTGGCCTCCGAGGCAGAGACGACTGTTGGCGAGCATGTCCCCCTGGGGTGCTCCGGCGCGGACCAGTTCGGCCACGAGGCCCGGAAAGGTGGCCTCGAGCTCGTCGTGCCCACGTGCGAGCAGCCCGTGCAGGTGCCTCCCCTGCGGAACCCCGCGACGTGGCGACGGGCCTGGTTCGAGCGGATCCCGGTCGACGACGACCACCTCCCCGTGCGTCTCTGCCACCGCCCGCGCAGCGAGCAGGCCAGCGATCCCGGCGCCGAGGACGACTGCGCGGTCGGACGTCGTGTGTTTCATGTGAGCCTCCTGAGCCCATCGGTTCGTTCGATGGCTCGAGCGTGCGCTCACGGGACGGCGGGTCACCAGGTCATCGGGTGCTCACTGCTGCTCACTGCTGCTCACTCCTGCTCACCCCTGCTCAGCCCTGCTCAGCCTTGCCCAGTGCTCCCCGAGTACTGCTCAGCCTTCGCCCAGCTCGCGGCTCCAGAGCCAGGCCACCACTCGATCGCACCCCTGGCGCAGGTGGCGACGATACGTGCTGAACGGCAGGCCGAGCATCGCCGCGGCCGCCTCCTGCGTGCCGGCCGCACTCACGTAGGTGCGCTCCACGGCGCGGAAGAGCCGATCGTCCCGCGGGTCCTGGGCGAGCGAGCCGACCGCCTCCCTCACCATGGACTCCAGGGCCACGCCCCGTTCCGCCTCGTCGACGTGGCCGACGAGGCGGGCCCGCACCAGCGGATTGCGCCCGAGGAGGTCTGGCCGCCGCAGGTCTCGCAGGGCCTGGCGTGCGGCGCTGTCGAAGTCGCTGTGGGCCAGCACGAGCGTCTCGACCGGCGCGTCAGGGGGTGGGAGCAGCAGGGCGTCGTCGGCGAGGGCGACGTCTGTCCACCGCTGGGTGACGACCTCGATCGGCACGCGCCGGAAGTCGTGGGCAAACAACCCGTAGCGGCGGCCACCGAGGCTGAAGTCGGCGCCACCCGCCCTCGGCAGGCCGGCCACGGCGAAATAGCTGTTCCACCGATCCGGGTCGGCCAGGGTGAGGAAGTCCCACGAGAGGCGCCGATCGACGAGCTGGTTCTGCAGTGTGATGATGGGGACCGCGTTGAGCGTCGGCGAGGGCTCCTGGTAGAGCTCGGTGTCGACGATGAACCGGCACTGGGTCACGGTATCGCCTTGTCGTGCTGGGGTATTCGCCTCAGCGAACCTCCACGCGGCGGCCGTGCCGGGATCCGCCATCCGATCGGCGTGCTCGGCGGCCGTGAGGTCGAGCAGGGCGACGACCCCTCGAAGGGACCGGTCCGCCGACCGGATCACATGGAAGCCGTCCGGTTGCAGGGCGAGCCAGCGCTCCGCCAGGGCCGCCGACTCGGGCCCCTCGGCCCGGCGCACGAGCTCCACGATGGGGTCGCGGTCGCCGGGTCCGGCTCGGTCCGGGTAGTGCTCGCCCCAGCGTTCCCACGCCACGGGTGAGAGCACGCCCCGCACGTGACGGAAGAGGAACTTCGCGTCGGCGACGGCGCGTTGCTGCTCACGCCCGCGAGTCTCGCTCGCCCTCGCCACCGCATGGGCGTTGACCGCGCGGAAAACCGTCCGGTAGGCGGGTGGGTCACGCCATCGCAGGTCCGCATCGATGAGGTCCCGCACGAGGTCATGCAGTCGAACGCCGTCGGCCCCCACCTCGGTCACGGCGAGGCCGCTCAGCCAGTCGAAAACTTCGGCGGCCCGCTCGCGGGCGTCGAGCACCTCGGCGAGCAGGTCCTGCGTTGCCCTCCGTGCGATCGCTGCCGCGCGCAACCCGTCGAGGTGGACCGCGGACGGGACGACACTGATCATCCGTTCGAGGATCTCGCGCATGGGCTCGGGCGGCATCGCCCCGAGATCCAGGTCGGGGTCGTCGCCCAGGACGTCGGCGACGAGGGACAGCGCCAAGGGGTGCGAATGGGTCAGCGCCAGGACCTCGTCGTGCCGGCCTTCCGGAACGCCTCGGTCCGTGAGGTAGCTCCTCGCCGCCACAGGCTCGAGATTGCGCAGCGACACGACGCGCAGGAGTCCCGACCAGGCCCCGTCCGTCCGCCAGGCTGCGGTCGGACGGTCCCGGCCCGCGATGACCGTGAGCGTCGACGCCGGGAGGGTGGGCAACAGTTCGTCCCGCACCCACGACTCCATCGGGGCCCACCACTCAAAGCCGTCGACGAGCAGCACCTGCAACCCCGTAGCCGGGGAATCCTCAGTTCCTTCTCTATGCGCCCCGCCCACCAAGGCGCTGACTGCGTCCTCGATGGCCCGGGGGCCGCCGCCCTCTCGCCCATCGAGTCGCAGCACCTCGGCGCCTCCTGCCTCCGCTGCAGCCGCGTAGGCATCGAGCAGGGACGACTTGCCGACCCCGCCCGGCCCGTGGACGAAGAGCACCCGGAACGGTGGGTCCTCAGCGGCCAACGCCGACCGGAAGAGCTCGACCTCCCCCTCACGGCCGACGAACTGAGCGCGCCGCCGGGCCGTCAGCAGGTCGCCCAGCGATCTCGTGGAGTCAGCGGTCCAGCCCCCCATCACCCCATCGTGGCAGACCTGCTCAGGTCAGGACAGGCTCGCTGCGCAGCGACGCGAGCCACCACGTCCCGGCGTCGCCGTACTCCACCTGCTCGTCGTCGGTGAGAGTCGCGCAGACCCGCAACCATGACTCGGTCCGCCCGAGACGCCCGAGCTGGAGCGCCGCCGGCAGGGCGGCCCGTAGCTCGGCGGCCGGCACCACGTCACCCCACACCTCGATCCCGGCATCCGCGACCTTCCGGAGGCGCGCGTCGTCACTCGTGGCCCCGAATCGGTGGGCCAGGATGTTGAGCGGGATGAGCAGGGCACTCAGCGGATGCGCCAGCACGGCATCGCCGAAGTCGAAGAAGCGCAGTCGGCCATCCGGGGCAGCGAAGACGTTGTTGGCGTGGAGGTCGTTGTGCACCAGCGTCTCCGGCATCCCCAGGGCCTCCAGTCGATCGGCCCACTCGGTGACCGTGGGCACGAGCGCGTGCAGCTCCGTCGCGACGTCGGGTGCGAGCCGCTGCGGGTCCCCCTCTGGCAGCCTGCTCAGCTGCTCGACCCGGGCCTCCACATAGGACGGCGCTTCGGCGGTGCGCAGCGTCGTGATGCCTGCCGCCACGAGCCGGTCCTGCGCCCCCTCGAGGTCCCGCTGGAGGGCCATCGCGTGGGCGACGACGCGACACCACGACTCCACGTCGTCCGGGGCAATCGTCTCGGTGAGGACCTGGCCTTGGTCGGGGACGACGAGCAGCCCCCGCTCCCCGTCGATCGCGAGGACCGGCACGACCCGCTCCGGCGACAGGGTGTCGAGCTCGTGCAGCAACCGGGCCTCGAACTTCTGGTGCTCGCAGTTCTGCTTGGCCCAGTAGTCGACGCCGTCGCTGCCGCGGGCGCGCCACACCGTCGACCACGGCCGCAGGTGCACCTGCTCCAGCGCCACGAGGTCGATGCCGCGCGCGCCGAGCACCTCGACGAGCCACTGCCTCAGCTCGGCCTCGAAGGCCGGCGATGCCCAGTGCACCGAGGGTCCGGGTCCCCTCTCGGGCAGGGTCGCGAACCAGCGGGTCTCAGTCTCCGTGTCCAAGTGCGGCTCCCAGCGCGTCGAGCGTCGCCCCAAGCGGGGCATGCAACCGGATCGTTGCATCCGCGTCGCCGCGCGTCGCCGAGCGCGTCACGATGCCCACCGGCACCCCGATCCGCGCCGCGTGCCGCACGAAACGGTAGCCGCTCATCACCGACAGCGACGATCCGAGGACCAAGACTGCCCCAGCGGACTCGACGAGGCCAAAGCATTTGTCGACGAGGGACTTCGGGACGGACTCGCCGAAGAACACAACGTCGGGCTTCACCGTGTCGTGCCCGCAGACGAGGCAGTGCGGGGCGTAGAACGAGTCGACGAGCGAGTCCGCGACGACGATGTCGCCGTCGGGTCGAACCTGCTCGCCCCACTGCGAACCGACCGCTTCGGCCTGCGCGGCGAAGCGCTCCATGAAACCGGGGTTCGCCTCGGCCATCCGCTCGTGCAGGCCCTGGCGGGAGGTCACCTCGCCACAGGTGAGACAGACCGCCCGGTCGAGCGATCCGTGCAGCTCGACCACGTCCTCCGCGCCTGCCGCCTGGTGCAGGCCGTCGACGTTCTGGGTGATGATCGGGCCGACGTAACCCTCGCGCTGCAGTGCGGTGACGTGCTGGTGGCCGGAGTTCGGCTCGGCCGCCGTGAACCGCTGCCAGCCGATGTAGCTGCGGGCCCAGTAGCGGCGCCGCGCCTCGCTCGAGCCGGTGAACTCGCCGAACGTCATCGGCTCGACCCGACGGGTCCCGTCAGGTCCCCGGTAGTCCGGGATCCCCGAGTCCGTGGACATGCCGGCCCCGCTCAACACGAGGACCCCGCCACCGCTGACGAGGTCGACGAGGTCGTCCAGCGTCCCGAGGTCCTCCGTCTCGAGCGGCAGGGCCCGGGTCGTCGCAAGCTTCACGTTCCAAGCCTACGTGTCATGGGGACAAAGGCTCAAAAGCATAATCCTGAGTTATGCTACTGGCATGATCGACGCAGCGGGCCTTCGGGTCATGAAGGCCATCGCCGACGAGGGCAGCTTCACTGGCGCGGCCAACGCGCTCGGCTTCTCCCAGCCCGCGATCTCGCAGATGGTCCGTCGGCTCGAGCAGCGCACCGGAACCGTCCTCGTGGAGCGCTACGGCCGTCAGGTCCGGCTCACCGAGGCGGGCCAGCTCCTCGCTCGCCGGGCGGTCGGCGTGCTCGCCGCGCTCGACGCCGCCGAGGAGGAGATCACGGCGATCGCCGGCTTGCGGGCCGGCCGGGTCCGTCTCCAGGCCTTCCCCAGCTCGTCCGCGACGCTCGTCCCCAAGGCCCTGGCAATCCTCAAGGAGCGCCACCCCGACATCACCGTCACCTTCACCGAGGCCGAGCCGCCCGAGTCCCTCGCCGCCCTGCGCAACGGCGACTGCGACGTCGCCGTGGCCTTTGCCTACGAGGGCGCGGACCTCGGCGTCCTCGAGGAGGACCTCTCGCTCCTCGAGACCCACCACCTGCTCGACGACGAGGTCCGCGTCGTCGTCCCCAAGGACCACCCCCTCGCGGACCGCCAGAGCGTCACCCTGTCGGACTTCGCCGACGAGGAGTGGATCGCCGGCTGCCCGCGCTGCCGCGGCCACCTCGTCTCGCTCGCGCAGCACGAGGGGTTCCGGCCCAACGTCACCTTCGAGATCGAGGACTACGTCGCCCAGATCGGCCTCGTCACCGCCGGCCTGGGGGTCGCGCTCGTGCCCGACCTCATCCTCAACGCCGCCAAGCACGAGGACGTCGCGACGCTCTCCCTCTCCCCTGCCTCACGCCGGCAGATCCTCGCCGTGACGACACCCGACCTCCAGCGCGTCCCTGCCGTCTCGGCCGCCCTGCGCGCGCTCTGCGAGGCTGCCGGCGCCCCGACTGACCTCCCCGACCCCGCGCTCTCGCCCGCCTGACAGCGGCGGCCGGCTCAGCGGCATACAGTGCCGTCATGGCCGACCACGAACGCATCTCCTTCCTCCCCCTCCCCGGCGCCGACGACGTCCCGGAGGGCGTCGCGCGGCTCTGGGCCAAGTCCGAGGAGGCGTTCGGCTTCGTGCCCAACGTCTTCAGGGCGCAGGCCTACAACGGCGACCAGTTCCAGGCCTGGTGGAACTACTTCAACCTCCTCGTCAACAAGGAGGGGCACCTGAGCAACGCCGACCGCGAGCTGCTCGGCGTCGTCGTGTCGAACGTCAACCGCTGCACGTACTGCGTCGTCTCCCACACGGCAGCGCTGCGCACCTACACGGAGGACGAGCGCACCGCCGACCTCGTCGCCATCAACTGGCGGCAGGCGGACCTGCCCGAGCGTGAGGCCGTGATGGCGGCCTACGCCGAGAAGCTCACGCTGCACCCTGCCGACGTCGTCGAGTCGGACCTCGAACCGCTCCGGGCCGTCGGCCTCGACGACCACCAGATCCTCGAGCTCGTCCAGGTCGTCGGGATGTTCAACCTCACCAACCGCGTCTCCTCGGCGCTCGGCTTCGTGCCCAACGCCGAGTACCACGGTCAGGGACGCTCCTGACGTCGGCCCGTATGCCGCTGAGCCGGGTCCGCGCCCGCGTGCAGCGGGCGCCTCGGACGTCACGG
>NZ_JAJJPG010000158.1:0-5552 GCF_032907665.1 Intrasporangium sp.
GAGGCGCTCTCCCAGCTCAGCGGCATACGGCAGATGGAGCGTGTGTGGCCTGTGCGCGAACCCATGGATATTGGGTGGCGCCCGGGCGTGAGGGTCGCGACGATGCCCAGGTGACCACCTCGGATGCGAGTGGACGAGGGCCGGAGCGGTGGACGCAATCCACCGTGTACCGCGACATGTGGGTGGATCCCGACGATGACCCGCGCGAGGCCGCTGACGAGGCCGTCGACGAACGAGGGATCCTGCTCGGGTATCTGAACCACTATCGGCTGACCCTCGAAATGAAGTGCGCCGACCTGGACGCCGAGCAGCTCGCCCGACGGTCCGTACCCCCGTCCACGATGTCTCTGCTCGGGCTGGTCCGGCACCTGGCCGAGGGGGAGCGACACGTGCGCCGGGTCATGGCCGGCGAAGACGCTCCGAAGCTGTACTGCACCGAGGAGGACCGGGACGGGGACTGGAACGGCGCGGTCGCCGATCCGGCCGTCGTGGAGGACGCCTGGCGGCAGTGGCGGACCGAGGTCGAGCTCACCGACGAGTTCGTGGCGGGGGTTGCCGACCTCGGCACCATGAACGCAGGGGCCTCCGACCTGGGCCCCGACGGAGCGGACCTCCAGCTTCGCGACATGCTCGTCGCCCAGATCGCAGAGTATGCGCGACACTGCGGCCACGCCGACCTCTTGCGCGAGCGCATCGACGGTCGCGTCGGCCAGTGACGTCTCCTGCACTCGCATCGCCGACACCGTCGTGTGTGGGCTGGACGCTCGCCGAGGGCAGGCCGGACGACCCGACCCGTCCTCGCCGGCGGTGATGGCTAACTGGGCTGAGTGAAGAGCTGGGCGTAGCGCTCGAGGTACAGGGGCCAGCCCTGTTCCTCGCCGACACCCTTGGACACGGCCGGCCAGCCAGGACCATGCCGGTCGAGGTTCCGGTGCTCCAGCTCCACCCGGGTGCGATCGGCGGTCTCGCTGATGAAGCGGACCTCGACCTCGCTCGAGTTCGACGGATCGGTCTCGAGCTGCCACGTCGGACCGATGTCCCAGCTGAAGACCAGTCGCCGTGGAGGCTCGAAGACGAGGATCCGAGCCCAGCGGCACTCGCTGCCGTCGGTTCCGCGGTCATAGATGTGCCCGCCCACGCGGGGCTCGAGGACCGTCTCCGCGATGGGCACGGAGAGGAGGTTGTGCTCCGGCGGCTTGAAGTCGCCGAACCGCTCGGTGAACACGTCGAAGGCCTTCTCCGCGGAGGCCGCGACCACGATCTGCCTGCGGACCACCGTCGTTGCTGTCTCTGTCATGACCTCTCCTCTGATTCAGGCTCGGCCGTGGCGTGCTCCACGGCTTCTCCGTAGCTGGCCAGCGCGCGGCTCCAGAAGGTGTCGAGCTGGTCGCGCAGGGCGGCGACGGCAGTGGGATTGAGTCGGTAGATCCGGCGGGTGCCGGCGACACGCTCATTCACGAGTCCGGCGTCCTTGAGTACCTTCAGCGCCTGGCTCACTGCGGGCCGGCTCACCGGGAGCTCCGCAGCGAGTTCGCCGACAGCGCGGGGGCGCTCGGCCAGGAACTCGACGATGGCGCGTCGGGTGGGATCACCCAGCGCCATCCAGCCATCTGCGTCTCGGTAAGTGACCATGAACCGTAAGTATTCACTTACGGAATGGGAATGTCAACGCCTCAGCGGCGTCCCTATCGCATCGGTGGTGGGTGCGCATCCGTGGGCGGCGGCGCGGCCTCGGAAGCTGGTGGAGGCGGCCCCGGCGTCGGCGGTCCGTGGGGCGGGCCGGGACGCTCGGTCTCACCGGCGTCGAGACGGAAGGGCGGGTACTCGTCTGTCATCAGCGCGACGTAGGCGCCGACCCGGTACACCCACCGGTTCAGACCGATGATGAGGTCGAACAGCCCCCTCGGGTACTCGCCGGAGAAGAGCAGGATGACCCCGGCGATGACGACGAGGAGGCCGAGGACGCCGAAGCCACCCCACTCCGTGTCCCAGCCTCTCCCGTCCGAATCGGTGGACCAGCGCCAGCCGTTGCCCACGAGGAGCGCGGTGATGACCAGGTGTGGGATGGCCAGGAGCCACTTGACGAAGATGAGGCCCCGAGAGAGCCGCTCCGGGTAGATGACATCGAACGTCGTGGGGTCGTCGGGCTGTTCGTCGAGGCTGAACGCCGGGTAGCGGTCCGTGCCCAGGCCTCCGGGACCGCTGTAGTACGACACCCGCCACGTCCACCGCAGCACTCCGACGTTGAAGTCGAAGAGTGGGCGTGGGTAGGAGCCGGTGAACAGGATCGCAAACCAGGCGATGACGGTCACCACGCCGAAGGCCGCCCAGAGGAACCCCAGCAGGATGTAGTGGGGGATCGCGAGGAACCACTTGATCAGCCAGAGCCCGCGCGAGAGGGCAGGATCGAGCCGGGCCGTCATGACCACAGGCGTTCCGGGGGATGTCAGCGCGACTGGCGTCGCGGCTGCGCCCGCAATGCCGCCCGCCGCTCCGCCCGCGGCTGCGCCCGCAACTCCGGGGGCGCCCACGCCCGTGTCTGAGACCGCGCCAGTCCGGTCGGCGCCAACGACCTGAGCCGGAGCGACACCGGGCGGGCCAGTCTGACGGTGCCTCACGGCATACACGATGAGCAGCGCGGCAATCACCGTCAGCACCAGACCGATCCCGATCAGGGTCCACGCGAGCGGCAGGAGGAACTCGGCGTGGGCGGACAAGGTTGCCGCGACGGCGACCCCGGGGGATCCATCGGCGTTCATGATCACGAGCGCCCAGCGGCCCGAGGTGAGCTCCCACGAGAGCTCGCGGGTGCCGCTTCCGGAGTCCTGCTCGACCCAGAAGTCCTGCTCTGTCGGCGCGGCGACCTCGGAGTCACCGTCTGCTCGTTCGTACTGCTGGGCTCCGCGCTCCACGCGGGTGAGCCGGTCGTGGGCCGTTCCGGCGAGATAGCCCTCGACCTCGGCGGAGGGTGCGATCCCGAGGAAGACCTCCTGTTGCGGGTCGGTCGGGGTCGCCCGAACGCGGACGTCCAGATCGAGCTGGTCGGCCACCCAGCGCTGCGAGAGCGGGTCGATGTCGATCAGGACGTCCTCGATCGTGGCCGCGACCGTGGACGTCTGCACCGTCCGCAGACTGCTGTTGAAGTAGCCAGCGTCGTCCCTGCCCAAGGCGTAGATCCCTCCGAGAGCGGCCCCGCCGAGCAGCATTCCGATCCCGGGCATTGCGATCAGGCACCCGATGACGAGTGCGGCGATGTGGCGTGACCTCATTGGCGGACCCCCAGTCCTGGCCGAGCTGTCCCTCGACCGTACGCCCGGGCAGGCCACGAGATCAGGGTTTGCGCCTGCCCGCCGGGAGATCCGCGTTGCGGGGGTCACGCTGCGCTCGGGCGACCAGGGACGAGGTCGGCTCCGGACGGTACCGGCCCGGCGGTATACCGCCGGGCGACGACGCAGCTCAGCTCTGGTCGGTGAACCGTTCCACCCCGTGTCGCTCACCGGAGACGATGATGAGGTCGCCTGCGAAGACGACGGTCTCCGGTGTGGCGTGCGTGAAGTCGGCCCCCTGCCGCTTGACGCCGACGATGGTGACGCCGTACTTGGAGCGGACGCGCGACTCGCCGAGTGGCAGGCCCAGGATGCTCTGGGGCGGCTGGGCCTTGACGATGGCGTAGCCGTCGTCGAACTCGATGTAGTCGAGCATCCGGCCCCGGACGAGGTGCGCGACGCGCTTGCCCATGTCGTGCTCCGGGCGAACCACGTGGTGGACGCCGAGCTGGCTGAGGATGCGTCCGTGGGACTGGCTGATCGCCTTGGCCCAGATGTTCTGGACTCCCAGACTGAGCAGGACCGACGTGCTGAGGACGCTGCTCTCGAGGTGCGATCCGATACCGACGACCGCCCGGTCGAACTCGTGCACCGACAGCTGTCGCATGGCTGCGTCGTCAGTCGCATCCGCCTCGACGACGTGCGTGAGGCGGTTGGCGAGCGACTGCACGACCTTGGGGTTGGTGTCGATCCCGAGGACCTCGATACCGTCGCGCTCCAGCTCGAGGGCGAGCGACTTGCCGAACCGTCCGAGACCGATGACGACGACGCCGCCGCCCTGACCGATGTGCCTAGCCAATGATGGGCCTTCCTTCCGGGAGCTGGTAGCGGCGCTGGCGATCACGCAGCGCGAGAGCCGAGACGAGCGTGATCGGACCGAGGCGTCCGAGGAACATGAGGATCACGAGGACCACCTGCGCCGAGCCGGGCAGCGACGCGGTGATGCCCGTGGACAGCCCGACCGTCCCGAAGGCCGAGGTCGTCTCGAAGAGGACGGCCGCGAGGGAGTGGTCGGTGAGCTCGATGAGGAGCAGGGTCGCGCCCACGATGGCGGCGATCCCGAGCAGGGCCACGGTGAGCGCCTGCCGTTGGGTGCGCGTGTCGATGCGCCGGTCGAAGGCGTTGACCGACCTCTCACCGCGCGCTTCGGCGAGGATGGCGAAGAAGAGGACGACGAAGGTGGTCACCTTGATTCCTCCCGCGGTCCCGGCGGAGCCGCCGCCGATGAACATGAGCATGATGGTGCCGAGCAGGGTCCCGTCGGTGACCTCGGCGTAGTCCCAGGCGTTGAAGCCGGCGGTCCGCGGCATGACCGCATGGAAGAACCCGTTGAGGACCTTCTCGTCCGTGGGCAGGGGGCCAAGCGTGTTGGCGTTGCCCCACTCCCCGGCCGTCACGAACAGCGTCCCGCCCAGCAGGAGGACCGCCGTCATGCCGACCGTGAGCTTGGTGTGCAGGCTCCACTTGCGTGGCCGCAGCTGCCGCCGGAGCTCCATGATGACGGGGAACCCGAGACTGCCGCCGACGACCGAGAGGGCGATCGGTAGCAGGATCCACGGGTCGTCGGCCATCCCGATGAGGTTGTCGCTGAAGAGGGAGAACCCGGCGTTGTTGAACGACGAGATCGAGTGGAAGACGCCCAGCTCGATCGCGCGCCCGAGGGGCTCGTCGTACCCGAGCGCCCACCGTGCCGTCAGCAGCACCGCCACCGAGAGCTCGAAGAGCAGGGTCACCCGCATGACACCGAGCAGGACCCGGCGCACGTCACCGAGGTCGAGACTCTTCGTCTCCGCGGCCGCCGTGATGCGGGTGCGCAGGCCCATCCTGCGGGACACGAGCATGCCGAGCAGGGAGGCCATCGTCATGATGCCGAAGCCACCGACCTGGATGAGACCGAGAATGACCAGCTGGCCGAAGCCGGACCAGTAGGTCGGGGTGTCCACCGTCACGAGGCCGGTCACGCACACTGCGCTCGTGGCGGTGAAGAGCGCGGTGACGAGGGGCGCGCCTCCCGGCCCGGAGCGCGACAGGGGCAGCCACAGGAGCACGGTGCCCACGGCGATGGCGATGGCGAAGGCGGACACGACCACCTGCGAGGGGTGGCGAAGCAGGGACCGCCGCCTACGCGGCAGATCGCGCGGTGGTTGCGTCGCCGGCGCGGTTGGGGCTGCTGCCGCCAGAACGATCCGGTCGCTACGTGCTGACACTCTCATCTCCATCAGGCCC
>NZ_JAJJPG010000158.1:5652-7276 GCF_032907665.1 Intrasporangium sp.
GGGGAGCCCGGGCTGGCCTCGAGCTTGCGACGCAGCTGGGCCATGTAGACACGCAGGTAGTTCATCTCGTCGCCGTAGGCCGGACCCCAGACCTCTTGCAGCAGCTCGCGCCCGGAGATGAGACGGCCCGGTGAGCGGACCAGGGCCTCGAGGAGGTGCCACTCCGTCGGCGTGAGCCTCACTTCGACCCCGGCACGCTTGACGCGCTTGGCGCGCAGGTCGATCGACAGCGTGGGGGTCTCGACCGTGTCCGGCGCGTCGCCGTGGTCGGCGCGGCGCAGGGCAGCGCGCATGCGCGCGAGCAGCTCCTCCATCCCGAACGGCTTCGTGACGTAGTCGTCCGCGCCTGCGTCGAGAGCGGCGACCTTGTCGGGTTCGCCGTCACGCGCCGAGAGGATGATGACCGGCACGGTGCTCCGCCGGCGCAGGCTCGCGACGACGTCCACGCCGTCCATGTCCGGCAGGCCGAGGTCGAGGATGACCAGGTCCGGCTCGAACCGCGATGCGAGGTCAAGCGCCGTCGCACCGTCGGCAGCGGTGTGCACCTCGTGCGAGCGGGCCTGCAGGTTGATGGCCAACGTCCGGCGCAGCCGCTCGTCGTCCTCGACGATGAGCACGCGACTCATCGTGCCGCCGGAAGCTCGACGCACATCGTCAGCCCTCCGCCCGGTGTGGGTTCCGGGCGGATCGACCCTGACATGGCCTCGGTCAGCCCGCGGGCGATGGCCAGACCGAGGCCGAGTCCGCCGGGCAAGGTGTCTCCGAGCCGCTGGAAGGGTGCGAACATCAGCTCCCAGCGCTCCGGCGCTGCGCCCGGCCCGTGGTCGACGACACGGATCTGCACCGAGGGCGCTCCGGTGGCTGGTGCGGAGCTGATGGCGGTGACCTCCACATCTCGGCCGGCCGGACTGAACCGCTGCGCATTGTCGAGGAGATTGGCGAGGACGCGCTCCAGCAGTGGGGGGTCGGCGAGGATGTCGGGGACCGACTCCGGGATCGAGAGGCGCACGGGAGCGCCTTGCCAACGGGCGAGCACGCTGGTGACGACCTCGTCCACGGACACCGAGGTCGGATACACCGAGAGGGCTCCGGCCTGGATTCTGCTCATGGCCAGCAGGTCGTCGACCAGGTGGGCGAGCCCGTCGGCACCGTCCTCGATGGCCGCGAGCAGCTCGGCCTGCTGTGCCGGCTCCCAGTCCACCTCTTCCTCGCGCAGCCCGGACGCCGCTGCCTTGATGGCAGCAATGGGGGTGCGCAGGTCGTGGCTCACGGCCGTGAGCAGTGCGGAGCGGACCCTGTCGGTCTCGGCCAGCTGTTCAGCGCGGGCCGCCTCCCGCGCGATCGCAAGGCGGTTGTGCTCGACGCGCGCCCGGTCGCGGGCCCCGGCCTCGACGACGACGCTGACGATGAGGGCGACGAGAACGAAGACGACGAGGTCGACGAGCGCCTCGGGCTGGTTGACGCTCAGGGTCGAGAACGGTGGCGTGTGGAACCAGTTCGCGGCCAGGAATCCCCCCACCGCGGCGAGGAAGCCGGGAAGCAGTCCGCCGACCACGGCGATGAGCACGACGGCGAGCAGGTAGACGAGCAGCAGGCTCTCCCTGCGGCCCGGCTGGCCGGAGAC
>NZ_JAJJPG010000159.1:0-7155 GCF_032907665.1 Intrasporangium sp.
GCCAAGGCCAAGCGCGAGCTGGGATGGCAGCCCGCGCATCCCACCTGGCGCCACGGCCTCCTGGGGTAACACGCTGCGATGACCGGCGTCCTCGTCCGGGACGGAGCCGACGTCGCGGCGCCGAGAAGGCCGTGCAGGAAGCCCTTGATCCTGGCGGTTGAGGTCAGGTAGTCAGGGGAGTCACGCGGTCGATCCGGGTCAGCTTCTCGGGGTTGTTGACCCCGTAGAGCGCGGTGACGTGCCCGGCTTCGGCCTGGATGCTGATGACCGCGTGAAGGGCGCCGTGGTGCTCGACCCTGATCGCCACGGCGCCGTTGACCCAGGCGGCATCCAGGGAGACGCCCTCGGCTCGGCCCAGGAGCATCAGGCTCGTCGCCACCCGGCGGGGCCCGGTGATCGGGCGGGCGGCTGCGCGAACCAGCCCGCCGCCGTCCCCGAGGGCAACGACGTCCGGGGCCAGCACGTTCATCAGGCCGGCGAGATCGCCGGTGCGGATCGCAGCCAGCAGTCGGTTGACCACCTCGGTCTGCTCCGCACGGGACACCCGCAGCCGCGGGCTGCGGGCGTTGACGTGCGACCGCGCGCGGTGGGCGATCTGTCGCACGGCGGCCGGCTTCTTGTCGATGGCTGCGGCGATCTCGTCGTAGGGCACCGCGAAGACCTCGTGGAGCACGAATACCGCCCGCTCGGTCGGTCCGAGCGTCTCCAGAACCCTGAGCATGGCGATCGAAACGCTCTCGGCGAGCTCGACGTCCTCGGCGACGTCAGGGGTCGTCAACACTGGCTCGGGGAGCCATTCGCCGACGTAGGTCTCGCGGCGCCGGGACAGCGTGCGCAACCGGTTGAGGGCCTGACGGGTGACGATCCGGGTCAGGAACGCCCGCGCGTCGCGGACCTGGGCGTGGTCCACCTTCGCCCACTGCAACCAGGTGTCCTGCACCACGTCCTCGGCCTCGACCGCCGAGCCGAGCAGTTCGTAGGCAACCGTGAACAGCAGGCTGCGACGACTCTCGAACTCTTCGATGCTGGCCTCGGAGCTCATGATTCCGACGCTACTCCGGCGGCAGTGGACCGCTCGGCCAGCGGGGGCAGCCCACACCGGTCCGAGAAGCCTTGGGATGCGAAGGGGCCGACGGCGACGTTCATCCGGGACATCATGTTCGCCAGGGTCACGAAGGCGGTCAGCTCCAACAGTGCCGGCGCACCGAGCTCTGTGAGCAGGCGTGCCGACAACTCATCGGTCACCGTCGGCGGCGTCTGGCTCATCGCCTCGGCGTACTCCATGACATCACGCTCGAGCGGCGAGAAGACCTCCGACTCACGCCACCGCGGTACCTCGCGCGCCTTCGCCACGTCGAGCCCGTCGTGATAGGTGGCAAAGTAGCCCAGGTCAAGGCAGAACCGGCAGCCGACCAGGGCCATCGTGGCCATGTGCGCGAAGACCTTCAGGTTCTCATCGCACTCGTTCCACTTCCTTGCCTTCTTCGACATGCCCATGACGGTCATCAGCACCTGCTTGTTGTGCCACATCACCCCGAGCTGCTCTGGCACCTCTCCGAGCATCCTCTTGCTGAACCTCTTGACCAGAGCGCCTCGTATGCCGGTGAGCTCGGTCGTCGGGATCCGGTACTCGGACATCTCGTCCTCCTTCACTGCGCCGGGTCGGTACACCTCAAGTCACCGCCACTGGACCAGGCGTGACATCCTGCCGCCCGACCCGCGTCACCGTGGGCGGTCGGACGCGGGACACAGTGGGGACTCAAACGGGAGTGGGTCTCACCCCGACAGTCCGGGAACGTGCCGTGACCGCGGGGCCCTTTCGGTGAAGGCTGTTCGCGCGCAGGACCTGCATCTGGCTGCGGACATCGCGGCTGGGCTGTCGCCGCCGACCGCGGAAGGCAGCGCGCGACGCGGTGAAGGGGTCAGTGCACGAGGACTGCCTTGACTGCCGCCCCGGATGTGGTGTCACCGATGGCGGCTTCGAGATCGGTGAACGGATAGGTGCGTGCGAGCTTCTCCAGGGGGAAGCGTCCGTTGCGTCGCAACTCGAGCAGCTGAGGGATGAAGACCCGGGGCACGGAGTTCCCCTCGACGATTCCCTGCACCTGCCGACCGAGCTGCATGACCGGCAGCAGGTCGAGCGTCATCCCCGGGGCCGCCCCGACGATGCCGAGCCGACCGCCCCACCCCAGGGCGTCGACCAGTCGGCTGAGCACGGGCGCGACGCCCGTGGTGTCGAAGGCATGCGACGCGCCGCCGTGAGTCAGGTCGCGGATCTGCTCGACCTGATCCTCGTCGTTGCCGTCGATGGTGTGCGTGGCACCGAGTTCCCTGGCCAGCTTCAACCGCTCCTCGACGATGTCGACCGCGATGATCGTCCCGATCCCGGAGGCCACGGCCGCCATCAGCGCACTGAGGCCGACAGCGCCCGTGCCCGCGATCACGATGCTGTCGACTGGTCCTGGCCGCAGCACGTTGAGGATCGCGCCCGCTCCGGTCTGGATGCCACACCCGAGCGGACCGAGCAGGTGCTCGTCCTCGGCGGCCACCCATTCCGGCACCTTGACCAGGTCTCGCTCGGCCACCAGAGCGTGGCTGCCGAACGACGACTGGCCGAAGAAGCTGGAGCCGACCGGCTGTCCCTCGAGGCTCGCCTTGTAGGAACCGTCGGGGCGGGCCAGGGCGAAGTTGACGTCGTTGAAGTGCTCGCAGTTGAACGGCCGACCGGTCAGGCAGGTGCGGCACTGGCCGCACGAGGTGAACGAGGCCATCACCCGGTCGCCCTCGGCGACATCGCTCACGCCGGCGCCGACGGCCTCGACCACGCCCGTGCCCTCGTGGCCGTAGATCGCCGGCGGGAAGTCGGGCTGATGGAAGACGTCGCGGGCGAACAGGTCGGTGTGGCACAGGCCCGTCGAGGTGTAGCGGACCAGCACCTCACCCGGGCGCGGGTCGGCCAGCTCGATGCCGCCGACCAGCTCGAAGGTGCCGCGCGGCTCGCGGAGGACGTGGGCGCTGATCTGGATGGGCACGAGAACTCCTCCCGTAGGGGTCACCTGGAACCGTAACCCGTTGTCCGCCAACGAACCAGCTCCCGGAACTCGACCCCCATGCGTCAGGATCGGACAGGAGGTTGCATCACGCTACAGAATGTCGACATGAGCGATCCGGGAGCCCACAAGGCCGCGCTGCGTCAGTACCTGCAGGAATGCCGCGAGGCATTGCTGTGGAAACTGGACGGCCTCACCGAGCGGGACCTCAGAATGCCCCGCACACCCACTGGGACCAATCTCATCGGCATCGTCAAGCACATGGCCAACGTCGAGATCGGCTACTTCGGCGACACCTTCGGCAGAGAATGGCCGACGCCCCAGCAGCGGGTCTCCGAAGCGGATCTGAAGGCCGACCCGCAGGCCGACTGGTACGCGACCGAGAGCGAAACCTGCGACGAGATCGTCGACCTGTACCGGCGGGTGTGGGCGTTCGCCGATGCGACGATCGAGGAGCTTCCGCTGGATGCGGTCGGCCGAGTCCCGTGGTGGAGCGAGGATCACCAGCAGGTCACCTTGGCCCTCGTCATGGTGCACGTCATTGTGGACCTCGCTCGACACGTGGGGCACGCGGACATCGTGCGTGAGGAGATCGACGGAGCGGCTGGCCTCCGGGCGGGATCCAGCAATCTTCCGCAGCAGGATTGGCCCGCGTATGTCGCCAAGCTCACCCGTCTGGCCGAGCGCTTCTGAACCCGGCGCACGGAGTCACCGATCTGGACGCCTGTCGGCTCCACAGAGATGAACTGCGCCATTGTTCCTCGGTGAAGTGAGCTGGAGGTCGGCGCCCTCCGGAGAGCATCGAGGTGTAGCGGCCGGCGCGCTCCTCGCCAGCTTGCGGGGCGGGAGGCGGTGCGGAAGCCGGTCAGGTCGTATCCGTGCTGTGGCGCAGCCGACAGGCCGGCGCTGCGAGAAGACCTTCACCCGGCTCTGGCTGGTGCCACCATCGGGACATGGAGCAGGCTCGCCTCGACATGTCCTGGAAGGCCTTGTACCGCGCCGGCGGCGTGTCTGCGCTGCTGTTCGTGCTGCTTGTGCTCGTGCCGGTGGCCTTGGTCTTCCTCGCTCCGCTGCCACCCACAGAGGGGGCACCGTTGCTGGAGTACATCGCCGAGCACAAGGCGGTGTACCTGACCCAGCTGGTCTGTTTCGTGGGCCTGGCCGTGCCCGCGATGATCGTGTTCGCTGCCGTCACGGTGGCGCTGATGGACGTCAACAAGAGCGTGGCGCTCATCGGCGGCCTGCTCGGTGTCGCCTCGGAGATCATCGCCCTGGCGCTGGGCAGTAGTCCCCAGTCGCTCCACGGCGGCCTGGTGCTCCTCAGCGACGCGTACGCGTCCGCCGGCACGACAGCCGAGCGAGCCGGGCTGGTGAGCGCGGCGGACGCGCTGATCGCGGCCACGAACGCGGTCTCCTGGGGCGGGATCTTGACCGCCGCTGGAATTCTCGTGCTGTCCGTGGTGATGCGGCGTGGGGTGTTCGGCGGGCCGACCGCGATCCTGGGGATCGTCACGGGCAGTATCGGGATCATGTCCGAGGCCCTCCGACCCCTGATCGGCTCCGCGTACCTCGTCTACGGCCTGCTGCTGCCGATCTGGTTTGCCATGGTCGGCTGGAGACTGCTCCGGATCGACCAGCCACCTCATGGACCCGGTCACGGCGACAGAGCGGAGCCCGGCCAGTCGCCCGCGTGACCTCCAGCCCGGCTCGCCGGCCGACACCTCGGTCTTGTGGCACCACCGTGATTTCAGAGGTGGACAGGCCGCCGGCGGCACGAGTCTGTTGCTGATGGGAAGGGAGCGATACCGCGCAGTGGGAGAGAGTCAGCACTGGGTCGACGACTTCGGGGATGGGCACTGAAGTTCTCGTCTACCTGAGTCTGTGGGCGTTCGTCGCGTGGGGGCGGTTCGATCCTGCACCGGCATGGTCCCCCAGGGTGCCAGCGCTCAGTCTGATTCCGAGGCGGTCCCGGGAGGCGCGTCGAGCACGGTGGGCACGAGCTCCAACAGCTGGAGCCTGCCGTCGAAGGTGCGCGAGTCGGCCGTCTCGAAGCTGACGTCGGGCCAGTCGTCGTACATGCGGTCCCGGCCCGTTGCCCTGTTGACAACCGGGAACGCCACCACGCGGTACCGGTCGACCAGACCCGCCCTGAGCAGCGAGCGGCACAGGCTCGGGCTGCCGATCGTGCGCAGCGGGAGGTCGCCGTCCCGCTTCAGGGAGCGGACCGCTTCGACGGCGTCCTGCACGACCAGGGTCGAGTTCGCCCCCGCAAGAGGCGCCTGCAGGCTCCCTGAGAACACCCGCGCCGAACCCGTCGAGCGAGGTGATGTAGTCGACCATGCGCACCCAGCCCAGCGGCATACGTCAATGAGGTTGAGGGCGTCGAAATGGCGTGGCCTCTCACGACGCCCGCTGCTCGACGCCGAGGATGCGACGCATGCTCATCAGTACTCGGGCGTCGGCGTGAGCAGGTCGTGGACTGCACCGCCTCGCCCGTCGCAACCGGGGGATGACGCAAGACTTGCTACTTCGCAGGTGGGGCGGGCGTCCACTCGCCCTCGGCCTTGACCGCTCGAATGATCCGTCGGCTCGCCTCGCGCAACTGCCGCTTCTGGGTCACGGTCAGCTGGTCGAGGACGAGTCGGTAGACGGTCCTGACGTGCCCCGGCGTGGCCTGCTCCACCGTGCGCGCCCCGAGGTCGGTGAGGATGGCGAGGTTGTACCGCCCGTTGTCGGGGTCGGGTCGACGACGCACCCAGCCCTTCGACTCGAGGCGGGCCACAGCCCGCGACAGGCGCGACAGCGAGCTGTTGGCGTAGCCCGCCAAGACACTCATGCGTAGGGTGCGGTCCTCGGCGCAGGCCAAGGCGTACATGACGCCATACTCGAAGTGACTGACGCCCGAGTCACGTTGCAGCTGCTCGTCGAGCGCGCTGGGGAGCCATTCCAGGACAGTGGCCAGTGCCGCCCACGTCTGCAGGTCGTCTCCGGTGAGTCGCTCCGGCGCCCTCGGCTTCATGGGCCCAGATTACGCAGGCATTCCACCTCGAACGACGGGGCTGACTTGATCAAGCAAGTCACCTCCCTTACGTTTTGACTTGACTGATCAAGTGAGGCTGGCCGTTGAGGTCGGAGAAATGACGGTGATGACGTGGACCTTCAGCTCAGCGGCAAAAGGGCATTTGTGAGCGGTTCGACGCAGGGCATCGGTTACGCGATCGCCCGCGGCCTGCTTGAGGAGGGGGCGTCGGTCGCGGTGAACGGGCGCGACGACGAGCGCGTCCGCAACGCGGCACAGAGCCTGCGGGAGGAGGTTCCCGGCGCGGTCGTATCCGGCGTCGCAGCGGACTTCGCCGACCCGGACCAGGTCTCCCGTCTGCTCGAGGGCCTCGGCGAGGTCGAGATCCTCGTGAACAACGTCGGGCTCTTCGAGGTCAAGGGATTCGAGGACATTACCGACGGGGACTGGCAGCGTTACGTCGAGGTCAACCTCATGAGTGGCGTCCGGCTCTCACGTCATGTGCTCGGCGGGATGCTGGCGAGGGGATGGGGCCGCATCATCTTCATCGGCAGCGAGTCCGGGGTGAACGTTCCTGCAGAGATGGTGCACTACGGGGTGACCAAGGCCGGGATGCTGGCCCTGAGCAACGGTCTCGCCAAGCGGACCCGAGGCACCGAGGTCACGGTCAACACGATCCTCGGCGGGCCGACGTACTCGAAAGGCGTGGCCCGCGTCGTCGAGGAGCTGTCCCGGGCTCAGGGCATGGGAACTGACGAGCTCAAGGGCGCGATCATCGCTGGCAACCAGACGTCCCTGCTGCAGCGCTTCATCGACCCGCGCGAACTCACCAACCTCGCGCTGTACCTCGCGAGCCCCCTCGCGTCGGCCACCAACGGCGCGGCCGTACGCGCCGACGGGGGCGTCCTCACGACGATCCTCTGACCGCGAGGAGCGGGGCCTCGTCACTTCGCACCGGTTCGACCACAATCCTCTTTGCTCCCCAGGACCGGACGGGCCGCACGGTGGTTTCGCCTGCCGTCCCACCTGCGTTAGTCGGCCTGGGTAGCGGCGGCCAGGGTCACGACCGCGTCCGCGTGGGGCTAG
>NZ_JAJJPG010000160.1:0-7129 GCF_032907665.1 Intrasporangium sp.
TCCGCTTCTTGCCCTCCTTCTGCTTCTCGAGCAGCTTGCGCTTGCGGCTGATGTCGCCGCCGTAGCACTTGGCGAGCACGTCCTTGCGGATGGCGCGGATGTTCTCGCGGGCGATGATCCGCGAGCCGATGGCGGCCTGGATGGGCACCTCGAACTGCTGGCGCGGGATGAGCTCCTTGAGCTTGGCCGCCATCATGACGCCGTAGGAGTACGCCTTGTCCTTGTGGACGATGGCCGAGAACGCGTCCACGGACTCGCCCTGGAGGAGGATCTGGACCTTGACGAGGTCGGCCACCTGCTCACCGTCCGGCTCGTAGTCGAGGGAGGCATAGCCGCGGGTCCGGGACTTGAGCTGGTCGAAGAAGTCGAAGACGATCTCGGCGAGCGGCAGCGTGTAGCGCATCTCGACCCGGTCCTCGGAGAGGTAGTCCATGCCGCGCAGCTGGCCGCGCTTCTGCTGGCACAGCTCCATGATCGCGCCGATGAACTCACTCGGCGCCAGGACCGTCGCCCGGACGATCGGCTCGCTCACGGAGGCGATCTTGCCCTCCGGGAACTCGCTCGGGTTGGTGACGTGGATCTGCTTGCCGTCATCCATCGTCACGTCGTAGACGACGTTGGGCTGGGTCGAGATGAGGTCGAGGTCGAACTCGCGCTCGAGTCGCTCCCGCACGATCTCGAGATGGAGCAGGCCGAGGAAGCCGCACCGGAAGCCGAAGCCGAGGGCCGCAGAGGTCTCCGGCTCGTAGACGAGCGCGGCGTCGTTGAGCTTGAGCTTGTCGAGGGCATCACGCAGCGCGGGATAGTCCGACCCGTCGATGGGGTAGAGCCCCGAGAACACCATCGGCTTCGGGTCGCGGTAGCCGCCGAGGGCCTGGGCGGCCGGCTTGCTCGCGTTGGTGACGGTGTCACCGACCCGGGACTGGCGCACGTCCTTGACCCCGGTGATGAGGTAGCCGACCTCGCCGACGCCGAGGCCCTTGGACGGCACCGGCTCGGGGCTGATGACGCCGATCTCGAGCAGCTCGTGGGTTGCCCTCGTCGACATCATGACAATGCGCTCGCGCGGGTTGAGGTTGCCGTCGATGACCCGAACGTAGGTGACGACCCCGCGGTAGGTGTCGTAGACGGAGTCGAAGATCATGGCCCGCGCGGGGGCGTCGGGATCGCCGACGGGAGGCGGGACCTGCGCGACGATGAGGTCGAGAAGCGGCTCGACCCCCTCGCCTGTCTTACCGGACACCCGCAGGCAGTCCTCGGGCTCGCCACCGATGAGCCGAGCGAGCTCCTCGGCATACTTCTCCGGCTGCGCGGCCGGCAGGTCGATCTTGTTGAGGACCGGGATGATCGTCAGGTCGTTCTCCATCGCCAGGTAGAGGTTGGCAAGGGTCTGCGCCTCGATGCCCTGGGCGGCGTCGACGAGCAGCACGGCGCCCTCGCAGGCGGCGAGGCTGCGCGAGACCTCGTAGGTGAAGTCCACGTGACCCGGCGTGTCGATCATGTTGAGCGCGTAGGTCGTGCCCTGGCTCTCCCACGGCATGCGCACGGCCTGGCTCTTGATGGTGATGCCGCGCTCGCGCTCGATGTCCATCCGGTCGAGGTACTGCGCCCGCATCTGGCGCGCCTCGACGACCCCGGTCAGCTGGAGCATCCGGTCGGCGAGCGTCGACTTGCCGTGGTCGATGTGCGCGATGATGCAGAAGTTGCGGATCAGGTCCGGCGGCGTTGCGTGCGGTGCCAACGCGGAGCGGGCCATGGGCGACACGGTGGGACGAACCTCGCAGGTGACGGGGACAGTAGGCGGGGACAGCCTCGGGGACCGTCCGAGGGCCAGTCTCCCATGCTTTCAGTGCCCGCCCTTCACGTATGCCGCTGGGCGGGCTCGCGCGCCCGCGTGCCCTTCCGTGTCGAATGGGGCCGGAAAACAGGTGGAGCCGATCGACGCCGGGTGGGAGGTTTGCGACAGAGAGCAACCGGGGAGGCAGGAACACATGGAGCACGTCATCACCCGATCCGACGGCCGCGACGACGGCGAGGACTGGACCGAGAACTACGAACGGCTCCCCGGCGGGGCCGGCATCTCCATCATCCTCGAGTCCACGACGAAGGAAGGCGTGGGCCCGCGCCTGCACCAGCACCCCTACGCGGAGACGTTCATCATTCGCCGAGGCACGGCGACGTTCACCATCGGGTCGGGTGACGCGGCCCACGAGGTCGTCGGCCGGGCGGGGCAGGTCCTCGTGGTCCCGGCCGGCACCCCGCACCGGTTCAGGACGGGCCAGGGCGGCTACGAGGCGGTGCACGTCCACGCCAACGCCGAGTTCATCACGGAGTGGCTCGAGTAGGTGCTCGAGCAGCTGGTCGAGCGTCCGCGGAGGTCAGGCGGGATAGACGAGTGCAGGCCCGATGACCCGGATCGCGACGTCGTCACCACGCCGGAGGGGCGCCACCGTGCGGGCCAGCACCCGGATCGGGACGTCGCCCGACAGGACGGTCAGGCGGGCCAGGGCGTCGTGCCCGAAGAAGCTGACGTCCTCGACGTGGGCACCCTTCGCCCCGCGCTCGACGCGGCCGTCGACCCGGATCTGCTCGGGACGGATGACCGCGGTGACCGGCCCGTCAGCGGGCAGCACGCTGCCGTGGATCGGGAGCCGGCCGAGCACGGTCTCGACCTCGAGCCCGGTCTTGGTGCCGGGCAGCTCCACGAGCTCACCGACGAACCGGGCGACGTCGAGGTCCACGGGGCGGTAGTAGACCTCCGTGGGACTGCCGTGCATGACGAGACGCCCGGAGTCCATCACGGCGACCGAGTCCGCCATGGACAGGGCCTCCTCCTGGTCATGGGTGACGATGATGGCCGTCGCGTCGATCGTGCGCAGCACACCGCTGACCTCGTCGCGAACCTGCGCGCGCAGCCCGGCGTCGAGCGCGGAGAACGGCTCGTCGAGGACGACGACGCGCGGCCTGGGGGCCAGCGCGCGGGCGAGGGCCACGCGCTGCTGCTGCCCGCCCGAGAGCTGGTCGGGGCGACGCTGGGCGAGCTCGCCCAGCCCGACGAGCTCGAGCATCTCGTGGACGCGGGCGCGGCTGTCCGCGGACCGCGGCAGGCCGTAGCCGACGTTGCCGGCCACGTCGAGGTGCGGGAAGAGGGCTCCCTCCTGGGGGACGATCGCCACACCACGACGCTCGGGGGCGACGTCGGTGCTCTCGTCGAAGACGGCCCGGCCGTCGATCTCGACCCGGCCCCGGTCGGGCCGGACGAACCCGGCGACGATGCGCAGGAGCGTGGTCTTCCCGCAGCCGGAGGGGCCGAGTACGGCCGTGAGCTCGCCCGACGCCACGGTGAGGTCGACGTCCACGAGGGCCTTCGTCGAGCCGAAGGCCTTCGACACGCCAGAGAGCTTCACCTCACTCACAGGTCCTCCGTTGCGGTGAATCGTCCCTGCGCCCGCATGAGCCAGAGCGTCGGCAGGACGGCGAGCAGGACGAGGGCGAGGGCGTAAGGGGCAGCGGCAGCGTAGGCGGCGACACCGGTCTCGGTCCACAGGCTCGTCGCGAGCGTGTTGGCCCCGGTCGGGCGCAGCAGCAGGGTCGCCGGCAGCTCCTTCATGACGGTCAGCATGACGAGGGCGGTTCCCGCGGCGATGCCAGGGGTCGCCAGCGGGATCGTGACCCTGCGCAGCACGGTGAGCGGGGAGCTGCCGAGGGACCTGGCCACCTCCTCGATCCGCGGGGAGCTCATCGCGACGGCCCCACGGACCGCCCCGACACCGGCGGGGAGGAAGAGCACCGCGTAGGCGATGAGCAGCAGGGGTGTCTGCTGGTAGATCGGCTGTGCGACCCGGACGCCGAAGAAGACGAGCGAGAGCGCAACGACGATGCCGGGCAGGGCGTGGCCCGCCCAGGTGGCCGTCTCCACCACCGCGGTGGAGCGGCTGCGATACCGCGCGACGAGGACGCCGATGGGGATCGCGAGCGCCATCGTGGCCACCGCCCCGAGGACGGCGAGGAAGAGGGTCGTCCCGGTGCTCGACAGCAACCGCCCCGTGTCGATGCCGGCGGAGAGACCGGTCGCGAACCAGTAGAGCAGGGACGCGACCGGGAAGGCGAGGGCCACGAGCAGGACGGTGGCGACGGCCCCCGTCGCGACCGGCCCGAGGGCGCCGAGGCGGTGCAGCTCGGCGCGTCGGGCCACCCCACCCCCGACCCGGGTCTGCTCGACGGGTCGCCGGGTCCACCGCTCTCCCACGGCGATGAGCACGGTGATGACGACGAGCAGCATGGACAGCACCGCTGCCGGGGTGCGGTCGAAGGTGGCGGTGTAGGAGGTGTGGATCACCCGCGTGAAGACGTCGTACTGGAGGATCGACACCGCCCCGAAGTCACTCAGCGTGTAGAGGGCGACGAGCAGCCCACCGGATGCGGCAGCGGGCCAGACCTGTCGAGCCGTCACGGTCCAGAAGGTGCTCCAGGCGGAGCGGCCGAGGCTGCGGGAGACCTCTTCCTGAGCCGGGTCGACCGACCGCATCGCCGCCACCACGGGGAGGTACACGTAGGGGTAGGTGCACGCCGTGAGGACGATGGTCGCCCCGACGAAGCCTCGGGCCCACGGCACCGCAGCCACCCAGGCGAACGCCGCGACGTAGCTGGGGATCGCGAGCGGGAGCGGCGCGAGCACGGCAAGGGTCCGGCGGGCGGGCATCGCCGTCCGGGTGACGAGGGCGGCCAGGCCGATCCCGATGACGAGACACAGGCCGGTGACGACGGCGGCGAGGCCGAGGCTGCGGCCGACCAGCGCGACCGTCCCCGGGCGACCGAGGATCTCGAGGATCCGCGACGGGCCTGCCTCGAGGGTGCGGATCAGGAGGTAGCCCAGTGGCAGGACCGCCAGTGCCGCACCGGCGACCGCGGGGACGACGAGCCACCACGGGGGGCGCCCGGAGCGACCGCGACCCGAGGTAGCGCCGAGCGGACCGGTTGCCGGGTCGGCAATCGGACGCTCGGTCGTCGTCAGCTCGCTCAGGTCAGTCCCACCTCGTTCAACATCGCGAGCGTCGTCTCGAGGGAGTCGAGCTCGTTGAGGTCGATGCTCGACTTCTCGAGCTCGGCGAGGGGGGGCAGGTCGTGCATGGACGTGACGCCCTCGATGACGGGGTACTCGGCTGTCTCGTCGGCGAAGTACTGCTGTGCCTTCTCGGAGAGCAGGTAGTCGACGGCCTTGAGCGCCGCCTCCTTCTGGTCGGTGCCCTTGATGATGCCGACGCCGGCGACGTTGATGAGTGCGCCGGGGTCGTCGGCGTCGAGGAAGTGGATCCGGGCCGTGACCGCTTCGGCGCCCTTCTCGGCGACCCGTTCATACCAGTAGTAGTGGTTGATGAGGCCGAGGGCGACCTCGCCCTTGTCGACCCCGTCGAGTACGAGCACGTTGTTGTCGTACTTCCGGGGCTCGTTCGCCTTGAACCGCGTGAGCCAGTCCCTGGCACCGTCCTCGCCCTTGGCGACACGCAGCGCGGTGACGAAGGAGTGGAAGGAGGCGTTTCCGGGCGCGTAGCCGATCTTCCCCTTGTACGTCGGGTCGAGGATCTCGTCCACGGACGTCATCTGCTCGGCCTCGGGAGCCTGCTGAGGGTGGTACGCGATGACTCGGGCCCGAGCGGACGTCCCGACCCAGAGACCGTTGGGGTCGGCGAAGCCATCGATGACCTGGTCGGCCACGGACGGGCCGAGCGCCTCGAGCCGGCCGGCCTTCCCCAGCGCCCCGAGCGCGCCGGCGTCCTGGCTGAAGAAGAGGTCGGCCTTCGTCGCGTCGCCCTCCTCGAGCAGCTGCGCGGCGAGCTCACTGGACCCGGCGTAGCGCACCCCCACCTTGACGCCGGTCTCCGTCGTCAGGTCGTCGAGGACCCCTTGGACGAGAGACTCGCTCCGGCCGCTGTAGATGACGAGGTCCGCGCCCTCGGTCGTGTCGGTCGGGCCCTCATCGCCGCAGGCCGCGGCGCCGAGGACGGCGATCGCCGCGAGGGAGGCGGTGAGGAATCGGCGAACGTGCACGTACTGCTCCTGGCATCTCATTGAACTTAGGACAGACTTACCTTAGTCAGCCTAGTGCACCCGCACTCATGCTCCGAACGCACGTTCCGCGGGTCGGAACGACACGACGCCAGTCCCCGCCCGACACCGAGGACCCGGCTCCCAGTACCGCCACCTCCGCGTCACTACGGTGGTGCCCATGGCCTCGACCCTCGACAGGATCACCCGCGCCCTCCGCGGACTCGCCCGCGTCACGACGAGAGACCCTGGGGCGGCCGGCGCCCCACCCGAGGGGAACCGAGGCGTGCCGAGCACCCGCCGGGGCGCATCTGCCCCGGAGGCGGGCCCAGCGGCATACGGCCCCTATCTCGGAGACGCGACGACACTGCCCGACACGACCTATGCGCCGCACCCCGATGGTGACCCGGACCCGGGCGAGATCGTCTGGTCCTGGGTCCCGTTCGAGGAGGACCACACCCGTGGCAAGGACCGCCCCGTCCTCGTCATCGGGCACGACGGACGTCACCTCGTCGGACTGCAGCTGACGAGCCAGGACCACGACCGCGACGAGCACCAGGAGCGTCGCGCGGGACGCGAGTGGGTCGACATCGGCACCGGACCCTGGGACCGTCGCGGACGCCCGAGCGAGGTCCGTGTCAACCGACTGCTCCGCCTCGACCCGGGCATGGTCCGGCGGGAGGGGGCGGTGCTCCCCCGGGAGCGTTACGAGGACGTCGTCGCGGCCGTGCGCACTCACTACTGAAGGCCCCGACGCATCGAGCCCCTCACCCGGTCGGGTGAGGGGCTCGATGGAAGCGAGCCGGAAGCGGGTGCGCCGGTCAGAGCGAGGCGACCTTCTTCGCCATGGTCGACTTCTTGTTCGCGGCCTGGTTCTTGTGGATGACGCCCTTGGAGACGGCCTTGTCGAGCTTCCTCGAGGCGGTCTTCAGGGCGTCGACTGCGGCGTCCTTGTCCCCGGAGGCGGCGGCCTCACGGAACTTGCGGATCCAGGTGCGAAGCTCGCTCTTGACCGCCTTGTTGCGCTCCGTGCGCTTCTGGTTGGTCTTGATGCGCTTGAGCTGCGACTTGATGTTTGCCACGT
>NZ_JAJJPG010000161.1:0-7009 GCF_032907665.1 Intrasporangium sp.
CCTCGGCCGGCTTCCCCGCCTCCGTCGGCTTCTCGACCCCTGCTGGCTTCCCCACCTCGGCCGGCTTCCCCGCCTCGGCCGGCTTGCCCGCCACTTCTCGTTTCGTGGGCGTGGCAGGCATCGCTGTGGCGACCGGCTTGGGGTCGGGCCTGGCCACCCTGGCACTCGGCTCGGGCGCCGGCCGCGAGCTGCCCTTCCCACCCTTGCTGCCTGGCTTGGCCGCGGGCTTGGGCGCCGATCCACTCGGCCGGTTGTCGGGGCCGGGTCGGGCGGCGAGCGGCTCGGCAGGTCGATCCGATGTCGTCTCGCCAGCCCTGCCGTCGGAATCGGTCACGTCGCTCGGGGACTGCTGCGCCTCGTCCTCCAGCAAGACCTCGGTGGCAGTGGGAGCAGATGCAGGGTGCGCCTCGAGGCCGGCAAGGATCAGGGCACGCGACACGGTGTAGGAACTCCACCGGGCCCTGCTCACCTGCGTGCCGGAGGCCCGACCGACCGTCGTGGCCGTCGTGGCCGTCGTGGGCAGCGCTGCGACCCAGCCATCGGGCAGCCACGCCGAATCGAGTCGCGCGCCGTCGGCGCCGACGACGATGACGCGGCCCGTGGCGTCCGTGGCCAGCTCCGCCCCCAGCGTGGAGCCGGGCCCCCCTGGCGCGGGGACAGGCTCACCTCCCGGGGCAACAGGCGCCGACCTGGCATAAGGCGTGCCATCGGGGATGGTGACGGCAGCGGCGACGCCGGCACCAGAGGCGCCGACCGTGATGGCCACGAGGACGGAGAGCACTCGCCGCCGGCTCCGGCGACGACCCGTTGATGGCAACGGATGGTCGGCGTGGGCCGCAACTGAGGCGAGCAGTGCCGCGACCGGCTCGTCCCCGACGGGCTGGCGGGCGGCGATCCGGTCGATGAGGAGGTCGTCGGCGACGAGATCGCTCAGGGGAATCGGCTTGGTCACGCGACATCACCTGCCTCGAGCTCAGCGATCAGAGTACGGAGCCTGCCCAGGGCGCGGTGCTGTGCCACCCGCACGGCACCCGTCGACATGCCGAGAGCAGCGGCCGTCTCATCGGTGGTGAGCCCCGCCGCGACCCGGAGGATGAGGATCTCCCGTTGCGCGTCGGGCAACTGCTGCATCAGGGAGAGCGCCTGCGCCGCCTCGTCCCGGACGAGCGCGGTCATCTCGGGCGTGGGCGACTCGTCCACCCGGTCCGGGATGTCACCCATCGGCGTCGGCCCCCGCATGGCGGCCCGCTGGACGTCGGCGAGCTTGTGCGAGGTCACCCGGTAGACGAAAGCCTCGAAGGGCACGCCACGCTCCTCGTAGGTGGGTACAGCGGCCAGCACGGCCATGCACACCTCCTGAGCGACGTCCTGGGCGAGATCCTCGGCGCCGAAGCGGCCGAGTCGGACACGCGCGTACTTCAGGGCCAGTTCGCGAACCCGACGCAGGAGGTCATCACGCGCCATGGCGTCATGTGCTGCCAGAGACGCGAGCTCGCCCAGCGAAGTGGGGGCGTCCACACCCTCCATCGCCCCGCTTGCGCGTCGCGTTACGCCGGGCCTTGCGGCCCAGGTGAATCCCATCGGCTCCCAACCCCCGACTCTCCCTCGACGGGCCCCACCCACCGGGACCCACGGGGTTGTTTGACCAGCATCTTACGTGCGGTCACCTGTGTCTGGGGCCAGACGTGACCTGTGACCTCTCCGACGGCCCTTGCCATGTCGAGGGCATTTCTTGAACAAGTCTTGAAACTTCGGGCCTTCAAACTGCCCCACGCGCCCGGTTAGCGTCGAGCCACGGCGCGGCATCAACGCAGCACCGGCAGAGCGAGTGCCGTCGAGGAAAGCTGAGGACGACCAAGACCATGGCCGAGATCACCCGCCTCCCGGGTCCGGTGGCGGATCTGTGGGACTGGCAGCTCGAGGGGGCGTGCCGGGGCGTGAGCCCCGAGGTCTTCTTCCACCCCGAGGGCGAGCGCGGTCCCCGCCGCCGCAACCGTGACGCCGCCGCCAAGGCGGTCTGCGCCGCCTGCCCCGTCCTCGCCGAGTGCCGCAGCCATGCGCTCCAGGTCCGTGAGCCCTACGGGGTCTGGGGCGGGCTCACCGAGGCTGAGCGCGAGCTGCTCTATGGCGAGCCGGTCGAGGCGTCGGTCCGCAAGATCGCCACGGCGTCCTGACCAGCTACGGTCCCCGGAGCCTCACACCCACCGCGCACCCAGCGGCATACGGCCTGAACCGATGACGACGAAGGGCCACCCTCGCGCGGAGGATGGCCCTTCGTCAGGTGGTGGTCAGTGCCCGTGACCGTGGCCGTGACCGGCCGGCTCGGGCTCCTCCTCCGGCTTCTCGACGACGAGCGTGTCCGTCGTGAGGATCATCGACGCGATCGACTCGGCGTTGCGCAGGGCCGACCGGGTCACCTTGACCGGGTCGATGACCCCGGCGGCGATGAGGTCGCCGTACTCGCCCGTGGCGGCGTTGAGCCCTTGACCGAGCGGGAGCTCGGCCACCTTGGAGGTGACGACGTAGCCCTGGAGGCCGGCGTTCTCGGCGATCCAGCGCAGCGGCTCCTGGACGGCCTTGCGCACGATCGTGGCGCCGGTCGCCTCGTCGCCCTCGAGGTCGAGCCCGTCGATGACCTCGGCGGCGTGGATGAGGGCCGTGCCACCCCCGGCGACGATGCCCTCCTCGATGGCCGCCCGGGTCGCGGAGATCGCGTCCTCGATGCGGTGCTTCTTCTCCTTGAGCTCGACCTCGGTGTGGGCGCCGACCTTGATGACGCAGACGCCGCCCGCGAGCTTGGCGAGCCGCTCCTGGAGCTTCTCGCGGTCCCAGTCGGAGTCGGTGCGGTCGATCTCGGACTTGATCTGGGCGACGCGGCCCGTGACCTCGGACTCCTCGCCGGCCCCGTCGATGATCGTCGTGTGGTCCTTGGTGATCACGACGCGCCGGGCCTGGCCGAGCACCGAGAGGTCCGCCTGGTCGAGCTTGAGACCGACCTCCTCGGCGATGACCTGGCCGCCGGTGAGGATGGCGATGTCCTGGAGCATGGCCTTGCGGCGGTCACCGAAGCCGGGAGCCTTGACGGCCGCGACGGCGAAGGTGCCCCGGATCTTGTTGACGACGAGCGTCGACAGGGCCTCGCCCTCGACGTCCTCGGCGATGATGAGCAGCGGCTTGCCCGACTGGACGACCTTCTCGAGGACCGGCAGGACGTCGGCGACGGCCGAGATCTTGCCCTGGTTGATGAGGACGTAGGCGTCCTCGAGGACGGTCTCCATGCGCTCCGTGTCGGTGACGAAGTAGGCCGACAGGTAGCCCTTGTCGAACTGCATGCCCTCGGTGAACTCGAGCTCGGTCGCCGTCGTCGAGGACTCCTCGACAGTGATGACGCCGTCCTTGCCGACCTTGTCGAAGGCCTCGCCGATGAGGCCGCCGAGCGTGGCGTCCTGGGCGGAGAGCGTCGCGACCGAGGCGACCTCCTCCTTGCCGTTGACGTCACGGGCGATCTCGAGGAGTCGGTCATTGACCGCGCTCACGGCCTTGTCCATGCCACGCTTGAGAGCGGCCGGGGCGGCACCGGCGGCCACGTTGCGCAGGCCCTCCTTGACCATCGCCTGGGCGAGGACCGTCGCGGTCGTCGTGCCGTCACCGGCGATGTCGTTCGTCTTGGTGGCGACCTCCTTGGCGAGCTGGGCGCCGAGGTTCTCGTAGGCGTCCTCGAGCTCGATCTCGCGGGCGATCGTGACGCCGTCGTTCGTGATCGTGGGAGCGCCCCACTTCTTGTCGATGACGACGTTGCGGCCCTTGGGGCCGAGCGTCACCTTGACGGCGTTGGCGAGCGCGTCGACGCCGCGCTCGAGCGACTTGCGTGCGGAGTCGTCGAACTCCAGTTGCTTGGCCATGGTGTTCCTTCTGGCTGGTGATGCGCGAAACGGTGGGCGTACGGACCGCACCCCGGCACGACCCCGAGGGGCGTCACCGGGGTGCGGTCAAAGCATGTGGTGCTGTGGCGCGAGGCGATCAGCCGACGACGGCGAGGACGTCACGCGCGGAGAGGATGAGGTACTCCTCGCCGCCGTACTTGACCTCGGTGCCGCCGTACTTGCTGTAGATGACCTTGTCGCCGACCTTGACGTCGAGCGGGACGCGCTGGTCGCCGTCCTCGTTCCAGCGGCCGGGGCCGACGGCGAGGACCTCGCCCTCCTGGGGCTTCTCCTTCGCCGTGTCCGGGATGACGAGGCCGGAGGCGGTGGTCTGCTCCGCCTCGAGGGACTTGACGACGATGCGGTCTTCGAGCGGCTTGATGGAAACCGACACGGTGGTGACCTTCCCTTCGGGATGTCGATAGATCGAGTCTGGACGCGTTCTTGATCTCGGTGAGCGGCCGCCGTCGCGGGGGTCGACCGTTCTCTCGGAGAGATCTGGCACTTTCAGGGTGAGAGTGCCAACAAGCAGAAATCTAGGTTTGGAGTTAGCACTCGGTCAAGTCGAGTGCCAACAACTGGCCGAAGCTGAGCGTGAATCGCCCCGACTCACCTCCCCGACCGTCCCCAGCCGCCACAACTTCGCCCCGGCGAAGACCCGGCGGGCCAGACCCGCACCCAGCCGCCACAACTTCGCCCCGGCGAAGACCCGGCGGGCCAGACCCGCACCCAGCCGCCACAACTTCGCCCCGGCGGGGCTGTGGCGGATCGCCTGAAAGGATGACGGGCATGGACGCTGCGATGGTGGACCGGCTCGCCACCGGAGAGGGCTGGGCGCTGCTCCAGTCCCTCCCCGCCTACGACGAGTCGACGGCCCTCCAGCTCCAGGAGAAGCTCCGCGAGGCGTTCGACAGCGACCTCGTCGCCGCGGCCATGGCGCAGTCGCGCCTTCGGGCTCGGGCGGTCGACAAGTTCGGGGACTTCGCCGCGGGCATGCTCTTCACCCCCGATGGCCTCGAGCAGGCGACACGGCTGTCGCTGGCCGCCCGGCACGCGCACCGGTTCGCCGCGGCAGGCCTGCGGGAGGTCTACGACCTCGGCTGCGGGATCGGGGCCGACGCGATGGCCTTCGCCGGGCTCGACCTGGTCGTGCGGGCGGTCGACTCGGACGCTGCGACCGCCCGGATCGCCGCGATCAACCTGCGCCACTGGCCGTCCGCGCGCGTGACCCACGCACGAGCCGACGAGGTCCGCCTCCCGCTCGGCGAGGCGGCCCGGCACCTCGGGCTCTGGCTCGACCCGGCCCGGCGCGTCTCCGGGGTGGCCGACCACCGCGGCCGAACCAGGCGCGTCTTCTCCCTCGACGCGATCTCACCCACGTGGGACGAGGTCCAGGCGTTCGCGGCCCGCACCCCGGCCACCGGCGCCAAGCTCTCCCCGTCCTTCCCCCACGCGGCCCTCCCCGACGGCGCCGAGGCGCAATGGAGCTCGTGGCACGGCGAGGTGCTCGAGTGCGTCGTCTGGTGGGGCCCGCTCGCATCCCAGCCGGGCCGGACGGCCGCCGTGTGCTCTGCCCGGGCGACGCACGTCGTCTCGGAGGCTGACGCAGCACCAGCCGCCGACGAGCCTCCCCTGCCGTCGGTGACGGCCATCCGCGAATGGCTCTATGAGCCCGACCGGGCCGTCATCCGGGCCGGACTCACCGGGGCCCTCGTGGCGGCCGTGGACGGCACCGAGCTGGGAACCGGCGTCGGCTATGTGACGAGCCCAGCGGCATACGACCTGCCGTGGGCGCGACGCTACCGCGTCCTCGAGGCGATGCCGCTGTCCCCGAAGGCCCTGTCCCGTTGGCTGCGCGACCATGGCCACGACCGGGTGACGATCAAGAAGCGCGGCGTCACGCTGGATGCGGACCTCCTGCGCCGTCAGCTCAAGATGACCGGCCGGGGCAAGGGCGGATCGGAGGCGACGCTCGTCGTCACTCGGGTGGCGGGAGCCCAGGTCGCCCTCGTCGTCACCCCCGCCTGAGGTCGCGCGCTCACAGGGCGGCGTCGGGCTGGGCGCCGGCCCAGCGGACGGCTTCGGATCCCGCGCGGTTCGCCGCCTCCAGAGCCGCACGTCTCGTGTCGCCAGCCGCGAGGGCCGCGGCGAGCGCCCCACAGAAGGCGTCACCGGCCCCCACCGTGTCGACGACGTCGCCCTCCTCGAGCCGTATGCCGCTCACCTCCTCACCGTCCCACCGGGCCCCGGCTGCCCCGAAGGTCACGAGCAGCGAGGAGGGGATGAGGTCGGAGTCGGCGAGCTGGCGCATCTCGGACTCGTTGACGACGAGGGGGTCGGCGAGCGCGATGACGTCGTGCGGGAGCCAGGTGTAGGGCGCGAGATTGATGACGACCCGGGCGCCGGCTCCGTGGGCGAGAGTCGCAGCGCGGGCGACGAGGTCGGCGGGGACCTCGAGCGTGCAGAGCAGGACGTCGCCGGGACCGAGGTCCGCCGCGGCGACCGAGCGGTCCTCGACGAACGAGTTCGCGCCCGGCACGACGATGATCACGTTCTCGCCCTGGTCGTCGACAGCGATGTACGCCGCGCCCGTCGGAGCATGGTCGACGGGCGGCACCTCCGTGCGGATGCCGTGCCGGTGCAGGCGGTCGAGGTAGGCGGCGCCCGCGTCGTCCCGTCCGACCCGGCCGATCATGACGACCTCGGCACCGGCACGGCGCGCGGCCATGGCCTGGTTGCCGCCCTTCCCGCCGGCGAAGCGACCCGCCGCCTCGCCGAGGACGGTCTCACCCGGTCGGGGGTGGCGCTCCACCCGAGTCACGATGTCGACGTTGAGCGAGCCGAGGACGGCGACGCGGCCCATCAGGCGCCCCCTGCGGCGAGGATGGTCTCGCGCCAGAGCGAGGAGTACCGCTCGTGGTCGACACCGAGGGCGACGCGCACCCGTAGCGGCGGCTCGCCGTGAGGGTCGTGCGACATGTCGCCGCTCCAGTCGCGGCGGTCGACGATCGTCCGGCCGCGCGACCAGTGTCCGGCGAGCTCGACCCGGATCGGCAGGACCTGGGTCATCAACGCGTCGGGGTCGA
>NZ_JAJJPG010000162.1:0-6976 GCF_032907665.1 Intrasporangium sp.
CGCGCCTCTCGATGCTCGCCCGCTGCGGGGTGGGGCCGTTGTCGCGGTAGACCCGGGCCAGGACCTCCAACAGCTCAGCCGTGGCGGGGGTGTCTTCGGGGAACCGGCGTTGCAGGGCGAGCTGCCCCTGATCGTGGTCCTCCCCGCTGATGAGCCATCCAGCCTCCTCGATCTGCCGATAGACGTCCGGCCGGTCGTGACTGCTGCCGGTCAGGAACAGGCGTGGGGCCTCCAGTGCCGGCATCCCGGGGAGGACGGCGAGCAGGGCGGCGAGGAGCTCTGCGTACCGCCGCGGTTCCAGGCGCTGGGCGGCGCCGAAGACCGCCAGCGCCTGCTCCCCGGTCACTCGAAGGACCTCGCTGCGGGCCACCGAAACGAACTGCCGCTGCAGCGACACGATTCGAGCGGACAGGGCCGTGGCCTCGCCCAACCGGTCCAGCGGGTCCACTCGGAACCAGGTGCGCAACATCTGGCGGAACTGCTCCAGGCGGCGCACGTTGTATCGGGCCGTCGATTCGCGTGGCAGATGCAGCATGTCCGTCAAGTACACGGGCGGCAGGCCGATCTCGGGCTCCACGCGGCGAATCTCCCGCATCACGTAGTAGAGGCGCTGGGACGCGTCGCAGTCGCTGGACACGACAATGGCGTCGAGATGCCCGAACGCCCCGTGGAGGATGCCGGCGAACAGGGACGCCGTCGCCACGTCCAGCCCGGACCCCAGGTAGGTCGCAGACCGCGTGCGATCCCAGGCGGGGTGGCCGCGCAGCCTGACCGAACGCGCCCCCGCGGCCCACACCAACTCGACGGGAACATCATGGCCCACCGACCCGACCACCGGATGCCCCTCGGCATCCTGGGGTGCATCCTCGGCGTAAGCGTCCATCAGGACCTGCAAGGGCGGGGGAACGCTCCCGGTTGGGACAGCGTTCACTTTCGCGCCACATCCGCCCGCTGTGCCGTCACGCCTGTGACGGCACGGATCTGCTCGTCGTCGTAGCCCACAAGGTCACGAAGCACAGCGTCCGTGTCTTCTCCGAGGTGCGGTGCCGGACGGTCAATGGACGTGGGGCACTCGGACATCAGGATCGGCACGCCGGAGCCGAGGAGCTCCTCGCGGGTCTCGAAATCGGGATGCACCAGCGGGACCACCTCACCACGCTGCAGGACGAGCGGGTCGCGGACGGCCTCGGCGGTGGTGCGGATCGGCGCCACCGGGGCACCGGCCTCCTCCAGCCTTCGCGTGGCCTCAGCGACGGTCCGATCCTTGGTCCACTCCGCGATCATGGCGTGCAGCTCGTCGGCGTTGGCCACCCGGTCATCGCGCCGCCGGAAGCGCGGATCGTCGGCGAGCGCCTCGCCGCCCATCGCCTTGAGGACCCCCCGGGCAAAGGCGTCGGTCGGTGCACACAGGGCGATCCAGCCGTCACGCGTGGCGAAGGTGCCGAACGGCGCCAGGCGTGGCACGTAGTCCCCGGTCCGCAGCGGCAGACCGATCTTCTCGAACACGTCGAACGGCTCACAGGCCACGAGCGAGGTGAGCGCGCCCAGCATGGAGACGTCCACGTACTGGCCCTGGCCGGTCTCCCGGGAGTGCAGCACGGCGGCGAGGGTCCCGATGACCGCGTACAGCGGTGCCACCAGGTCCGCGATGGGCACGCCGAAGCGCACAGGCGCCTGGCCGGGGCTGCCGGCAGTCAGCATCATGCCGCTGAGGGCCTGCACGATGGTGTCCATGGCCTTGCCTCCGCCAGCGTTGCCCTGGGCGCCGAAACCGCTGATCGACGTGTAGACGATCCGGGGGTTGCGTTCCCGTGCCGCGGCGTAGCCGATGCCGAGGCGATCCGTGACGCCCGCACTGAAGTTCTCGACGACGATGTCCGCCGCCTCCACCAGGTCCAGGAAGGTGGCCCGGCCGATCTCGCTCTTGAGGTCCAGGACGATCGACTCCTTGCCCCGACCGCGCAACAGCATGGACACGGACATGTCCTGCGGGTCCGTGCGGACAACGCTCAGGCCGGCGCGGGTCAGGTACGGGGAGTTGTTTCGGGAGCTGTCGCCGCCGGTGAGCGGGTTCTCGACCTTGATGACGCGCGCACCGAGGCCCGCGAGCAGCATGGTGGCGTAAGGGCCGGAGAGGGCGGTCGTGAGGTCCAGGACGACCTTCCCCTCCAAAGGACGAACGGGCGTCGGGATGGTCATGACGACTGCCTTTCGCTGAGCGCGGGGGTGGCGGTGGGATCGGGAACGGCGGCGTGTCCGAGGTCCACCTCGAGGAGGTTGGCCCTCCAGCGGAATCGGGTGTCGAGTTCGGCGTCACGGGTGATGTGCTGGATGTAGTCGGCGACGTCCCGCCCCACGGGGTCGTTCCCCAAGGGCACGGGCCGGGCTTCGTCGTCGATCCAGCAGGGGACGACGCCTGCGGACACGGTTCCATCGGCCGCGACATCGACGACAGCGATCGCAGTGTTCCGGCTGTCGGGGTGGAAGGCATACGTGGGCATTGCTGGGTCGGGCAGAAAGCCGAAGAGCTTCTGCCGCCGCTTGGCCCAGGCCTGTCGTTCCGGTGAGTCGTCGTTGCCGAGGGTCAGGGCAGAGGTCACCGTGACGAAGTTGCCCAGCCCATGAAAGATCGGCTTGTTCCGGTAGACCTCGATCCCACGCATGATGTGGGCGTGATGGGCGATGACGGCGTCGGCACCGGCGTCGATGGCTGCGTGCGCCACCTGGAACTCGTAGTCGGCAATCTCGACGGGCGTGTGCCCGATTCCCTTGTGAAGGGCCACCACGAGGACGTCCAGCTCCGACCGGAGGCGCACGACGTCGTCGGTCATGGCCTTCAGTGACCTGGGTTCGCAGAAGCTGTAGACGCTGGGTGGGCCGCCGGGATTCGCAGTGTCGAGCTCGTAATGCGTCAGCACGTTCACGAACGCGCAGCCCGCCTTGCGTGAGGTGGCCCAGGACTCCCGGGGACCGACGCAGTTGTAAGCCAGTACACCAACGCGGCGGCCGCGACGTTCGACGACCGCAGGACGTCGGGCGTCGTCGATCGTCGCGCCCGCACCAACCGTGGCGATGCCGTGGGCGTGGCAGTTCCCCACCGTGTCCAGGACTCCCTGCGTGCCGCAGTCGAAGATGTGGTTCCCCGCCAGGGTGGCGATGGTGATGCCGACGTCGGCGATGGCCTTGACGTGGGCGGGATCGGCGGGTGGAGCGGGGATGTCCACGCTGGTCACATCGGTGGACGTGGTGTGCGGGACCTCCACCTGCCCGATGACGAGGTCGGCGGACTGCAGGACCTTGGCACTGGGTTCGAAGTAGCGCTCGGGGTGGGGTTCGTCCAGCACCAGGTCCCCCACGGCCATGATCCGCAAAGCCTCAGCCATGGAGGTCCACCGCGCTGCGCTCGAGGACCTGTGGACGGGGTTCCGGCGCGGCCCGTGCCCCGGTCGACGGAGGCCTGTCTCCAGCGATCCCCGGAGCGTTGAACCGGCTCAGGAAGTTTCGCAGCCGTTCGGTCTGCGGATTGCGGAAGAACTCATCGGCCGCGCCGGTCTCGATGACGCGCCCTTCGGCCATGAACATGCAGCGGTCCGCCACGTCCCGGGCGAACTCCATCTCGTGCGTGACGACAACCATGGTCATGCCCGAGTCGGCGAGGGCGCGCATGACCGCCAGGACCTCGTCCACGAGTTCCGGATCCAGTGAGCTCGTGGGCTCGTCGAAGAGCACCACGCGAGGTTGGGGGGCGACGGCGCGCGCGATGGCCACGCGCTGCTGTTGCCCGCCGGACAGCTGGCGGGGATGGGCATGGGCCTTGTCGGCCAGTCCGACCCGCTCCAGCAGGTACATGGCTCGCTCGTGCGCCTCCTGCGGGCTTCGGCCGTGGACCTTCACGCAGGCCTCGGTGATGTTGCGCAGGACCGTCCAGTGAGGGAAGAGGTTGAACTGCTGGAAGACCATGCCCATCTGCTGGCGTTGCCGGTCCACCTGACGTTCGGGTAGTGGCCGGACGACTCCGCGTTCCACGGTGTAGCCCAGCAACTGCCCATCGAGGTACATGGCACCGCCGTCGATGGATTCAAGCTGGTGGAGGCAACGGACCAAGGTGGACTTGCCCGATCCCGAGGGCCCCAGGACAGCGACCACGTCGCCTTCGTTCACCTCGAGGTCCACGCCGTCCAGGGCCTGGATGTCTCCGAAGGCCTTTCGGACGTTCCGGGCCTGGAGGACAGGGACGGTCTCGCTGGTCGTCATGCCGTTGCCTCTCGGTCATGGGCCGCCCGTTCGGGCGACGTGGTCCAGGCCTTCCGGCGGGCTCGCCAGTCCCCGCGCGTGCCCCGGGGCGGGGAGGTGATGGTGTAGCCGCGGCCGAAGTGCGTCTCGAGGCGCCGTTGTCCCACGGTGAGGATGGTGACGACGAAGAGGTACCAGATGACGGCGACCATCAGAAGCGGCACGATCTGGTAGGTGCGGTTGTAGATGACCTGCACGGAGTGCAGGAGGTCCCCCATGGCGATGACGCTCACCAGGGAGGTGCCCTTGAGCAGAGCGATGAACTGACTGCCCGACGGCGGGATGATCACCCTCATGGCCTGCGGAAGGACGATCTTGAAGAACGCCTGGTTCCGGTTGAAACCCATGGCCCGGGCCGCTTCTCGCTGTCCGTGATCGACCGAGAGGATGCCGGACCGAACGATCTCGGCCATGTAGGCAGCCTCGTGAAGGCTCAGCCCGATGATGGCCGCGGTGATGGGCGTGATGATGTCGTTGGTGGACCAGGAGACGAACTCCGGGCCGTAGGGCACACCCACCGTGATACGGGGGATCAGATAGGCGAGGTTGAACCAGAAGATGAGCTGAACCAACGGCGGGATGCCCCGGAAGATCCCCACATAGACTCGAGAGACCCACCTGATCGGTGCGAAGCCGCTGAGGTCACCGGCAGCGATGAGCGTGCCGAGGATGGAGCCGAGGACCATGCCGATGACGGTCAGCATCAGCGACATGGCGAGTCCACGGAGCACGGTGGGATCGAAGAGGTACTGGGCGACGACGTCCCATTCGAACCGCTCGTTGGTCACGAGGAACGCGGCGGCCTGCCACGCACCGATGAGGATCACGACGGCGATCGCGACCCTGCCCCAACTCATACGGCGGTGAGCCGTCCCGACGTCGACTGGATCGTGGTTCGATGGCGCGGCTGCATGGCTGGACATCTGCCTGCTCCTAGGCGTTTCGGGACCGGCGTCTCGGCTACTTGTCCTCGGCGAAGTCGGCGGGAGTCGAGGTGGATCCCTGCGTGGCCGGGTTGAAGAGGGGCTCGGCGATGGCGACATCTTCCAGGCCCCACTGCTTCATGAACGCCTCGTACTGGCCGTTGCCGAAGAGGTTCTCGGTGGCCTTGAACAGCACCGGCCCGAGCTTGGTTGACTTGGGCGTGAGCATGGCCATGAGGTCCACCCCTGCGCCCTGCTCGTCCGTCTGCGTGACGTAGTCGAACTCTCCGGAGCGTTGGTCGACGAGGTCGATGGCGGCACTCTGTGTCGTGGCCAGGACGTCCGCCCGATCAGACTGGACGGCCAGCACCGTGGCGTTCGTGTCCTGGAGTCCGATGAACTCGTTCGGCGTCTTGCCCTCCGTGGAGCACCACTCATTCAGGCGCTGGACCTGGGTCTCGGTGACCGACCCCTCGGTTCCGGCCACCCGCAGGCCACAGAGGTCCTCGGACGACTCGATGCCTTTGGAGTTCTTCACCGGGAACACGTACGAGGAGCGGGTGGTCATCCAGACGATCGAGTCGAAGTCCTGTTCGCGTTCCTCGGTGGAGCGGACTGGCCCGTTGAAGGCGTCGTATCGGCCGGACATCATTCCCTGCAGGATGGCGGGAAGCCCGGAAGTGATCTCGGTGCGGAGCTCCACGCCCAACTGCCCTTCAAGCAGCTTCTGGAAATCCGGGTCGATGCCGGTGACCTTCTTGTCATCCTGCACCGTGCGGTAGGGCGGGTGGGAATCGCCTGCAAGGGTGAGGTAGCCCTGGCTTCGAATGGCCTCGGGCAGTTCGGAGTACAGCGGAGCGGACTGCCCGGATTGTGACTCCTGCGGCTGTCCCTCCGGCTCGGACTCGCTGCCGCAGGCGGCGAGCACGAGACCCGCGACTGATGCCAGCACGGCGACTGAACTGATTGCTTTGGGGCGCATGGATCCTCCGGGAATCGGGTGTGGAAGGCGACGGCGGAAGGTGCTGACTGGTGGAACGGCGGTCACCTGTGTGACCTGTAACACACCCATACTGTACAGATCATGAGGTGATCGGCAAGAGTCTTGAATTCTTTTTTCTGCCGCGGGCGCGAGGAGGACGCACTCACCCCCAGGCCTCCGGTGTGGCGGTTCCACAGTCAGGCGACGCGGAGACACGCGAACGGCAGGCCCCAGCCCATCAGGACCCGCCCATGATCGATCCGCCCCGGTCACCGCGGCCAGGTCTGAGCCGCAACGGGATCCGCCGCCCACACGCGTCGGCTCGGCTCGCGGCGTTCGGGAGCCAGGAGGTGTCCACCGTGGATGGACCGGCATGAGGAGCCCGGGACGGGCGACACCGGTGTCGCCGTCTCGCCTCATCGCGATTTCGGGTAGCGCGCGGTTCGACAACCCAGCCCGCATGCCACTGGGTGGCTCACCGATGGAGCCGGGCCAGCGGCATACGGCCCAGGGTCGAGGACCCGCCGACCGGGAAGCGAGCTCAGTCGGCCTGGTACTTGAAGGACACGCTGAGCTTGATCCTGAAGAGCACCTCGTCCCCACCGAGGTCCAGGTCCTGCTCGACCACTTCCGCCACACGAAGATCGCGCAGCGTCTCCTTGGCCGTGTTGACGGCTGTCATCGCAGCGTCCTCCCACGACGAGGCACTCGTACCGATGATCTCGACGACCTTGTACACGCTCATTGTTGCCTCCGTTGTTCGAGTACACCCGAGCCT
>NZ_JAJJPG010000163.1:0-6677 GCF_032907665.1 Intrasporangium sp.
CCTGGGTCGACTTCGCGCCCTTGTAGCGGTTCTTGATCGCCTTGGGGCTCTTGCCGGTCTTGATGGCCTTGGCCTCGAGCTTGGCCAGCTCGCGGGCCGCCACGGGGTTGCCCTGGGCGTGCTTCTGGTCGAAGGCCTCTCCGCGGGCGATGACGTCCTGGACGTCGACCTTCTTGCCCTTGCCCAGCGTGCCGACAACCTTGTCGTTGGCGTAGGCCCGCTCGACCTGCGGAGCGGCGTAGTTGATGTAGTAGCCGCTTGACTCCGGCGCGCCGGTGGGCGCGTCGGCCGGTGCCGCGGTCGCGGCCCCAGACATCGACGTCGCAGCCAGTCCAGCGGCTGCGAGTGCGATGGTGGGGACGACAGCGACGGCGCGTCGACGATGACGCGCGACCGTGCTGTTCCTCATGAACTCTCCCTTTTGTGGTTCTCCGGCGCCCCCGACGCCGACTATGAACTACGTCACGCAGTCCGCTGGTGATCCTGCCGCGTCTCGGGCGCCAATGGTGGCTAACGCCGGAAGAAATTCACCGAAAGCCACCGCTGGGACGCATCTCCGTGGAGGCACACCCCCCTGGAGGCCAGATCGTGCGGCGCGGCCGGGCCAGCGGCATACGGCAGTCGTATGCCGCTGGGCTCGCTCGAGCGCGTCCGCGTCGGTCCGCGCCACCTCGATAGACTCTGGCGGGTGAGTCTCCAACTGTTCGACACCGCCACCCGTGAGCAGCGCGAGTTCGTCCCGCGCGTCAGCGGCAAGGTCGGCATGTACATCTGTGGGCTCACGACGCAGGGCGCACCTCACATCGGGCACATCCGCTTCGCCGTCGCGTTCGACGTGCTGCGACGGTGGCTCGAGACCGGCCACGACTACGACGTCACCCTCATCCGCAACGTCACCGACATCGACGACAAGGTGCTGCGCAAGGCGGCCGAGTCGGGCGAGGACTGGTTCGCCCTGACCTACCGCAACGAGCGCCTGACGTCCCAGGCTCTCGATGCGTTGGGCGTCAAGCCGGCGACCTACGAGCCGCGGGCGACCGGCCACGTGCCCGACATGATCACGCTCATGGAGACCCTCGTCGAGAAGGGTCACGCCTACCCGGCGCCGGACGACTCCGGCGACGTGTACTTCGACGTGCGGTCCTGGCCGGAATACGGTTCCCTCTCCCACCAGTCCATCGACGACATGGTGGCCGCCGAGGACGCCGACCCGAGAGGCAAGCGCGACCCGCGTGACTTCGCCCTGTGGAAAGGGCGCAAGGCAGACGAGCCGCTGAGCGCGTCGTGGCCCACCCCCTTCGGCGTCGGTCGTCCCGGGTGGCATCTCGAGTGCTCCGCGATGGCGCGCCGCTGGCTCGGGGACGAGTTCGACATCCACGGCGGCGGCATCGACCTGCGGTTCCCGCACCACGAGAACGAGCAGGCGCAGTCCCGGGCGGCAGGCCTCGGCTTCGCCCGCTACTGGCTGCACAACGCGTGGGTCACCGTCCGAGGCGAGAAGATGGGCAAGTCCCTCGGCAACGCCCTCGAGGTGCGAGAGCTGCTGAAGTTCACGCGCCCGATCGTGCTGCGCTACTACCTCACCGCGGCGCACTACCGGTCGACCATCGAGTACCACCCCGGCTCCCTCGACGAGGCGGCAGCGGCGGTCGACCGCATCGAGGGCTTCCTCGAGCGGGCCGCTCGCCGTGGCGAGATCGCACGGCCGGCTGACGGTCCCTCGGCACGCGCCCTCATGCCGGCCGAGTTCGTCGAGTCGATGGACGACGATCTCGGAGTGTCCGGCGCGCTGGCCGTCATCCACGAGACCGTGCGCGCCGGCAACGTGGCGCTCGACGAGGATGACGACGAGACAGCCCTCGCCGCCGCCGCCAGCGTCGTTGCAATGACCGAGGTCCTCGGCGTCAACCCGCTCGCGCCGCACTGGGGCGCGTCGAGGGACTCGACCGGGTCCACGGCCGAGGCCGCGCTCGACGCCCTCGTGCGGGCCCGGCTCGAGGAGCGACAGGCCGCACGGCAGGAGCGCGACTTCGAGCGCGCGGACGCGATCCGGGACGAGCTCGCGGCGGTCGGGATCGCGATCACCGACACCCCGTCCGGGGCCGAGTGGTCGCTCGTCCGCACCAACGGGTCCGGCGGGCCTTCGGGCCGCACCGACGAGGAAGGCTGACATGCCAGGCAACTCCCAGCGGCGCGGCGCGGTGCGCAAGGGCGGCAAGAAGTCCACGGTCGGCTCCGGCGGGCAACGCCGCCGGGGGCTCGAGGGGAAGGGCCCCACGCCCAAGGCCGTCGACCGCGAGTACCACCCGGCGCACAAGAAGGCCCGGACGGCCGCCAAGCGCGGCACAGCGGGCGGGCCTCGCGGCTCGGGCCCAGCCGGACGGCAGCAGCGACGGTCCAAGGGCTCGAGCGAGATCGTCGCCGGCCGCAACTCCGTCGTCGAGGCCCTCCGCGCGGACATCCCGGTCTCGACGATGTACGTCGCCAGCCGCATCGACTCCGACGACCGGGTCAAGGAGGCGCTCAAGCTCGCCACCGAGCGGGGGCTGGCCATCCTGGAGACGCCCCGGGGGGAGCTCGACCGGCTCACCGACGGCGCGGTCCACCAAGGACTGGCCCTCCAGGTGCCGCCCTACGACTACGCCGACCCGAGGGACCTCGTCGACCCCGAGCAGCCCGGCATCCCCCTCGTCGTCGCCCTCGACGGGATCACCGACCCGCGCAACCTCGGCGCCATCATCCGGTCCGTCGCCGCCTTCGGTGGGCACGGTGTCGTCGTGCCCGAGCGCCGGTCCGTGGGCATGACCGCCTCTGCGTGGAAGACGTCGGCGGGGGCCGCGGCCCGGGTTCCCGTGGCGAAGGCGAGCAACCTCACCCGGGCCCTCGAGGACTTCAAGAAGGCGGGGTTCTTCATCCTCGGCCTCGACATGGACGGCGACGTGGAGCTGCCGGACCTGTCCCTCGCGGAGGAGCCCCTCGTCATCGTCACCGGGTCCGAGGGCAAGGGCCTGTCCCGGCTCGTCCGGGAGACGTGTGACCAGATCGTCTCCATCCCGATGAGCTCGGCGGTGGAGTCCCTCAACGCCGGCCTCGCCACCGGGGTCGCGCTCTACGAGATCTCCCGGCAGCGCCGTCCCTGACGAGCGTCCGGGCTGGGAGCCGGCGTCATGTGGGAGCCGGCGCAGCGGCATACGGCCCCGCTGTGGGGAACCCCAGCCGTCGCCGGGAAGTTGTTCCTCAGGGATGTTAGGGTCTCCGACGACGTGTAGTAATCGATAGGACGAGGTGACTCGTGGGGAAGAGCAACCGCGCCGAGGTCGCGGCGCGTGCCGCCGAGATGCGCGCCGCTCAGGCACGCAAGGAGCGGCAGCAGAAGCAGATGATCGCGGCCGCCGTCGCAGTCGTCGTCGTCATCATCGCGGTGGCCGTCGGTGTCGTCATCGCCAACAACAACGACGGTGAGACGCCCGGAGCATCCGACACGGCCTTCATCCCCAAGCTCACCTCGATCCCGGCTGCCGCCTTCGACGCGGCCGGGGCCCCCACCCAGGCCAACGCGGTGCCGCAGAGGGTCCAGGGTGGCGAGGTCCTCCAGGAGGACGGCAAGCCGCGGATGATCTACGTCGGGGCCGAGTTCTGCCCCTACTGCGCATCGGAGCGGTGGGCCATGGTCGCGGCGCTGTCCCGGTTCGGCACCTTCGAGGGGCTCGCGCCGACCCGGTCGGCCACCAACGACGGCAACATCCCCACCGTGACCTTCACCGGCAGCACCTACACGAGCGACTACCTCTCCTTCGGCGCGTGGGAGACCCGCGACCGGGAGTTCAACGAGCTGCAGAAGCTCCCCGCCGACGTCGACGCCCTCTTCAAGCAGCACAACCCCGAGGGCGGCATCCCGTGGACCTTCTACGGCACCCACGAGCTCCCCGGCTCGGGGATCCCGCTCGAGCCGCTGCTCGAGCACACCGGTGACGACGGCTGGAACGAGATCGTCACGCAGATGCAGACCGGCACGAGCGAGGTCGGCCAGTCGATCAACGCCGGCGCCAACATGATCTCGGCGCAGGTGTGCGAGCTGACCGGGGGTCAGCCGGCCGACGTCTGCACCAGCCCGGGCGTCACGGCTGCGGCGGCCCTGGTCCAGAAGTGACCTCCCGGCCCCGGTGGCTCGCCCCCACCTCGTTGGTCCTCTCCATCGTGGGGCTGCTCGTCTCTGCGTACCTGACGTTCGAGCACTACACCGGCAACGAGACCCTCGCCTGCACCGTCACCGAGGTCATCGACTGCGGCAAGGTGACGTCGAGCGCTTGGTCGACGTTCCTGGGGATTCCAGTGGCCCTGCTCGGCCTCCTCTTCTTCGTCGCGCTCACCGCGCTCGTGCTCCCGCCCGTGTGGCGACGACCAGAGCCGTGGCTCGACCGGGTGCGCTTCGGGTGGGTCACCGTCGGCCTGGGGATGGCGCTCTACCTCGTCTGGGCCGAGCTGTTCCAGATCCACGCGATCTGCAGCTGGTGCACCGTGGTCCACGTGGTGACCTTCATCCTCTGGATCGTCATCCTCTTCGGGCAGATCCTCTCGACCCGTGACGACGGCGGTGCAGCAGAGGCAGCAGGGCCGGCCGGGGCAGCAGGGGCCGGAGGCGAGCAGGACGCGCCGGTCAGTCGTCCCAGGCGATGACGGGCATCTCGACCGTGTCGACGCCGACGACCGACTTCTCGATCGGCTTGCCCGGCAGGACGCTCGAGACGTAGTCCGCCAGGGCGGCGTCGATGGGGATGTCGTGCCCCGCCCGCTCGCTCAGGTACCAGCGGTGCTCGAGGACCTCGTGGAAGATCTCGGCTGGCTCGAGGCGACTGGTGAGCTCGCGAGGGACGGCGCGGGTGATCGGCTCGTAGATCCTCGCGAGCCACTCGTGGGCGACGATCTCCTCGTCGTCGCCCTGACGGTGGGTCGCCGCAGCGTAGGCATCGAGGTCGTTGAGCAGACGCCGGGCCTGGTTCTCGCCGACGTCGAGGCCGGTGAGCCGGAGCAGCCGGCGTGAGTGATGGCCTGCATCGACGACCTTCGGGGTGATCTGGATCTGGGTGCCACCCACGTCCGTCGTGATCGACAGCTCGCCGACGTCGAAGCCGAGGTCGTTGAGCCGGCGGATGCGCTCGTCGACCCGCCACCGGTCCCCGGCCTCGAACCGTTCCGTGCCGGTGAGGGTGTCCCACAGCGAGTGGTAGCGCTCGATGATCGAGGACGCCACCTCGAACGGGTCGGCCTGCTCCTCGAGGAAGCCGCCGGCGTCGAGGTCCATGAGCTCGCCGGCGATGTTGACCTGGGCGAGGTCGAGGTCGTGCTGGCGCTGGCCGTCGGAGAGCCGCTGGTGGAGCTCTCCGGTCTCGGCGTCGACGAGATAGGCGGCGAAGGCGCCCGCGTCGCGCCGGAAGAGCGTGTTGGACAAGGAGACGTCGCCCCACCAGAAGCCTTCGAGGTGCAGGCGGACGAGGAGCAGGGCGAGGGCGTCCATGAGCCGCACCGCCGTGTCCGGCCGCAGGGACTGGCTGTAGAGGGCGCGGTAGGGCAGGGAGAACTGGAGATGTCTGGTGACGAGGCACGCGTCGAGCGGGGCACCGCTGGCGTCGATGCGGCCGTGGACGACCCCGAAGGGCTCGACGCAGGGCACGCCGAGCCGACGAAGGTTGCGCAGCATGACGTACTCGCGGTCAGCGAGGTCGGCCTTGATCTCCTTGACCGCGAGGACCCGACTGCCGAGTCGGACAAAGCGCACGACGTGCCGCGAGATGCCGCGGGGGAGGGCGGCGAGGACCGACTCGGGCCAGCTCTCCAGCGGCGTCGACCACGGCAGGTCGAGCACCGCCGACTCGGGCCGGGCCGTCGTGATCGAGAGGCTCACCGCCCCATCGTGGCACGCGCGCGAAGGGCCGTCGACGCGACGGGGCCGGCACCCCCTCGACGTGCGAGCGGGTGCCGGCCCAGCGGCATACGCGATGCGTGTGGTCGGGTCGACCCGTCGAGGGGACCCTCAGCGGAGCTCAGTCGCCGATGCGCATGCCGGTCTCGGCGTTGAAGAGGTGGACGTGGCCGGCCTTCGGCAGAAGGTAGACCTGCTCGCCCTTCTTCGGGGGCTGCCGGCCGTCGACCCGCGCGATGAAGGGTGCGTCCGTCGCCTCCTCGCCGGAGGACTCGACCTGCTTCGCCTTCGCCTCGCCGTAGATGTAGGCGTCCGCGCCGAGCTCCTCGACGACATCGACCACGACGGGGATGCCCTTGCTGTCCCCGGCCATCTCCACGTCCTCGGGACGAACCCCGAGCGTCACGTGCGAGCCGGCGTCCTTGAGCAGCTCCCGCTCGACGGGGACCACGTGGCCGCCGACGTCGACGCCGCCCTCGACGACCGGCGCGTCGAGCAGGTTCATCGCGGGGGACCCGATGAAGCCGGCGACGAAGACGTTGGCCGGGTGGTCGTACATGTGGCGCGGTGCGTCGACCTGCTGGAGGACGCCGTCCTTGAGGACCGCGACCCGGTCGCCCATCGTCATCGCCTCGACCTGGTCGTGGGTGACGTAGACGGTGGTGACGCCGAGCCGCCGCTGGAGGGAGGCGATCTGCGTGCGGGTCTGGACGCGGAGCTTGGCGTCGAGGTTCGACAGCGGCTCGTCCATGAGGAA
>NZ_JAJJPG010000164.1:0-6599 GCF_032907665.1 Intrasporangium sp.
CTAAACAGGCCGCCGCGGTGAGCTCCGGACCCAGTGGACCAGCTCGTATGCCACCGAGCGGGCCAGACGGACTACGACGCGATGGCCAGGCGCAGATCAGAAGCCGAGTTCGCGAGCCCCTTCGGCCGACGAGTCCCGCAGGAACTGCGCGCAGCGGGCCTCCTCGTCGGTCTCGCCGATCGCCCGGGCTGCCCGGGCCAGCGCGGCGAGGGACCGGAGGAAGCCACGGTTGGGCTCGTGCGACCACGGCACCGGGCCCTGGCCCCGCCAGCCCGACTTCCGCAGCTGGTCGAGCGCCCGGTGGTACCCCGTCCGGGCATAGGCGTAGGCCTCGACGTCCCGGCCGCCTGCAGCGAGAGCCCGCTCGGCGAGGGTCGCCCAGGTCGCGGACGAGGTCGGGATCGCCCCCGCCACGGCAGCAGGATCCTCGCCCGCCGCCAGGCGTGCGGTCGCCGGGTCCTCGGGCAGCCGCGTCTCAGGGATGCCGAGCAGGTTGCCGTCGCTCACGCGTGCGTCCCAGCTGAGCGGAGCGCCTCGCACGCCTCGACGACACGCGCAGCCATGCCGGCCTCGGCGGCCTTGCCCCACGCGCGGGGGTCGTACTGCTTCTTGTTGCCGACCTCGCCGTCCACCTTGAGGACGCCGTCGTAGTTGCGCAGCATCCAGTCGGCGACCGGTCGGGTGAAGGCGTACTGCGTGTCGGTGTCGACGTTCATCTTGATGACCCCGTGGTCGACCGCTGCCGAGATCTCCTCGGGCAGCGAGCCGGACCCGCCGTGGAAGACGAGGTCGAACGGGCGGGCGTCGTCACCGAGGCCGAGCTCCTTCGCCGCGGCCTGCTGGGCCTGCAGGAGGATCTCGGGACGGAGCTTGACGTTGCCCGGCTTGTAGACGCCGTGCACGTTCCCGAAGGTGAGGGCCGTCATGTACCGGCCGTTCTCGCCGGCACCGAGCGCCTTGATGGTCGCGATCGCGTCCTCGGGCGTGGAGTACAGCTTCTCGTCGATGGCGCCGACGACGCCGTCCTCCTCACCGCCGACGACACCGACCTCGATCTCGAGGACGATGTTGGCAGCCTTGGCGAGCGCGAGCAGCTCCTCGGCGAGCTCGAGGTTCTCGTCGAGCGGCACGGCCGAGCCGTCCCACATGTGCGACTGGAACCACGGCAGCCCGCCCTGCTGCACCCGCTCGGTCGACGCGGCGAGCAGCGGCCGGACGAAGCCGTCCAGCTTGTCCTTGGGGCAGTGGTCGGTGTGCAGCGCGACGTTGACGGGATAGTTCTTCGCGACCTGCTCGGCGTAGGCGGCAAAGGCGAGGGAGCCGGCGACCATGTCCTTGACCGACGGACCGGAGAGGTACTCGGCGCCACCGGTGGAGATCTGGATGATGCCGTCGGACCCGGCGTCGGCGAAGCCCTTGAGGGCGGCGTTGAGGGTCTGCGAGGACGACACGTTGATGGCGGGGTACGCGAAGGAGCCGGCCTTCGCGCGGTCGAGCATGTCGGCGTACACCTCAGGGGTGGCGATGGGCATTGCTTCTCCTGCGCGTGGGGTTGGCGGGGCCTTTGTCGGCCCCACAAGAATCCTGCCACGTGTGCCGCTGCGCCGGGACGAGTGCCTACGTGCCGGTTGGCCGACGGCTCAGTCGCCACCATCCCGGGCCTGCGGCCTGAACAGGTAGGGCGTCGTCGTCGCGACCCGGCGCAGGCCCAGTCGGCGCAGGATCGGCTCGGAGTCCGGTGACGCATCGACCCGGACGTAGCGCTTGCCGCGGGCGAGCGCGAGCCGGGCCCGGTGGAGCAGGGTCGTGCGGTACAGCCCCCGCCCGCGCCAGTCCGGGTCGGTGGACCCGCCCCACAGCCCGACGAAGGGACTCTCGTCGTACTCCGACCTGGCCGAGCACAGCACCGGGCCCTCCCGCGACTCCTCGACGACGACGACGTCGACCGTCTCGGGGTGGTCCCGCCAGCGCTCGAAGAGCGACTCGCCCACCCACGCACTCTCCTCCCCCCAGACGCGGCGGTAGAGGGCCCGGATGCGCTCGAAGTCCTCCTTGTCCTCGGCGGCGCGGACGACGAGACCCTCGGGGAGGTCGATCTCCTGCTCTGCGAGCGGGGCCGTCTCGCCGAGGATGAGCGCCTCGTCGTCGTCCTTGACGAAACCGGCCGAGAGGAGCAGGTCGCCGAGGTCGGCCGGTTCGTCGTAGTCGTAGGTCTTCCACTCCAGATCCTGGCCGCGCTCCGCGAAGTAGTCGCGCTCGCGGACGATGAGGGCGGCGGGGTCGGCGCCGAGCCCATCCGGCGTCTCGACCGTGGCGTAGCCACCCGGGTCGAGGGTGTACTGCCGGCGGACCAGGTCGACCTGCTCCATGCGATGGCCCGCCGGCTCGGGCGGTAACACGAGCCGGACGGAGTCATGGAAGACGCGCAGCAGATCGCTCTGGGTCAAAGAGGCATTCACAGTCGCAAGGGAAGCATGGTCGAATCCCTACGTCATGCCGAATACACGATCTCTCTCCCCTGTCGCCGCGCGAGCCCTCGCCGACGCGACCCCTGACGTCTTCTGGACCGACCGCGCCGAGCGGCCTCCCGCCCGGTCCCAGCTCACCGGCGCCGGGCACCGGGCCGACCTCGTCGTCGTCGGTGGCGGTTACACGGGCCTGTGGGCCGCCATCCAGGCGAAGGAGGACGACCCCGCGCGGGACGTGGTCGTGCTCGAGGCGGGACGCCTCGGGACCGGCGCCTCGGGCCGCAACGGCGGCTTCGTCTCGCCGTCGCTCACCCACGGACTCGCCCAGGGGCTGGCCCAGTGGCCCGACGAGATCGAGACGCTCGAGAGGCTGGGCGCCGAGAACTTCGCGGCCATCGAGACGGCGCTCACGGCATACGGCATCGATGCGGACTTCCACCTCCCCGGCGAGCTCACCCTCGCGCTCACCGACCTCCAGGTTCCGGCCGTGCGGGAGGCCTACGAGCTGCACCGGGCCCACGGAGTCGATGTCCAGCTCCTCGACGCGGCGACCGCCCGGGAACGGGTGGCCTCGCCGATGTATCGCGCCGGGATGTTCGACCCGCACGTCGGCCTCGTCGACCCGGCTCGGCTCGTCTGGGGTCTCGCTCGCGCCGCCGAGAGTCTCGGCGTGCGCCTCCACGAGGACACGGCGGTGACCGGTTTCGAGACCGACGGCGCCGGAGTGCGGGTCCGCACGGAGTGGGGCAGCGTGCACGCGGGGCGCGTCGTCGTCGGGACCAACGCCTACCGTGGCGTGCTCAAGCGGTTCAGCGCCTGGGTCCTGCCCGTCTATGACCACGTCCTCATGACCGAGCCGCTCTCGCCGGGGCAGCTCGCCGCGATCGGCTGGCAGGGTCGCGAGGGCCTCACCGACGCGGGGAACCAGTTCCACTACTACCGGCGCACCCTCGACGACCGGATCCTCTTCGGCGGCTACGACGCGAACTACCACTTCCCCGGCCGGATCGACGCCGACCTCGAGCAGTCGGACGCGTCCCACGGCCTGCTCGCAGAGCACTTCTTCCGGATCTTCCCCCAGCTCGACGGCCTGAGCTTCACCCACCGGTGGGGTGGGGTCATCGACACGACCTCACGCTTCACGCCCGTCTTCGGTACCGCGCTCGGGGGGCGGTTGGCCTATGCGGTCGGTTACACCGGCCTGGGGGTCGCGTCCACCCGTTTCGGTGCCCGGGTGGCCCTCGACCTCGTCGACGGCAGGGACACCGAGGTGACCCGCCTGGAGATGGTGCGCCGCAAGCCGATCCCCTTCCCGCCAGAGCCGATCCGGTCGGCCGCGGTGCGGACCACGCGCGCCTCGCTGGCTGCCGAGGACCGCACCGGGCGCCGCAACCTCTGGCTGCGGGCGCTGGACCGGATCGGGGTCGGCTTCGACTCCTGAGCCGGTCCACACAGCTCGGACGGATGGCCGCACTCCTGGTTCGTGTGCAGCGTCGGCGGACAGGTGCGCCGTGCAGCCCGCACTGCTGCCCCAAACCTGCCCGTCGACGAGAAGTGCGCGCTCCTAGCCCGGGATGACGACGAGGTCACGCGGCCGGTTGTTGAACCGCTCCGCCCCGTCCGCCGTCACCGCCACGATGTCCTCGATCCGCGCGCCCCAGCGACCCTGGAAGACGATGCACGGCTCGATGCTGAACGTCATTCCCGACTCGAGCGGGAGGACGTTGCCCTCGACGATGTAGGGCTCCTCGTGCACGTCGAGGCCGATGCCGTGCCCGGTCCGGTGGATGAAGTGGTCGCCGAGACCGGCCTCGACGAGCACGCGCCGGGCTGCCCGGTCGACGTCCTGACAGGTCACCCCCGGACGGACGGCGTCGACGGCAGCCTGATGCGAGGCCTGGAGGGCGGCGTACGCGGAGGCCACGTCGGGCTCGGGCGCCCGCCCAACGGCATACGTCCTCGTGCTGTCGGAGCAGTAGCCCGACGGGAGCGGCCCGCCGATGTCGACGACGACGACGTCACCTCGCTCGATGACCCGGTCCGAGAGCGCGTGGTGGGGGCTCGACCCGTTGGGACCGGAGCCGACGATGACGAACTCCGCTGCGGCATGGCCTTCCTCGACGATCGCGGCGGCGATGTCGGAGCCGACCTCACGCTCGGTGCGACCCGGCCGCAGCCACTCGGCGATGCGGGAGTGGACGCGATCGATCGCCGCCCCGGCCGCTCGCAGCTCCGCGAGCTCCTCGGGTGTCTTGCGCATCCGCAGCTCCCGGACGATCGGCCAGGCGGGGCGCTGGTCGGTCGCGCCGGCGTCACGCAGCTGGAAGAGGTGCAGGGCCGTCGTCGTGTCGCTGAACGCCATCGGCCCGGGCGGCAGGCCCGCCAACGCGAGGGCGTGCGCATCCTCCCCGTCGACCCACGGGCGGACCTCGACCTCGAGGTCGTCGAAGGGGATGTGGCCGAGGCCGGCGTACTCCAGCTTCGGCACCACGAAGCACGGCGCGACCGCAGGGTCCGCCGGCACCACGAGAGCCGTCAGCCGCTCGAAGGACCCGCCGCCGACGCCGATGAGGTAGCGCAGGTCCGATCCGGGTGAGACGAGGACGGCTGACACACCGGCCGCCTCGGTGAGGCCCCTGAGCCGGGCGAGGCGGCCGCGCGCGGTCGGGACGTCGATGGTGGAGGACAGGACACCCATGCCGTCGACCCTATCCGGGAGCCGCACTGAGCCGTGCGCCGCCGCGAGACGTCAGTCCTCGATGCGGAAGCCCACCTTGAGCGTCACCTGGATGTGGCCGATTCGCCCCTCCTCGAGGTGCCCCCGGATGTTCACCACCTCGAACCAGTCGAGGCCCCGCATCGTCTTGTTGGCCCGGGCGATCGCGCCTGCGATGGCGTCGTCGACGGACGACTCGGAGGTCCCGACGATCTCGCTGATGCCGTAGGTGTGTCCTGCCATGATGGTTCCTCTCCACCTCGTCGCCGACCTCGTTGTCGGAGTCTCCATCGTCGGGGCGGCAGTCACATCGGTCAACGTTCCCTTTTGGGTGGATTCCGCCATCCCCTGACGAAACCTTGACCAGCCTCTGGGAATTCTTTGCCGTCAGGAGGGAAACGGCAGAGCACGTCGCGCCTGTTCCACTCCTAGCGTTCGGGATGCCGCTCCCGACCGGAGGGCGGTCCCCCGACCCCAGGAGTCCACACCATGCGCGTCACCACCTCCCGGACCCTCACCGTCGCTGTCGCGGCTGCCTTCGCCGTCGGCGGCGCCGTCACCTCGGCCGCCGCCGTCCCCCTCGCCGACGACAGCGGTTCGGTGCCGACCTTCCAGGAGTTCGCCGACTCGACGTACCACGACGGCCAGGTGTTCGTCGTCAACGGTGACGAGGCCGTCGACAGCACCGGCGAGCTGCGCCAGTTCTACGACGACATGCTCGCGACGCCCAGGCACACCATCGACGACGGCCTCATCGTCAACACCGTGCAGGGCCGCGACGACACGTGGTCGCAGGCGCAGGTCGGCAACCTCACGTACTGCGTCAGCACGAAGTTCGGCTCGCGGCACGCCGACGTCGTCGCCGCCATGCAGGGCGGCACGGCCCTCTGGGAGAACGCCTCCTCGGCGATCGACTACGTCTACGTCCCGAGCCAGGACGGCAAGTGCAACACGCGCAACAAGAGCGTCGTCTTCTCGGTCGAGCCCGTCAAGACGACGCAGTACATCGCCCGAGCCTTCTTCCCGAGCACGCCGAAGCGCTCGCGCAACATCCTCGTCGACGACTCGATCTGGAGCGCCGGCTCGTGGACGCCGGCGAACATCATGGGCCACGAGCTCGGCCACACGCTCGGCTTCCGCCACGAGCACACGCGCCCCGAGTCCGGCACCTGCTTCGAGGACAACAACTGGCGCCCCCTGACCCCCTATGACTCGGCGTCGATCATGCACTACCCGCAGTGCAACGGCTCGTCGGACGACCTCAGCATGACCTCGTCCGACGCCGCGGGCGCCCGCGCGCTCTACGGCAGCTGACGGTCGCTCCCGCAGTCCGCGAGCCCGTCCCCCACCGCGCGGGGGCGGGCTCGCGCCATTCATCCGTATGCCGCTGGGCCGGCTCGGGCGCCTACGTCGCC
>NZ_JAJJPG010000165.1:0-4239 GCF_032907665.1 Intrasporangium sp.
GCTCGCGGACGAGGTCGATACCGGTGACCTCCTCGGTGACCGGGTGCTCGACCTGCAGTCGGGTGTTGACCTCGAGGAAGCTGATCGAGCCGTCCTGTCCGATGAGGAACTCGCACGTGCCCGCGCCGACGTAGCCGGCCTCGCGGAGGATCGCCTTGCTCGCTCGGACCAGCTCGGCGTGCTGGGCCTCGGACACGAACGGCGCGGGGGCCTCCTCGACGAGCTTCTGGTTGCGGCGCTGGAGCGAGCAGTCGCGTGTCGACACCACGACGACGTTGCCGTGGTGGTCGGCGAGGCACTGGGTCTCGACGTGGCGGGGCTTGTCGAGGAACCGCTCGACGAAGCACTCGCCGCGCCCGAACGCCGTGACCGCCTCGCGCACCGCCGACTCGTAGAGGTCCGGGATCTCCTCGATCGTGCGCGCGACCTTCAGGCCCCGTCCGCCACCCCCGTAGGCGGCCTTGATCGCCACCGGCAGCCCGTGCTCCTCCGCGAACACGACGACCTCGTCCGGACCGGACACCGGGTCCTTGGTGCCGGGCACGAGCGGGGCGTTCGCCTTCGTCGCGATGTGTCGCGCCTTGACCTTGTCGCCGAGCGCGTCGATCGCGTCGGGGCCGGGGCCGATCCACGTCAGCCCGGCGTCGATGACGGCCTTGGCGAAGTGGGCGTTCTCGGCGAGGAAGCCGTAGCCGGGGTGGACCGCGTCCGCACCGGCTCGCCTGGCCACATCGAGCAGCTTCTCCTGCACGAGGTAGCTGTCGCCGGGGGTGGCCCCACCGAGCGCGTAGGCCTCGTCCGAGACCTTGACGTGCAGCGCATCCCGATCCGGCTCCGCGTAGACCGCCACGGATCCGATGCCCGAGTCCCGGCACGCCCGCGCGATGCGGACGGCGATCTCACCACGATTTGCGATCAGGACCTTGCTGATGGAAGCCATGCGTCGGACTCTAGCGCCTCGACGTCACCGCAAAATGTGCCGTCTGGAGCATTCCGTGCCAACGCTGCGTGAGGTCCGGCACATCACCGAGACGATGCCGTATGCCGCTGGGCCGGCCGCGGGTCCCAGGTGGCCAGGGGTGCCCCGCTAGGGTCGGACCATGCGCGGTGGAGGAGCAGCCGGTCAGGTCCGGCCGACGGTGAGCGTCTGCGTCGTCACCTATGAGCGCCCCGCCTTCCTCGAGCGATGCCTGCGCTCGTTGGCGCGTCTCGCCGAGCCGGTCGAGCAGGTCGTCGTCGTCGACGCGTCGAGCACGGATCACACCCGTGAGGTCGCTGCTCTCGGCGTCGGGGCGCAGTACGTCTGGGCGCCGCAGCTCGCCGGGTGGATGACCCGGTCCCGCAACGAGGGCCTCCGGTGGGTCACCGGCGACGTCATCGCCTTCCTCGACGACGACGTCGTCGTCGATGTGGGCTGGGCGCAGGCGCTGCGCGACGCCTACCTCGACGAGACCGTCGCGGCCGTGGCCGGTCGGACGAGGAACGGGATCGACGGCGAGGAGCGCTACGAGCTTCCGGTCGGCCGGTACCTCCCGACGGGGCGACTGACCGAGGGTTTCGCGATGGCCGCAGCCGAGCCGTTCGAGGTCGACCACGGGATCGGCGCCAACATGTCGTTCCGCCGTGAGGTCCTCGCCGAGCTCGGTGGTTTCCGTGACGACTACCCCGGCACCGCCCTGCGTGAGGACACGGACATGTTCCTCCGGGTCCGGTCCATCGGAGGGCGCGTCCTCTACCAGCCCGACGCGCTCGTCGACCACCTCCCGGCGCCCCATGTCAGAGGAGCCCGCTTCGACACGCGGTACAAGCTCTACGGCCGCCGCAACCACGTCGTCCTGATCGCCCGCCACCGCGGGCTCGGTTCCCGGGACCTGCGACGCTGGGTCGGCGACGAGCTTCGTGGGATCGGCGACGCCCGGGGAGCGGTCGGGAAGGCGCTGCGACTCGGAGTCACCGTGATCGGGGTCGCGTGGGGTCTCGCGGCTGCATCCAGGGCGGCTTCCTGGGGGCCCCTCGAGCCGCGCCGCGACGGGCCGGACGCAGAGGCGATCCGCGCCCACCTCGGCGGTGCCGCGCTGCAGGCCTAGAGTCGCCTCGGGCCCGCAGTACGGTGGGCCCATGGGGCTCTTCTCGCGCTGGCGCAAGGAAGAACGCACGGCTGTCCAGGCCCGCCCGACCGAGCCATCGCCGTCCGACGCGCTGTCGGAGCCACCACGTCCGCGGCCCGAGGACGGCAGACCGGTCTCGGCACCATTGACGGACGCTGAGCGCTCGCGCATCAGTCGTGGCCTCGAGGAGCTCGCGGCCAGGGGCGTGGACATCGACGATCTGGCTGCCATCGGGGCGGCCTACGACCGAGCGCACGCGGACGCCGCGGCCGGCCGCGGCGACGCGGCCGAGGTCGTCGAGCTCTTCGGTGTCGCCATCGGTGAACACCTGGTCCGTCGCAGCACCCGAGGTTGGTCCGTTGTCACGGACGCCTTCGGCACCGACCTCGGCCTCGTGGACGCGCGAGCGGATACCGTCGTCGTCCCCCACAACCTCGTCAGCGCGCGTTGGATGCGGGGAGAGACGGGCTGGATACCGGGCGTCGTCCAGCACCTCGTCGGTCTGTGTCCACGAGCCGGAGCCTAGGCTGACGGCATGGCCAACGACGTCCACGACGATTTCCGGAGCCGACGCGATCTGGAGGAGGGCATCCAGCGGGACTTCCGCAGGAAGATGTCCTACGGCGACTACCTGCGCCTCGATCTGCTGCTCGCCGCGCAGCAGCCACAGAGCGAGCCGCTCCAGCACGACGAGCTGCTCTTCATCATCCAGCACCAGACCTCTGAGCTGTGGCTCAAGCTGATGATCCACGAGCTCCGGTCCGCGAGAGATCTGCTCAGCCAGGATGAGCTCGCGCCCGCCCTCAAGAGACTCGCCCGGGTCAAGCACGTCCAGCACACCCTGACGGACCAGTGGTCAGTGCTCGCGACGCTGACGCCGAGCGAGTATGCCGAGATCCGGCCGTTCCTCGCGTCGAGCTCCGGCTTCCAGTCGGCCCAGTACCGCGAGGTCGAGTTCCTCCTCGGCAACAAGAACGCCGACATGGTCGGCGTGTTCGACCACGACCCCAAGGCCCAGCGCGACCTCACCGTGCTGCTCCATGAGCCGAGCCTCTACGACGGCTTCCTCGCCTACCTCGCACGTCGGGGATACGCGGTGCCCACGGAGCTGCTCGACCGCGACTGGTCCCAGCCCTACGTGCACCACGAGGGTCTCGTCGACGTCTTCGCCGAGGTCTATGCTGCCCCGCACGACCACTGGGGTGTCTACGAGACGTGTGAAGAGCTCGTCGACGTCGAGGACAACTTCCAGCAGTGGCGATTCCGGCACCTGCAGGTGGTCCAGCGGACGATCGGGCAGAAGACGGGGACGGGCGGCTCGACGGGGGTCGACTTCCTCCGTCGCGCCCTCGACCTGACCTTCTTCCCCGAGCTCTACGAGGTGCGCACGCGCATCGGCAGCTGACCACGGCCCAGCCGCGTGTGGGCATGCGCCGGCTCACACTGGCACGGGCACGGCCCGATGCACGCGAGCTCGAAGCACTCGTCGAGGCACCGGCAGTCGATCATCTCCGGCACGGGGTCGACCCGCGGTTGCCGGCCAGCCATGAGGCGTCGTCTCAGTGCGAGCTCAGCGGTGGTCGGGTGGTCCGCCGGCCGCGTGCGCCACGGAAACTGGCCGGCGATGCGGTCCCGCTCAGCCCGGTGATGGAACCAGCCCTTCGCCGCCGGCCGGTCATGGCGGGGTTTGACGATGAGCTCGAACGGAACCTGGTCCGGCGGGTCGACGTCGAGGTGCGCCGGGAATCGCCGACCGGCGTTGTCCCGGACGAGCCCCGCCGGCGCCGGGCGCACCTCCTGCCCGTCGCCGTCCACGGCGGCAAGGCGAAGTCCGCACGCCTCGAGGATGCGAGCAAGCACACCCAGGCTCGGCAGACCGCCGGCAGACTCGAGTCGGGCGATACTCGACGCAGCGACGCCGACCAGCGAGGCAAGGTCACGCTGGCTGAGGTCGGCGTGCCGTCGTGCGCGCACGACGAGCCGGCCAACGACGTCAGGGTCGCTCAGGTCTGGGAGTCTCGGGCGCTCGGTCACGGCCAGCACCCTCGCACGGTGTGGTGACAGCACCCCCGCTCGCGACGACAGCGTGCGGCACTGCTCAGTCTCGGTGAGCAGTGCCGCAGTCTGCGGG
>NZ_JAJJPG010000165.1:4339-6569 GCF_032907665.1 Intrasporangium sp.
GCTGCGGCAGTGCTCAGTCTCGGTGAGCAGTGCCGCAGGGAGGGATCAGGCAACCTGTGCCATCGGCAGGCGAGCGATGCCGCCAGCCGCGGTCAGGGTGCGGACTTCTCGCGTACCTGACGCTTGATGCGTGCCAGCATCGCCGCCATGCCGCGTAGCCGGAGCGGTGAGACGGCCTCGGCCAGCCCGAAGCGCATCGGCACGTCGTCCGGGACGCCGAGCACCTCCTCGGCGTTGAGCCCATCAAGCCCCTCGTGGAGGATGCCGGCGAAGCCGCGCGTCGTGGGCGACTCCGCAGGGGCGTCGAAGTACAGGTGGACGCGGCGGTCTGCCAGGGATGCTCCGTCGTCGACCTCGACGACGAGGAACAACGGCGACTGGCACTCGTCGACGCGCTCGAGCTTGTCGAGCTGGCCCTCGTAACGCTCGGGCAGGCCCGGGAGCTCGTCGCTGAACTCGAGCAGCAGCTGCAGCTTGAGGTCGTTGCTCGCGGAGCGGAACTCCTCGGCGATCTCAGCGAGGGACTGGGGGAGCGGGGTGCCGATCACTTCTCGATGGGCACGCGCACGGCGTTGCCCCACTCCGTCCACGAACCGTCGTAGTTGCGCACCGACTCGAAGCCGAGCAGGTGAGTCAGCACGAACCAGGTGTGCGACGAACGCTCACCGATGCGGCAATAGGCGACCACGTCGTCGTCCGGCGAGAGCCCTTGCTCCTCGCGATAGATCGCCTCGAGCTCCTCGCGGGACTTGAAGGTGCCGTCCTCGTTGGCGGCGCGCGCCCAGGGCACGGACTTCGCACCCGGGATGTGTCCACCCCGCATCGCGCCCTCCTGCGGGTAGTCCGGCATGTGGAGCAGCTCGCCGGAGTACTCACCGGGAGAGCGGACGTCGACGAGGGGCTTGCCGAGGTGGGCGAGCACGTCCTCCTTGAACGCGCGGATCGGCGCGTCGTCACGCTCCGCGACCGGATAGCTGACCGGTGTCGGAGTGGGCACCTCGCGGGTGAGCTCGCGGCCCTCGGCGATCCAGATGGCTCGTCCGCCGTCAAGAAGGCGGACGTCCTCGTGGCCGAAGAGGGTGAAGACCCACAGGGCATAGGCGGCCCACCAGTTCGACTTGTCGCCGTAGATGACGACCGTCGTGTCTCGCGAGATCCCGCGTGAGCCCATGACCTCGGCGAACCGGGCGCCGTCGACGTAGTCGCGGGTGACCGGGTCGTTGAGGTCGAGATGCCAGTCGATCTTGAGCGCGCCGGGAATGTGGCCGGTGTCGTAGAGCAGGACGTCCTCGTCGGACTCGAGCAGGGCGATACCGTCCGGGCCGCCGACTCGGCCCGCCTCGAGCTGCTCAGCGAGCCAGTCCGTCGTGACGAGTCGCTCCGGGTGGGCGTAGGCCGAGATCCTGGCCTCCGCGGACGTCGTGTTGTCGCCAGTCATACAGACCATGGTGTCACGGCGACTCGAACGCACCGCAGGTGGAGGTCATGACCTCGAGTTCTGGACGGTGCCGTCCTGAGCGTCCGACTCCGTCCCCTCGAGACGGTCGAGGTCTGCACGGCAGCGACGCTCGAACTCGCCGAGCTCGGCGATGGCGTCCTGGACGTCCCTGAGCCGCTGCTCCAGGTCGGCGCGGCGCTCATCGATCTGCCCCAGGACGTACTCGAGCTGGGCGCGGCGCCCGCGTGGCGCGTCGAACAGGCCGATGATCGTGCGGATCTCCTCGAGCGGGAAGCCGAGCCTCTTGCCCCGCAGGATGAGGGCCAGCCGGGTCCGGTCGCGGCGGTGGTAGATCCGTTGGGTCCCCCGGCGCTCCGGAGAGATCAGCCCGAGGTCCTCGTAGTGGCGCACGGTGCGGTGGGTCACGCCGAACTCGTCGGCGATCTGCGCGATCGTCCAGGTCGGGCCACTTGTCATGTCATCGATCATGCTTTACGTTTACGTAAGCGTCAACTAGGTGGGACTGCGCCACCATCCCGGAAGAGCCACCCGACTCGGGTCAGGTGGACATGGAGGAAATGCCGATGTTCGAGCTGAGCCAGGAGCACGAGGACTTCCGCAAGGTCGTCAGGGACTTCGCCGAGAAGGAGGTCGCCCCGAACATCGCGGAGTGGGATCGCAACGAGCACTTCCCGACCGACCTCGTGCCCAAGATGGGCGAGCTCGGCCTCTTCGGGCTCGTCGTGCCCGAGGAGTACGGCGGCAGCGCCGACCACGGCCAGGGCGACTTCA
>NZ_JAJJPG010000166.1:0-6526 GCF_032907665.1 Intrasporangium sp.
CGGCGTCGGGTCGTCCCGCGGCGGGATGGGCCACGCGGCGCAGCACGGACTGGACGCGCAGAACGAGCTCGCGCGGGCTGAACGGCTTGGTGACGTAGTCGTCGGCGCCGATCTGAAGGCCGAGCACCCGGTCGGGCTCCTCGCCACGCGCGGTGACCATGATGACGGGCAGCCCCGGATGGACCTGCCGGAGCTGCCGGCACACTTCGAGGCCGTCGGGCCCGGGCAGCATGAGGTCGAGCAGGACGACGTCTGGACGGCGTTCCCGCGCGACCGTGATACCGGCGGGGCCGTCGCCGACGACGTCGACCTCCAGCCCGGCGCGCTCGAGGTAGGCGGCCACGACTTCCGCGACCGTCGAGTCGTCGTCGATCACGAGCACCCGCGGCACGCACTCAGGATAGGGCCGCTCCAGCGTTGTGGCTCTGCTCGTGACACCGGTCGGACCGTCACGTCAGCACCACGTAAGGACCGGGTAACGGCGCGATCATGGAGTCCGTGCGCGCATCGCCGTTGAATCGTTGTGTCCAGCCGACCGGCTGGCCCAACGGAGGTGAAATCCTATGCAGATCAAGAGAATCCTGTCCGCCAGTGCACTCACTGCACTGGCGGCCGGCGCCGCAGCCGTCGGCCTCGCGGGCCCGGCAACCGCTGGCGTGAGCGGCCCGGCGTTCTACGTGGACCACGTGTTGTATCGCACGGTCGCGACCCCGACGGACCTGTCCGGCACCGGCGCCCCCGACCACACCTTCGACGCCATCTACAGCTTCGGTGCGGCCCAGCCGAGCGTCGCGGAGAGTGCTCCTGGCTACCGCGACTACAACGGCGGACGTTGGCAGGTCCACGCCGTGTCCCTGCCCAACGGCCACGACGCGGCCCTCGCGTCCGGTGACCTCGACCACGACGGGGTCCTCGACTCGCTCGACGAGGTGATGGCAGCCATTTCCGCCGGCGACGCCGTCGACACCGGCGTCGTCAAGTGGTTCGTGTGCACGGTCAACCGGGTGCCGGCGAGCCAGGCCTGACCCCGTTTCGTATGCCGCTGAGCGTGATCCGCGCTCACGTGTGGTCCCAGCCCTCCCGCCCGGGCCCGAACCCCGGGCGGGCACCGGGCTCGGTGGCGGGGTGGGCTCGGTGGCGGGGTGGGCTCGGTGGCGCGGTGGGCTCGGTGGCGCGGTGGGCTCGGTGGCGCGGTGGGCTCGGTGGCGGGGTGGGCTCGGCCTCAGGCTGGCGTGGAGCCGCCCGGCTCGCCGACGGCTGTGGCCTCGGAAGCCGCCACGATCGACTCGGCGAGTGGTGTCCGTCGGTACAGGACGCTGCGGCCCGACCGCCATGAGACGACGAGTCCGTTCCGGCGCAGGATGGACAGGTGCTCACTCACCGTTCCCGGGCTCTGTTCCATGACCCGCGACAGGTGGGTCGTCGTCATCGGCACCTCGAGACGGTGCAGCACCGCTGCCCGCGATCGCCCCACCAGTGCGGCGAGATCATTCGTCGCCTCGTCCGCGGGCGCGAGGCCCTCCCAGACCCGACCGACGCCCCGAGCCGGGTAGATGAGCGAGAACTGGTTCTCCTCCTCGTGTCCGATGAACAGGTGGGGACACACGAACACAGACGGCAAGAGGGTGATCCGGGTGCCCTCGTACGTGGCGGGGGCATGATGCGGTTTCGAGATCTGCAGCACCGTCTCGTCGACGCTGACCTCCGGATGCAGGTCCTCGAACAAGCTGAGAACGCCGGAAGCCAGGGCCAAGGAGGCCCGATACGCCACGTCGTCGGCAACGACCGCTCGCATGCGCGCCAAGTACGGCCCGATCGCCGTGTCCCAGTATGACCAGATCGCGTCACTGACCAGCCGCGGGAGGTCAGCGCCAGACCTCAGCACGAGGCCCTGCGCCTCACCGACGGGTCGGCCTGTCTCCCAGTGCGCCGTGATGTCGCGGCGCAGCTCATCAGCGGGCATCTGCGAGAGGTCGTTCAACTGCTGCTCGATGGACACCTGCGGGTTGGGCGACCACAACGTGAAGAAGTCGGGGGCCCACTTGCCGGGCGGCAGCACGGCCGACAGGACGGACAGGTCCAGCCGCTCGAGGAGGGGCCGCACGTCGCGGACCCACGGTCGCATCGGGAGAGCAAGCGATCTGAGGGGTCTCTGATAACGATCATCTCTTGCCCTCCCGTTCGTCCGGGGTGGCCGAAACATAGGTCAGGTGCAGGACACCGTTCGGAAGCTCGGCGCACCGGTGAGCTGCAGGCTGCTTCGTCGGCGGGCTCCGTCGAAGAGGCGGATACCGTCGTCGACGACGAGGGGGTAGACCATCAGACGGAGCTGGTCGACCATGCCCGCCTCGGTCAACGTCCGGACGAGGGTGGGGCTGCCGATGATGCTCAAGGTGCCCTGGGTCGTGGTCTTGAGCTCCTTGAGCTCCACCAGCCCGTCCGAGCCGGAGACGAGCTGTGTGTTGCTCCAGTCGGCCGCTTGCAGGGTTGAGGTGACCACGTACTTCGGCAGACCGTTCATCGCAGGGGCCATCGGATTCTGGCCGGGGTCTGCATCCGGCCAGTAGTGCGCGAACTCCTCGTAGGCGCGCCGGCCCAGGAGCAGTCCGGCGCTCGAATGCAGGGATTCGGCCACGACCTGCATCATGGGCTCGCTCACGTAGTCGAACTGCCAGGTCTCAGGACTGCCGGCGACCCCGTTCAGGGTGATCATGGTGTTGGCGACGATGTCTCCCATCGGTCTGCCTCTCTCGTGGGGTGATTGGGTCGCCGCAAGTCTGCGAACCAAGCCCCAGCCACCAAACGATTCGGCCACCGCCGACGGTTGGAGGCGCAGGTGCCCGAACGGGATCTCCAGTCGCCGGGGGTCAGGCCCCCGTTTCGTGCGTCACCGGAGCGGGTTGAACGGACGCAGCTCGGCTGGGACCTTGCCCGTCACCATCTGCTCGGCGAGGAGGCGACCGGTCACCGGACCGAGGGTGATCCCCCACATGCCGTGGCCGCCCGCGGCGAAGACGCGCGGTGACTTCGTCGCCCCGATGAGTGGGAGCCCATCGATGGTGCACGGACGCGACCCCACCCACTCGTCCTGGCGGTGGTCGAGGTCGGCGCCGCGGAGCAGGGGCCGGGCGCCCTCGACGATGGCCGCAATGCGACGGCGGTCGAGGGCGGCCTCCGGCTTGCGGAACTCCATCATGCCCGCGACTCGGAGCCGGTCACCGACGGGAGTGCACGCGACGCGTGCGGCGGGGAAGTAGACGGGTCCGTTGGGCAGGTCGTCGACCTCGACGGAGAACGAGTAGCCGCGCCCGGCCTGCACGACACGCTTGACCCCGAATTCGCGGGCGAGCCTGCCGAGCCAGGCGCCGGTGGCGACGACGACCTGGTCGAACTCCTGGGCAGCCCCGGTCGTGGTCTCGACGACGACGGATCGTCCCGTGTCGCGCAGCGCCGTGACCGCCCCACCCGTGAGGATCTTGCCGCCGCGAGCGGTCACCGAGTCGGCGAGGGCAGCCACGTAGGCGCCGGGGTTGATGTAGCGCTGGCCGTGCAGGACGATCGCGGCGCCGATCTCGTCCGAGAGCGCCGGCTCGATGGCACGGGCCTCGTCGCCGGTGAGGACGTCGAAGGTGATGTCTCCGCCCTGGGCGTGAATGTGCTCGATCTCCTCGAGGAGGGTGGTTCGCTCCTCTGCCGTGCGGTAGGCGGCGGTGAAGGACTTCGCGTCGAAGGTCCTCGCGTCGACACCGCCCTCGCCAAGCAGGTCGAAGCTCGCGAGGGAGAGGTCGTTGATCGGGACGAGGGCGCCCATCGCCTTCTTCCACGCCTTCATCGTCGAGTGGCGGGTGAAGCCGGCGACGAACTTGAGGAAGTTCGCGTTCGCGCTCGGTGGCACATAGACCGGTGAGCTCGGGCTGAGCACGGCGCGCAGGCCGTACTTGAGGACGGCGGGCTCGGGCAGGGGCGTCGCGATGCCCGGCGTCAGCCATCCCGCGTTGCCCCAGGAGGCGCCGGCAGCGACACCGTCGCGGTCGAGGACGGTGACCTCGACTCCGCGCTCCTGGAGGAACCAGGCGGTGGCCAGACCGACCATGCCCGCGCCGACGACGGCGACGTGTTCGGGAACGGGCAGACCAGAGGAAGTGACGGAAGCCATATCTCAATGGTTGGCCATTCCCGTGCCGCCCCCGTGGTGCCACCATCACAAAGCCTGGCGCAACTCTTGTTGCGCTGGAACAGCCCTGCCGTGATCATGTGGGCATGCCCCAGCCCCGTACCACCGGTCCCCGCGGACTTCCCATCGCCGACGTCGCCGGGACCCTCGGCGGGGGGCTGCTCCGGGTCGCCGTCGACGCCCCAGGGCCCGAGGTCGACGACATCACGCTTGCCGAGCCCGCCTCCGGGGTCCACGGCCAAGCCGGTGACCTCCTGCTCGGCGTCGGCGTCGAGTCGCCGGAGGCCGCGGTGGCCCTCATCGAGGCGGCCCGCGGGGTCGGCAGCGGCGGTGTCGTCCTCCGCCGCGGCACCGCTCGTCACCGCGAGGTCCGAGGGGCCGCCCGCCGGCTCGGCGTGCCGCTCGTCGAGCTCGCCGACCACGCCTCGTGGGCCCACGTCGTGTGGCTGCTGCGCGGTGTCCTCGACCGGGCCGCGACCGGCGCGGCCGTGCGGACCGACGGACCGGTCCACGACGACCTCTTCGCGCTCGCCGACGCGTGCGCGGCCCTCGTCGAGGCTCCCGTCACGATCGAGGACACCCAGTCCCGTGTCCTCGCCTACTCGAGCCGCCAGGACATTGCGGACCCGGTCCGGGTGTCCACGATCGTCGGCCGGAAGGTGCCCGACACCGTCCTCGCGAGCCTGCGCGGCCGCGGGGTCTTCCGGCGCCTCGCCAGGTCGAGCGACCCCTTCTTCGTCCCCGCGGACGGCGACCTCCGGGCGCGGCTCGTCATCCCCGTCCGGGCCGCCGACGAGTGGCTGGGGTCCATCTGGGCCGTCGTCGACGAGCCGCCGGCCGCCGAGACGACCAGGTCGCTCACCCAGACCGCCTCGGTCGTCGCCCTGCACCTGCTTCGCCTCCGCTCGCAGACCGACCTCGCTCGACGCGTTGCCGCCGACCGCCTGCGCGACGTCCTGACCGGCAACACCGCGGAGGCAGGCCGGTGGCTGCCGGCGCCTCCGTGGCGCGTCGTGGTGCTGGGCGGCGACCCGGCCCTCGAGCCCGAGAACCGCCTGGACACGTGGGAGTCGGCCTGTCGCCGGCTCTCGTGGCGTCAACCGCTGCTCGCGATCCTCGACGACGACGTCGTCGGCCTGGTCCGAGAGCTCGAACCGGACGATCCGGGCGCCGCGTCCGCGCCCGGGAGCTGGTCCTGGCTGCGCACTGTCGTCGACGAGCTCCGCCGCAGCCGCCCCCACGCGCGGGCCTCCGCCGGCAGCGCCGTGCGCCGCCTGCCGCAGCTGGCCCGCTCGCGTCAGGAGGCGCTGGAGGTGCACCGCCTTGCCCTCGCCGGCCGACTCGAGGAGGGCGCCGTCACGGTGGAGCACGCCTGGGCCGAGGTGGTGTGTGAGAGGGCCGTCAGCGGCATACGTGCGGTGGCCTCCCCCGGCCCGGTCGCCGAGCTGCGCGCCCACGACGAGGAACACGGAACCGCCTATGCAGCAACGCTGGCCGCCTGGCTCGACCACCCCGGGGACCCGAAAGCCGCCGCGAAGTGTGTGCACGTGCACCCCAACACCCTCCGCTACCGGATGCGGAAGCTGCCGGAGATCGTCGAGCTCGACCTCGCCGACCCGGTGACGCGCCTGGCGACCCGCCTGGAGCTGCGGTCCCGTGGCCACTGAGCCAGCATGAGCCGGCATGACCAGCACGGCCCAGCACGGCCCAGCACGAGCCGGCATGAGCCAGTGGCTACCGTGGGCACGTGCAGATCATTCCGATGACCGCCGCCCACCGCGACGCCGTCCTCGAGATCTACGCCGCGGGCATCGCCGAGGGTGCGGCGACCTTCGAGACCGAGGTCCCGACGTGGGAACAGTTCGACGCTGGCCGTGCGCCGGACCACCGCTTCGTCGCGGTCGACGACGACGGAACCGTGCTCGGCTGGGTCGCGGTGTCACCGGTCTCGCCGCGCAGCGCCTACGCCGGCGTCGTCGAGCACTCCGTCTATGTCGCGCCTGCCGCGCGCCGGCTCGGGGTGGGGCGGGCGCTGCTCGACGCCATCGTCGCGTCGAGCGAGGCCGCGGGCATCTGGACGATCCAGAGCGGCACCTTCCCCGAGAACACCGGCTCCCGGGCCCTGCACCGGAGTGCCGGCTTTCGCGAGGTCGGCATCCGTGAGCGCATCGGCCGGCTCCGCGGCGTCTGGCGCGACGTCGTCCTCCTGGAGCGTCGGTCACCGATCATCGACTGAGCGGGACGGCAGGCCTCGACCATCCGTTGCGCCGGGGGTGGGTGGTTCCGCGGCAGCCCTCCCCGTCAGGCGTCGCCCATGCGCACGGTGCCGTCGGGGTCGACGCGGAAGTTCGG
>NZ_JAJJPG010000167.1:0-6438 GCF_032907665.1 Intrasporangium sp.
GTCGCAGCCACACCATCCCGATGGGCGGGATCTCGTCGAAGAGCCCCTTCGAGACGCTCGCGCCGAACTGCACCGACAGGATGCCGATCAGGACCAGAGAGACGGGAGAGAGTCGAACGGCGGGCACCGAGTCACCGTACAGAGGTCGACCCGGGCGGCGCCCCGGCATATACGGGACACCCCGGCATCACGCCCGGTACGCCCTGCGTTTGGGGCCACTCGACGGGGTGGGAGGGGGCGGCTGGGGGCCCGGCGGCTGCATTTGGGGCCACTCGACTTGGGGAGTGCAGGCCCGGGGCTGCGTTTGGGGCCACTCGACGTGGGGAGTGCGGGCCCGGCGCTGCGTTTGGGGCCACTCGACCGGGGAGGGGACGGGGGCGCGGGACTCAGCTCAGCGGCATACGGAATCGTCGTCAGACGTCGGCGTCGGGGGTCGCGTCGGCGCCCGCGCGCCGGTTGTTGATCGCGACGCGCAGGGCCATCGCCTTCTCGAACGCCGTGTGCCAGAAGCGGCTGAGGACCAGCTCGCGCTCCCCGACCATCTCGACGACGTCAGCGCCGGCGCCGAGCTTGAAGAGCAGCAGGCCGATGAGGGGCGACGACGCGCCGAGCGAGGTGTTGAAGCCGCGCAGGTCGTAGGTCGTGCAGCCCGCGTCGATCGCGTCCTGAATGGCCTGCCACTGCAGTGCATTGCTCGCCCGCGCGTCGCGGTTGCGGCTCGTCGACCCGCCGTAGAGGTACGAGAAGGTGTCGCCGACCCGGACCATGAGGGCCGAGGCGAGGACGTCACCGTCGACGTGCGCCTCGTAGATCCGTCCCGTGACGTGCTCGCCGCCCTCCGAGAAGGACCGGACCATCTGCTCGAAGTACGACCTCGCCCGCGGGACGAAATGGTCGCGGTCGGCGGTCTCGACGTAGAGCTCGTGGAAGGTGTCGACGCCCTCGACGCCGATGGACCGCACCGTGACGCCGGCCTTGTCGGCCTTCCTGATGTTGCGGCGCCACTGCTGGTTCATCGACTTGAGGACGGCCTCGCTGTCGCGCCCCTTGAGGTCGATGACGCAGAGGTACCGGGGCTGGCCGACGGCTGCGGTGCTCCCCCAGCCGATGGGTCGCCAGCCGCCGCGGTCGAGCCAGGCCTCGAGCCGGCGCGCGACGGGGTTGTCGACCGCCGGTGGGAGGGTCGTGAAGGACATCAGCCCGCCCTCGCCGATCTGCTTCTTGACGACGTCGGGCTGCCACGACCGGGACACCACGGGGAAGCCGAGCCGCAGCGCGAACGCGCCCGCAGACCTGGCCCAGGCGACGAGGGGGTCGAGCCACGCCGCCGGGTCCTCGGCGACCGCGTCCCACGGCAGCGCCGGACCCTCGGGCAGGTAGGCGAAGGAGCGCCGCACGCGGGGCAGGCTCCGCGAGAGGACGAGGCCGGCGCCGACCCGGGCGCCGCTCGCGTCGAACCAGCCGAGGTGCACGGACGTCCAATCGGGCTTCGTGCGCGCCCAGGAGGGAGTCTGCAGGAAGCTGCCGCCGAGCTCGAGGAGGGTGGCCTGTGCCTCCTGTGCCGTGACCGGCCGGACGGTGAGCGGGCCGGCCGGCTTGGGCTGCGCGGTCGCTGCGTCATCCATGCCGGTCACCCTATCGGCGCGGTCGGCGCGGCCCGGGCCTGCCGGTTGCGGCGGATCCACAGCAGGCCGAGCACCGGCAGCACGAGCGGGACGAAGCCGTAGCCCTGGCCGAAGTGCGACCAGACGGTCTTGTCGGGGAACGCGCTCGGCGCGGCGTAGGAGATCGCGCCGACGACGAGGACGCCGACGAGCTCGATGAGGATCGCGACGGAGGCAACCCGGACAGAGGTCCGGTCGCCGCGGGCCAGCCCGACGGTCGCGACGATGTAGATGAGGGCCGCGAGGGCCGACAGGAGGTAGGAGACGGGAGCCCGCTCGAAGTACTCGGCTATCTGGAGGACGCTGCGGCCCGTCGCCGCGAGGGCGAGGAGCCCGTAGAGCGCGACGATGAGGCGGCCGGGACCACGACCGGTGTGGGGGGCCGGACTCGGGTCAGGCATTGAGGCTCCAGATCTGCTGGATGCGGGCGATGAGGATGGCGATGACGACGGCTCCCCCGAGCACGACGGCCATGGCCCACTGCGTCTTCTCCTTGATCGCGATGAAGACGGTGACGGGCAGGATGACGAGGACGGTGAAGAGGTAGGCGATGAAGGTGGCCCGCTCGGAGCCGTCCGCGATCGCCCCCGCCTGAGCGAGCCCGTAGATGAGCTGGGCGACCAGGCCGACCTCGACCGCGGCAGCGACGAGGATCAGTGGGTCGTCCACCGGGCGCTTGCGGACGAGGTGGTGCGCGGCGATGAGGCCGAGCACTCCGGAGACGACGAGGAGCAGCACGGTCAGCGGGGCGAGCACGCCGGAATCCTACGGGGTGGCCCCCCGGGGCGCCGATTCGGTCGCCCGCCGTAGATTGCTCTGAGGAATCGCGGATTGCCCCCAAGAAAGGTCGCCTGTGGTCACGAATCGTCCGATCTCGCTCGATCGTGCCGCCGGCGTGCTCCTCGGCGGGGCGTGTGGTGACGCCCTCGGCGTTCCTTACGAGATGTCCGCCCCCCCGGTCGGGGAGGCCGTCATGAAGGGCGGCGGGCTCGGCCCCTACGACCCGGGCGAGTGGAGCGACGACACGCAGATGACACTCTGCGTCGCGGACGTGGCTGCCCGCGGCGTGGACCTCACCGGCCCGGACGCCCTCGACGCCGTGGCGGACGGCTTCGCAGCCTGGCTCGTCGGGGGTGCGACGGACGTCGGCGCCCAGACCCGCACGGTCCTCGTCGAGTCGGCACGTCTCGAGGGGCGCCCCCACGAGCGCCTCACCGCGGCGAGCCGCGCGCTCGACGAGCGCACGGGCCTCACCGCCGGCAACGGTGCACTGATGCGCACGTCCGTCGTCGGCATCTGGAACGTCGCCGACCGGGAGGCCACTGCACGGGCCGCACGGTCCATCGCCCACCTCACCCACGCGGACCCCCTCGCTGCGGACTCCTCGATCCTGTGGTCGGAGGCCATCCGCGTCGCGGTCACGGAGGGGCGCCTCGACCTCGCCGCCGGCGTGGACCTCGTCACGCCGGAGCACGCCGACCGGTGGGCGGAGTGGATCGAGGAGGCGACCGGTGAGCCCCCGGGACGCTTCGACAACAACGGGTTCACCGTGACCGCGCTCCAGGCGGCCTGGGCGGCGATCACGTCGACCGACCGGGGCGACGGGTCCGCCATGCACCTGCAGCGCGGGCTCCAGGCTGCTGTGCGGGCCGGGCACGACACCGACACCGTCGCCGCCATCGCCGGGTCCCTGCTCGGCGCGCGCTACGGAGCCTCGGCGGTGCCCACCCAGTGGCGGCGGATGGTCCACGGATGGCCCGGATACCGCGCCCACGACCTCGTCGAGATCGCGGTCTCCACGTGGGCGGGCGGCCGTACGCCTGGGACCTGGCCGTCGGTGCCCACGACGGCCGACCCGACGATCCCGCCGCTCGGGCTGCCCCACCCGATCGACCCCGACATCCTGCTCGGCACGATCAGCGACCTGCCCCGCACGCGAGAGCTCAACGTCCAGGCGGTCGTGTCGCTGTGCGCGCTCGGTCTCGAGGACATCCCGGCCGACGGCATCCCCGACCGGGACCACCTCGAGGTGTGGCTCAACGAGGACGACTCCGCGGACTCCAACCCGCACCTCGACTTCGTCCTCGACGACGTGTCGTCCGCGCTGCGGCAGTTCCGGGCGGAGGGCAAGAGAGTCCTCGTCCACTGCCGCCATGCGACGAAGCGGACACCCGCAGTCGCTCTGAGGTATGCCGTTGACCTCGGTGTGGCTCCCGAGCTCGCCGAGCGCTCCATCCTCCAGGCCATGCCCGGCGTCCGCGGCGAGGGGCGGCTGTGGGAGGTGGCCGCGCACGGCGCCTGAGGTCGCCGCAGACGGCGCCTCGGAAGCCGCGCACGGCGCCGGCTCAGACGGTCTTCGCCTCGTCGACGTAGCGACAGAGGGCGTTGACCGCGCGGAGGTCCTCAGGCGAATGCACCTCGGCGTCGAGCAGGAGCGGCGAGCCCACGACCACGGCCATCGCCTTGGCCCGCGAGATCGCGACGTTGAGCCGGTGCAGGTCATACAGGAAGGACACCCCGCGCGGCGCGACGTCGGCGCTCGTGCTCGCCATCGAGTAGATGACCACGGCACCCTGCCGGCCCTGGAACTTGTCCACCGTGCCGACCCGGGCGCCCTCAGGCAGGGCGTGGAGCAGGGCGGCGACCTGGGCGTTGTAGGGCGCGATGACGAGGATGTCGTCGAGCGTGATGGGCGACACGGTCCCGTCGGCGCTCGTCCAGGCGCCGCGGAGCAGGTCGTCCACGAGCGCGCGCACGACGTCAGCCTCCTCCTGGCTGGCCTGCTCGACGACGGACGTGTGCTCGACCGGCACCCACCGCAGCCCGTCGCCGGAGAGACGCCCGGGCGCGTCGACCGCCAGCCGCTCACGACCGGGGGCGGACTCCAGCCGCCCCTCGTAGGCGAGCTCGGACACGAAGGCGGTCAGGGTCGGGTGCATTCGGAAGGTCCGGTCGAGGAAGACGCCGCGATCGGCCGGGATGACGTCGTGGGCAGTCTCCCCCTCGGTGCGCAGGTGGTCGAGGGCCGAGATGCCCGACCCGTAGGGATGCGCGGCCTTCGTGGGCTGCATCAGCTGCTGCGGGTCCCCGAGCAGGACGAGTGAGCTCGCGGCCGGTGCGACGGCGACGGCGTTCGCGAGGGAGAACTGCCCCGCCTCGTCGATGACGAGCACGTCGACGGCGTCGGCCAGCTCCTCTCTCGACCAGAGCCACGCCGTGCCCCCGACGAGCTGCGTCTCTCCTGAGGAGAGGGCGGCGGCGACCTCGCCGTTGTCGGTGACGTGGCGGACCAGCCCGTCCCCCGCCTCGGGCTCGTCGCCGTTGGAGCCGCACTTGTGCAGTGCGGGCCGGCCCACCTCACGGAGCAGGTTGAGGATGACGGCGTGGGACTGCGCGGTGACACCAACGGTGTGGCCTGCGTCGAGGAGGCCGCGGATGAGCGCGGAGCCGGCAGTCGTCTTGCCCGAGCCCGGCGGGCCCTGGACGGCCAGCACCTCGCCATCGAGGCCCATGCCCACCCGCACGACGACGTCCTTGGCCGACTCCCCGGGCCGCACCGCGAGCAGGTCCCGCGGTGGCACCACCCGGTCGATGAGACGGGTCGCGAGGCTCGCCCCGCCGTGCAGTCGCAGCTCGGCCGTCCGCGCGAGGCTCTGTCGGAGCACCTGGTCCATGACCGGTCCGGGCCCACCGATTCCCCGCGGTCGGGGCGGATCCAGCGTCTTGCTCATCGACAGGTCGATCCAGCCCTCGACGGCGTCGATGGCGACGACCTTGCCGACCGGCCCGTGCGTGTCGACGTCGGGGACGTACTTGCCGACCGCGACCTTGCAGTCCTGGGGCGGGAACGGGTAGCGCCAGATCCGGGATCGCTTGACGGCCCCGACCTCGACCGGCTCGCCGAGGTCCCCGATCGCCGTGCCGTCCTCGACGAGGTCGGCCGTGTCGAGCTCCTTGTAGCGGAAGAAGTCCCACCACTCGGGCCGCTGCTCGCGCCGGTGCCACCCGACGAGGCCTGCGAGCAGGTCCTCGCCGGCCGCGACGAGCCGCTCGGCCAGGTCGATCTCCGACCGCTCCTCGTCGCTGAGCTCCCGGACCTCCTCGGGCACCGGCCGGGTCAGCACGTGTCCCTGGCTCTCGAGCTCGCCGCGACGGTCCTCGAGCCATTCGTGCAAGGCGAGCGTGGAGCGGACGTCCTCCTCGTTGTAGTCACGGATCTCGTCGAGGATGCCCTGCTCGGGCGTGCCCTCGTCCCGCCCGACGAGCCACCGCTCGTACTCGACGACGGACGAGAGTCCGTCGGCGACACCGGCGCCCTCGGACGCGCGCACGTGCCCCCAGTAGAACTCCTCGAGCTTCTTGATCGAGTAGGACCCCTTGCTGATCCGCAGGCCCTGGCGGACGACGGCGTAGAGGTCGACGAAACGCTCCCCCCGCAGCAGCTGGTCGAGCTCGTGCTCGCGGGTGGCGTGCACGCCCGCGAGCCGCTTCAGTGCCGTCGTCTCGTAGGCGGCGTAGTGGTAGACGTGCATCCCCGGGTGCGTGGCCCACCGCTCCATGAGCCAGTCGATGAGCTCTGTCGTGAGGCGCCCCTCCTCGGCGAAGTCGTGTGCCCAGAAGTCGATGTAGTCGCCCTGCCGCGTCCAGATGCCTGCGAGGTACTCCCGGCCGGCGCCGTCCTCGGCCCACGGGTCACCCTCGAAGTCGAGGTAGACGTCACCCTCGTCGGGCTCGGGCAGCAGCTGCAGGCCGCGCCCCGGCTCCGGCGGGAGGA
>NZ_JAJJPG010000168.1:0-6408 GCF_032907665.1 Intrasporangium sp.
AGGTAGTTCATCTTGACGTCGGGGTTGATCCGGCCCTCGAAGTTGCGGTTGCCGGAGAGGACGGAGACGACGGCGAGGTCGTGCTCGTTGACGGCCTGGGAGATCTCGTCGATGATCGGCCCCGAGTTGCCGATGCACGTCGTGCAGCCGTAGCCGACGAGGTGGAACCCGAGCTTCTCGAGATAGGGCCACATGCCGGCCTTCTCGTAGTAGTCGGAGACAACCTTGGAGCCCGGGGCCATCGAGGTCTTGACCCATGGAGCGACCGTGAGGCCCTTGTCGACGGCGTTCTTGGCCAACATCGCCGCCGCCATCATCACCGACGGGTTGGACGTGTTGGTGCAGCTGGTGATCGACGCGATCGCCACGACGCCGTGGTCGATCTGGAACTCGCGGCCGTCGGCCATCCTCACGGGGACGCGGCGGCTCGGTCGCGTGACACCGTTGCCCTCCTCGGCGGGCTTGTCGCCGCCGTTCTGCCCCGGCACCTCGTGGGCGTTGACCGGAGCGGTGGGGTCGCTCGCAGGGAAGCTCGCGGCGGCGCCGGGGTCGCCCTCATGATGGGCGACATAGGTCGGGAGCACCCTGCGGAAGGCCTCCTTGGCGTCGGTCAGGGCGATCCGGTCCTGCGGGCGTTTCGGCCCGGCGATGGACGGGACGACGGTCGACAGGTCGAGCTCGAGGTACTCGCTGTAGCGCGCCTCGGGCTGGCCCGGTCCGGCCTTGAGCCACAGGCCCTGCTCCTTGGCGTAGGCCTCGACGAGGGCGACCTGGTCGTCGGAGCGACCGGTGAGGCGCAGGTACTCGAGCGTGACCTCGTCGATCGGGAAGATCGCGCACGTGGACCCGAACTCCGGGCTCATGTTGCCGATCGTCGCGCGGTTCGCGAGCGGCACCTGGGCAACGCCCTCGCCGTAGAACTCGACGAACTTGCCCACGACGCCGTGCTCGCGGAGCATCTCGGTGATCGTCAGGACGACGTCGGTGGCCGTCGCGCCGCTCGGGATGGATCCGGAGAGCTTGAAACCGACGACGCGCGGGATGAGCATCGAGACGGGCTGGCCGAGCATGGCCGCCTCGGCCTCGATGCCGCCGACGCCCCAGCCGAGGACGCCGAGGCCGTTGACCATCGTCGTGTGCGAGTCGGTCCCGACGCACGTGTCGGGGTAGGCGACCCGCTGACCATCGATCTCGCGGACCATCACGGTGCGGGCGAGGTGCTCGATGTTGACCTGGTGGACGATGCCGGTGCCCGGCGGGACGACCTTGAAGTCGTCGAACGCGGTCTGGCCCCACCGCAGGAACTGGTAGCGCTCCCGGTTGCGCTCGTACTCGATCTCGACGTTCCGCTCGAAGGCGTCCGGACGGCCGAAGACGTCGATGATCACGGAGTGGTCGATGACGAGCTCGGCCGGAGCGAGCGGGTTGATCTTCGCGGGGTCGCCGCCGAGGTCTGCGACGGCCTCACGCATCGTCGCGAGGTCGACGACGCAGGGCACACCGGTGAAGTCCTGCATGATGACGCGTGCCGGGGTGAACTGGATCTCCGTGCTGGGCTCGGCCTCCGCGTCCCAGCCACCGAGCGCGCGGATGTGGTCAGCGGTGATGTTGGCGCCGTCCTCCGTGCGCAGGAGGTTCTCGAGAAGGACCTTGAGGCTGTATGGGAGGGTCTCGTGCCCCTCGACCTGCGCCAACCGGTAGATGTCGTATGACTGGCCGCCGACCTCGAGGGTCCCCTTGGCATTGAAGCTGTCAACACTGCCCACAGTGGGCTCCTTCCAGCAACTCTGTTGGATGTCGCGCTTGATTTATCTTGATATCAAGATATCTAACCATACGCCCCCGCTGTTGTCAGCCCGGGTCCGTGGCCGGATCCGACCCTCCGAGGCGTATGCCGCTGGGCTTGCTTCCCCGTGCCCGTACCCTCCCGCTGCCGCGGGCCTCACCCCGGGACCGACTGACACGCTCAGCCGGACTGCTCCAGCACCGCGATGCACTCGACGTGGTGAGTCATCGGGAAGGCGTCCCACGCCTCGAGGTGGGCCAACCGGAATCCGCAGTCGAGGGCGGACCTGACGTCTCGCGCCAGCGCGGCCGGGTCGCAGGCCACGTAGACGACGCGGCGGGGCCCCAGGTCGGCGAGATGCCCGATGACGTCCCGGCCCGCGCCGGTGCGCGGCGGGTCGAGGACGACGAGGTCCGCCGTGACCCCCTGGGCGACGAGGGACGCGAGCTCGCGGTCGACGCGGTTCGCTCGCCACTCGACGTCGTCGAGGTCCTCGGTGTTGAGCCTGCCGTTCGAGACGGCGCGGGTGTCGCCCTCCACCCCCAGGACGAAGCCGCCTGGCAGGACGAGCTCGCCGAGGCGCATCGTGAACAGGCCCGCCCCGGCGTAGAGGTCGATCACGCGGTCGCCGGCAGTGGGCTCGAGGAGTGCGACGACACGCGAGAGGAAGGTCGAGGCGGCGCCCGGGTGCACCTGCCAGAACCCTCGCGCGGCGACGACGTACTCCCCCACCCACGAGCCGTCGCTGGCCCGCTCACCGACGACCCCGCCTCCCTCGGCAGCGTGGGGCAGGGGGACGAGGACCGGCTCGTCCGGGTGCGCGGCGTCGATGACGTCGACGGCGGTGCAGTCCTGCCAGGTCGTGTCGAGGACGCCGGACGCGACCACCGCCTCGGTGGCGATGAGGCAGTCGTCGACCGGGACGATGCGCCGGGAGCGATGGCCGCGGAGCCCGGCCCGCCCTGAGCGGTCCACGGCGAACTCGACCCGCGTGCGCCACCGCAGACCATCGACGTCTCCGGGCACTGCGCGGACCTCGACGTCGACCTCGAGTCCGGCGAGCCGTGAGAACTGCTCACGCACGACCGCGCCCTTGAGCTCGCGCTGGTGGGGCAGCGAGGCGTGCTGGAAGTCGCAGCCGCCGCAGACTCGCTCGGCGGCGTAGCGGCACGGGGGCTCGACCCGGTGGGTCGAGGCCTCGACCACCTCGACGGCGTCGGCCCGGACGAAACGATCGCCGACCCTGCCCTCCGTCACCCGGGCCACGACGCGCTCGCCGGGCAGCGCGTGCCGCACGAAGACGACCTGGCCCTCGTGTCTGGCGATGCAGTGACCACCGTGGGCGACCGCGACGACGTCGACGGTCCACTCGACGCCCGTGAGGTCCTCGCCTCCCGCAGGGCGCTCCCGGGGGCGACGACCGCTCACGCGTCGCCGCCGCGGACCGAGCCCGGGATGGGCGGCTGGTCGATCCACTCCCGCTCCGCGCCCTCCGAGGAGGCCAGCTGCCACGGCACGCTCACCACCATGACTCCCGGGGTGAACAGGAGCCGGGCCTTGAGGCGCAGCGCGCTGTGGTTGTGCAGAACCTGCTCCCACCACCGGCCGAGGACGTACTCCGGCAGGTACACCGTGACGACGTCTCGGGGGTTGCCACTGCGGATGGAGCGGACGTAGTCGAGGATCGGGCCGGTGATCTGCCGGTAGGGCGATGCGAGAACCTTGAGCGTGACCGGGATCTGCCGCCTCTCCCACTCGGCGACGAGGGCCTGCGTGTCATCGTGGTCGACGTCCACGGTGACTGCCTCGAGGACCGAGGGCCGGCTCGCCCGGGCATAGGACAGGGCGCGCATCGTCGGCTTGTGCATCTTGGCGATGCACACGATGGCGTGGACGTGACTGGGCAGCACCGGCTTGTCGGAGTCCCAGTCGATGGCGAGCTCCTGGCTCACCCTCCGGTAGTGCCGCTGGATGCTCCGCATGAGAAGGAACAGCGCCGCCATGGCGAGGACGGCGTACTGCGCGCCGTGCTGGAACTTCGTGACGATGACGATGAGCAGGACAGTGCCGGACAGCGTCGCGCCGACCGCGTTGATGGCCCGGGAGCGCTGCATCCGACGGCGGGCCGCGCGATCCGGCTCGAGGCGCAGGTGCCGCGTCCAGTGTCGCACCATGCCGGTCTGGCTCACGGTGAACGAGACGAAGACGCCGACGATGTAGAGCTGGAGCAGGGCGTTGACGTTGGCACCGAAGACGACCACGAGCAGCGCCGCCGCGCCGGCGAGGATGAGGATGCCGTTCGAGAACGCGAGCCGGTCACCGCGAGTGTGCAGCTGGCGAGGCAGGTAGCCGTCCCTGGCGAGCACCGACCCCAGCACGGGGAAGCCGTTGAAGGCCGTGTTGGCGGCGAGGAAGAGGATGAGGACCGTGACGACCGAGACGAAGACGACCCCGGCATGGAAGTCGGCGAAGACGGCCTCGGAGACCTGGCCGATCGCCGTGTGCTGGACGTACTCGTCGCCGACGGGGTTGCCGTCGCGCACCAGCTGCGTCGCCGGGTCCTCGGCGATCTTGACGCCGGTCCACTGGCTCAGGCTGACGATGGAGGCCAGCATCGCCACGGACAGCACGCCCATGAGCAGCAACGTCGTGGCGGCGTTGCGGCTCTTCGGTCGCCGGAGGGCCGGAACCCCGTTGGAGACCGCCTCGACACCCGTGAGGGCGGCGCAGCCGGACGAGAAGGCGCGCAGGAGGAGGAAGGCAGCGGCGAGGCCGGTCACCTCGTCCACCCCACCCCCGGGCAGGAGCGTCAGGTCGGCGCTGCGCGCCGGAGCGAGCGTGCCGGCGTAGTGCTGGATGATGCCGACGACACCCATGCCGAGGATCCCGAGCATGAACAGGTAGGTGGGCAGGGCGAACGCCTTGCCCGACTCGCGGACCCCACGGAGGTTCATCGCCGTGAGGAACACGACGACCCCGACACCCAACAGCACCTCGTTGCCGCGCACGAAGGGCAGCACCGTCGCGGCGTTGTGCACACCCGACGACACGGACACCGCGACCATGACCACGTAGTCGACGAGGAGAGCACTCGCGACGGTGAGGCCGGCCCGTGGGCCGAGGTTGACGTTGGCCACCTCGTAGTCCCCGCCGCCCGAGGGGTAGGCGTGCACGTTCTGCCGGTAGGACGCGACGATGACGACCATCACGACGATGACGGCGAGCGTCACCTGCCAGCTGTGCGAGGCCGCGTAGGCACCGCCCGCCAGTCCGAGCACGAGGAGGATCTCGTCGGGCGCATATGCCACCGACGACAGGGCGTCGCTCGCGAAGACGGGGAGCGCGAGGCGCTTGGGGAGCAGCGTCTCCCCCAGCCTGTCGCTGCGCATCGCCTGCCCGACGAGCACGCGCTTCCAGAGCGAACCGGTACCTGGCACGACGACACTGTATGCCGCCGCGCGGGGACCCTGCGTGCAGCTGCGCGGGCGGAGTGGTCAGGGGCACCAGGGCGCGCGGCTGGGTGTAGCGTCGCGATCGTGCACTTCGTCATCATGGGCTGCGGCAGGGTGGGCTCCACACTGGCCCGCATGCTCGGCTCCCACGGCCACGACGTTGCCATCATCGACGCTGACGCGTCCGCGTTCCGCCGGCTCGGCACCTCGTTCGAGGGCCAGACCGTCACCGGCATCGGCTTCGACCGGGACACGCTGATCACGGCGGGCATCAAGGGCGCGTACGCCTTTGCGGCCGTGAGCAGTGGCGACAACTCCAACATCCTCGCCGCACGGGTCGCCCGTGAGACCTTCGGTGTCGAGCACGTCGCGGCGCGCATCTACGACCCACAGCGGGCCGCTGTCTACCAGCGCCTGGGGATTCCCACCGTCGCCACCGTGAAGTGGACTGCGGACCAGATCATCCAGCGGCTGCTGCCGTCAGGAGCCATGCCCGAGCTGACCGACCCGAGCGGCAGGGTCGTCATCGCCGAGGTCCCGTTGGCCCAGGAGTGGGTCGGCCACCCCCTCGCCGAGGTCGAGGAGAGGACAGGCGCGCGCGTCGCCTACGTGACCCGTCTCGGTCAGGGTGAGCTCGCGCGCCCCGACATGGTCGTGCAGCACGGGGACCTCGTCCACCTGGCCCTCCTGCGTGAGGACCTGCCCCGGGTGGAGCGCCTCTGCGACCAGCCGCCCCTCGTCCACTGAGCGTCCACCCGAGGTTCGCGCAACCAGTGGGCCGCCGTCGTAGGTTGGTGGGGGACCCGGAACCTGAGGAGGAAAGATGCGCGTCGTCATCGCAGGGGCAGGCAGCGTCGGCCGCTCGATCGCCCGTGAGCTGCTCGCCAACGGCCACCAGGTCCTGCTCATCGACAAGGACGCCGACGACGTCCAGGCCTCGCGCGTGCCGGAGGCGTCCTGGCTGCTCGCCGACGCCTGTGAGCTGACCGCGCTCGAGGAGGCCCGCCTCGAGGAGTCCGACGTCGTCGTCGCGGCGACCGGTGACGACAAGGCCAACCTCGTGCTGTCCCTGCTCGCGAAGACCGAGTTCGGTGTGCCGCGCACCGTCGCGCGCGTCAACAACCCGAAGAACGAGTGGATGTTCGACGAGTCGTGGGGGGTCGACGTCGC
>NZ_JAJJPG010000169.1:0-3124 GCF_032907665.1 Intrasporangium sp.
GGCTGGCAGAACGTCGCCCGCGGGATCATGTCGTAGTTGAGCTCCATCGTCTCCGCGTCACCGATGGTCTCGGCGGCCACCACGCCCATCGCCTCGGCCGTGTGCGCGAGCATGAGCTTGGCTGTGACGTCGCCGATCGCGTAGACGTTCGGCACGCTCGTGCGGCAACGCCCGTCGACCTCGATCGCGCCCCGGTCGGTCATCTTCAGCCCCAGCGCCTCCAGGCCGTAGCCCTCGGTGCGCGGGGCGAAGCCGATCGCGGAGAGGAGACGGTCCGCCTCGAGTACCTGCTGGTCGCCCCCGGCAGCCGGGCTGACCGTGACCCGCACGCCCGAGCCGGTGTCCTCCACTCCCTCGACCTTCGTGCCGAGCATGACCTTCACACCGAGCTTCTTGTACTGCTTGAGCAGCTCCTTCGAGACGTCGGCATCTTCCGTCGGGACCATCCGGTCGAGGAACTCGACGATCGTCACGTCGACGCCGAAGTTGGTCATGACGTAGGCGAACTCGACGCCGATCGCGCCCGAGCCGGCGATGATGATCGAGCCCGGGAGCTCCGGATCGAGGATCTGCTCCTCGTAGGTCACGACGTTCTCGCTCACCTCGACGCCGGGCAGCATCCGCGTCACCGATCCGGTCGCGATGATGAGGTTGTCGAAGCTGATCGACCGCGTCGACCCGTCGTTGAGCGCGACGTCCATCGAGGTGGCGCTGGTGATCGTCCCCCAGCCATCGACCTCCTCGATCTTGTTCTTCTTCATGAGGTAGTGCACGCCCTTGGCGCTCGCGTCGGCCACGCCTCGGCTGCGTGCGTGGGTCGCGGCGTACGACATCGTCGCGTCACCCTCGATGCCGAAGGTCTTCTTCTCGTGCGTGATGATGTGGGCGATCTCCGCGTTGCGCAGCAGCGCCTTGCTCGGGATGCAGCCGACATTGAGGCAGACGCCGCCCCAGTACTGCTTCTCCACGACCGCGACCTTCTTGCCGAGCTGGGCTGCGCGGATCGCCGCGACGTAGCCACCGGGTCCGGCACCGAGCACAACCACATCGAAATCAGCCATGGCGACAGCCTATCTGGGCGGTTCTGACGGCTCGGAGCCAGCGCGCACTGGGAGCAGGAACACGCGCTCGGCGATGAGGTGGGGGTCAGGGCTCGCGCCGGATCGCCTCGAAGATCTCGCGGACGGCCGGCGCGGCGATCCGTGAGCCCGAGTCCCCCTGGCCGATGACCACGACGACGGCGTACCGGGGCCGGGTCGTCGGACCGTAGCCACCGAACCACGCGGTGGCGTCCTGCCCGAACACCTCGCCGGTGCCGGTCTTGCCCGCGACGGGGAACCGGTCCTGGGGGAACCCCGCGAAGGCGGAGCCAGCCGACCCGCCCGGCCTCGTCACGTCCCCGAGCGCCCTCCGCACATAGGCGAGGACCGAGGGCGCCACGGGGACCGTCCCGACGCGATGCGGGGGGATCTCGGTGACTGCGCCCGTGCTCGAACGGAATCCAGCCGCCACCTGCGGCTGCCACACCGTGCCGCCGTTGGCGATGGCCGCGAAGACCACTGCCATCTGGATCGGGGTCACGGCGAGGTCGCCCTGGCCGATCGACAGGTTCACGGCGTCGCCCGCGCGGTACTGGTAGCCGCTGTCGCAGTTCTCCTTCGCGAGTCGGGTGAGGTAGGCGGCTCGCGCCTTGTCCTCCCGGGCGACCTTCGGGTAGCCGGTCCGGGCCCGTTCGCACGACTCCTTCCGCGTCGCCTCCCAGTACTCGCGCTTCCAGGCTCGGTCCGGGATCGTCCCGGCCGCCTCACCCGGCAGGTCGATGCCAGTCGGCCGGCCCAGCCCGAAGGAGCGGGCCATCGCCACGAACGGGTCGACGCGGCTGACCGGAGCCGCGAGCCCGCCCTGGGCGCGCCAGGACTCGTGGGCGAGCCGGTAGAAGACCGTGTCGCACGAGACGACGAGCGCCCGGTGCAGGTTGATCGGCCCGTAGCCGCGCGACTCGTAGTTGTTGAAGACGTGGTCCCCGATGCGGTAGCTCGGGGTGCAGTCGTACCGATCTCGGAGGGAGGCGCCTGCCGAGACGGCTGCCGGCACGGAGATGACCTTGAACGTCGAGGCCGGAGGGTAGGTCTCGGCGACGACCCGGGACCGGAGGGCAGCGCCGGCCCGCTCGTCCGTGATCCGCCGGAGGTCGGCAGCGCTGATCCCGCCGACGAAGAGCCCCGGGTCGTAGGTGGGGTGGCTGGCGGCCGCAACGACAGCGCCGGTGGTCACGTCGAGGACCACTGCCGCGCCTGAGTCCGCCGCGTGGCCACCTGCGCGGGCCCGGCTCACGGCCCGCGCCAGAGCCTTCTCGGCCGCCGCCTGGATGTCGGCGTCCAGGTGGGTGAGCAGGTCGAGGCCCGGAGTCGGCGGCACGGACGAGACGGTCCCGGTGACCGCCCCGCGCGGGTCGATGGACACGACCGTGCGCCCGTTGCTGCCGCGCAGCAGGCTGTCGTACTCCGCCTCGAGACCGGACCGGCCGACGAGGTCCTCGTCGTCCATCTCACCCCTGCTGCCCGCGACCTCGTCCGCGGTCGGACGCGCGACGTAGCCCACGAGGTGCGCTGCTGACACCGTGTCCGACAGCGGGTGGTCGCGGGATGGCTCGGCCGTCACACCGATCGCCGGGAAGTCCTCCGGGCGCTCCAGCAGGCTGAGCGCACGGCGGGAGTCGACATCGGTCGCGAGCGGGATGGGGACGTACGGTGACCCGTTGAAGCACACGGGGGGCGGTGGCGCTCCGCGTGTGCCGCACAACATGGTCTTGCCCCACAGCTCGTCGAACGGGCGCCCGAGGGCCTCGGCGACCGCCGCCACGAGCGCGCGGCCGCCGTCAGGCGCATCGAGCAGGACCGAGCGAGGCACGGTCACAGTGGTCGTGAAGCGGTTGGCGACCAGGGCCCTGCCGTCGCGGTCGAGGATGGCCCCTCGTGTCGCGTGCGCGGTCACGAGCCGCGTCGTCAGGCCGGCCCGCGCCTGCGGTGGCGGTCCTTCGATGAGCTGCACCTGGCCGAGCCGGCCGAGGAGCAGGGCGAAGAGCGAGGCGAGGAGGGCCACGACGACCCAGTTCCCGCCACGG
>NZ_JAJJPG010000169.1:3224-6403 GCF_032907665.1 Intrasporangium sp.
CACTGCCGACACCACTGCCGACAGGGACGGGCCCGACGGTCCCGAGCAGTCCCCGCTCTCCGACGCGGACGGCGACGACGGACTGGTCGGCCCCGAGGACCTGCACGTCGCTGGTCCACGGAGACACGGCCACGACACGGCCGACGAGGCCGTCTCGGCTCACGACGGTGGTGTCGACGACTACCCCGTCTCGGGCGCCGACGTCGACGGTGACGGAGCGACCGCCGAGCGGGCTCAGCTCGGTGGCGACGACCTGCCCGATGACCACGGTGTGGTCGGTCGCGAGGCCTGACCCCACGAGGTCGCGCACCTCGCTGAGCACCTCCACCTGCCTCGCGAGGGAGTCGACCCGGGCACGCAGCCGGGCGTTCTCCGCGGAGAGGGCGGCCATCTCGGCGGGCCTGGCGCCGGCCAGGAACCGCTGGACCGGCCCGAGCGCGGCGCCGGACACCGATCGGACCACGCCGATGGCAGGGTGGCCAGCAAGATCGGCGAGCAGGACGCCGGCCGTGACGACGAGCAGGATCCCGAGGAGCCGCTGCTTGGAACGGAGTGACATCGCGCCGTGACCGCTCAGCGCCGCTGACTGCCGACGAGGACCCGCTCGAGACCGGAGAACTCGTCGACGCACCGTCCCGCCCCCCGCGCCGAGGCCTGCAACGGGTCAGGTGCGACGGTCACCGGGACGCCGAGCTCGTGGCGCATCCGGGCATCGAGGCCCCGTAGCAGCGCGCCCCCGCCCGTGAGCGTGATGCCCCGGTCGAGGATGTCGCCGGCGAGCTCGGGCGGGCACACGTCGAGCGTGGCCCGCACCAGCTCGATGATCTGCAGGATCGGCCCCTCGATGGCGCGGCGCACCTCGGCGGAACCGATCTCCACGCTCTTGGGCAGGCCGGTGACGAGGTCACGCCCCCGGACCCGGGTCGTCAGCTCCTCCCGAAGGGGGAAGACCGACCCCACCGCGACCTTGATCTCCTCGGCGCTGCGTTCGCCGAGGAGCAGGGAGTACTCGGACTTGACGTGACTGACAAGGGCCTCGTCCACCTCGTCCCCGGCCACCCGCACCGATGTGGACGTGACGATGCCCCCGAGGCTGATGACGGCGACATCGGTCGTGCCACCACCGATGTCGACCACCATGCTCGCGGCTGTCTCGTGCACGGGCAGCCCCGCACCGATGGCGGCCGCCATCGGTTCCTCGATGAGGTAGACGCGGCGCGCCCCGCACCGGAGGGCCGCGTCCTCGAGGGCCCGACGCTCGACGCCGGTGACGTCGCTCGGCACGCACAACACCATGCGGGGCCGGGCCACCCGGGACGTGCGGACCCGGTCGATGAACAGGCGCAGCATGAGCTCCGCCTCGTCGGCGTCCGAGACGACACCGTCCCTGAGCGGTCGGACTGCGCGGATGGTCCCCGGCACCCGGCCGAGCATCTCCCTGGCCTGGACGCCGGCCGCGACGAGCCGCCCGGACTCCGCCTCGACGGCGACGACGGACGGCTCGTCGAGCACGATGCCGCGGCCGCGGGCGTGGATGAGCGTGTTGGCCGTGCCGAGGTCGATCGCCAGATCACGCCCGAGGGGGCGTAGTCCAGCGATCGGCGTCATACCCGGATTGTGCCCCGAGGGCCTGCCGAGATCGTGGACGTCGACGTCCTGACGGACCGGGTGTCTTGCGCATGTCCCGGCGCCCAGGTCCGGGCGCCCAGGTCCGGCGCACGTCCGGGCGACCAGTACCCGGCCAGGAGGCCATCCCGGATGAAGGAGGCCAGCTCAGAGGCCGGGGAACCAGATCCCGATCTCGCGGACCGCCGACTCAGGCGAGTCCGAGCCGTGGACGATGTTCTGCTGGACCTTCAGGCCCCAGTCACGCCCGAAGTCCCCGCGGATCGTGCCGGGTGCCGCCTCCGTGGGGTTCGTGGCCCCCGCGAGGGCGCGGAAGCCCTTGACGCAGTCCTGTCCCTCGATGACGGCGGCCGTGACGGGGCCGGAGCCCATGAAGTCCACGAGCGGCTGGTAGAAGGGCTTGCCCTCGTGCTCGGCGTAGTGCGCCGCGAGCTGCTCCTGCGTCGGTGTGACGACGGCGAGGGCGACGAGTGTGTAGCCCTTGGACTCGATGCGGCGCAGCACCTCCCCGGTGAGGCCGCGCTGGAAACCGTCGGGCTTGACGAGGACGAGGGAGCGTTCGGTGGTCACTCGTCCACCCTATCGACGCCGTCCTCGCCCGTTGGCGGCCCGGGCTGTGCCTGCGAGGCGTCGATGCGCGTGCCCATGACGAGGCAGGTGACCCACAGGGCGAGGAAGATCAGGCCCACGACGAGCATCGCGGTGACGACGAGGGCACTCACGAGCGTGAGGAGCTGCACGAGCCAGCCGAGGGTCACGCCGTAGGGTCGGCGCAGCAGCCCGGCAGCGACGATGCTGAGCACGGCGAGCGCGGAGCCCACGAGCAGGTAGGTCGTCGAGTGCTTCGCGTCCGGGCCGGTCGCAGCGATGGCGCGGGCGACGAGCGCGCCGAAGAAGACGGCGATGGACTGGCCGACGAGCACGGTGGCGAGCATGCGCCACGTGAACCTGCCGGTCGTGCCGTAGAAGGGCAGACGGTGCATCGTGAGGGGCCGGCTCTCAGTAGTCCTGAGTCGTGTCCCACGACCGGATGATGGCCTGGGCCTCGGTGTCGCTCGCACCGGTCGCCTGTGCATAGAGCGCCATCGCGTCCTCGCGGCGACCGGCTTGGACGAGCTCGCTGATGCGGGCCCGTGCCTCGGCGGTGAGCCGGCCCTCGCTCCACGACGCCGCGGCGTCGCGCACGCCCGGACCGTGCCCGGGGACGAACCACGAGTCGACCGCGCGCTTGGCGTCCGCCAGGGGCGCGCCGGTGGCCTCGCGATAGATCTTGATGGCGTTGATCTTGTGCCCGGCGCTGATCTCGTGGCTGACCTTGGCGCGGGCGGCGTCGGTCAGCCCGACGTAGCGCTCCTCCCGGTCGCGCCGCCCGAAGATCCTCCCGTAGAGGACGGCGATGGCGACGACGACCGCGAGGATGAGGACGAGCTTCACCACGGGGTGCATGGCGCACAGACTACGTGGCGTCCGGGCTTCGCCCGACACTCGTCCGTATGCCGCTGAGCCGGCATCCAGCCCGCTGCGGCCTCCCAGCCCTGCCGCAGCCCCCGGGC
>NZ_JAJJPG010000170.1:0-6333 GCF_032907665.1 Intrasporangium sp.
TGACGTGCGTCAAAGGTCGCGCTCAGGATCGGCGCGATGCCCGTCGTGCCACGCGGCCGAGGCGGCTTGACTGGCAGCAGCCCAGACCCCGGACGGGCGAGTCGAGCCCGCCGACACCGACGCTTGCGGACGAGAGGACGTCATGACCACCAGCGCAGCACCGCTCGCCGACGTGGGGCGGCTGATCGTCCAGGGCGCCGACCAGCCCGGGATCGTGTCCGCGGTGTCCACCCTGCTGTCCCGAGCGGGTGCGAACGTCGTGTCGCTCGACCAGTACTCGTCCGACCCGCGAGGTGGTCGCTTCTTCCAGCGCACCGTCTTCCACCTGCCCGACCTCCCGAACCGGATGGAGGCGCTCGGCCAGGAGCTGGACGAGCAGCTGGGCGAGGCGTTCGGCCTCACCTGGCGCCTCGTCGAGGCGCGCAAGCCGAAGCGCGTCGGCATCTTCGTGTCCAGGGCCGACCACTGCCTGCTCGACCTGCTCTGGCGGCAACGGCGTGGGGAGCTCGCGATGACTGTCCCGATGGTGATCTCGAACCATCCCGACCTCGGCGAGGACGTCCGCCAGTTCGGCATCCCCTTCATTCACCTTCCGGTCACGCGAGACACCAAGCCCGAGGTGGAGAAGGAGCAGCTCAACCTGCTCAAGGGCAACATCGACGTCCTCGTCCTCGCCCGCTACATGCAGATCCTCAGCGGCGACTTCCTCGAGGACGTCGGCGCCCCGGTCATCAACATCCACCACTCGTTCCTGCCCGCCTTCATGGGCGCGGGACCGTACCTCAAGGCCAAGGAGCGAGGCGTCAAGCTCATCGGCGCGACGGCGCACTACGTCACGGAGGACCTCGACGAGGGGCCCATCATCGAGCAGGACGTCGTGCGGGCCACGCACGAGGACACCGCAGCCGACCTCCAGCGCCGCGGCGCCGACATCGAGCGGCTCGTCCTGTCCCGGGCCGTCGCCTGGCACTGCGATGACCGCATCATCCGCGACGGCAACTCGACCGTCGTCTTCTGACCCACCGCGCCCACCGCCCGACGAAGGAGAGCGAAGTCCAATGACCGGGAGGATCCTGGACGGCAGGGCCACCGCGATCGCGTCCTACGACGACATCGCGAGGGGCGTGAGCCAGTTCCTCGAGGAGCACGGGCGGCGTCCGCTGCTGGCCACGGTCCTCGTGGGCGACGACCCGGCGTCTCATACCTATGTCTCCATGAAGGCGAACCGGTGCGCCGACGTCGGCATCCTGTCCCGGCGGATCGAGCTGGGCGCTGACGTCACGACCGACGACCTCGTCGCCGTGATCAGCCGGCTCTCGCGTGACGACGAGGTTGACGGGATCCTCCTTCAGCACCCCGTCCCGGGGCACGTCGACGAGCGCGCCGCCTTCGAGGCGATCGCCCCGGGCAAGGACGTGGACGGCGTCACGCGCACGTCGTTCGCGCGGATGTCCTTCGGGGAGGACGGCTTCAGCTCCGCGACGCCGGGCGGGATCATCGCCCTCCTCGACGCACACGGGGTGGAGGTCGCCGGACGGCACGCTGTCGTCGTCGGCAGGAGCGCCATCCTCGGGCGCCCCGTCGGCATGATGCTGCTCGCACGGCATGCGACCGTCACCTTCTGCCACTCGCGCACCGTGGACCTCGCTGACCACGTGTCGCGAGCGGACCTCGTCGTGGCGGCCGTGGGGCGCCCCGAGCTGATCCGGGGCGAGTGGATCAAGCCAGGAGCGGTCGTCGTCGACGCCGGCTACAACCCCGGCAACATCGGCGACGTCGACTTCGAGGCGGCGCGCGAGCGGGCCTCCTGGATCACGCCCGTCCCCGGCGGGGTGGGCCCGATGACGATCGCGACGCTGCTCCGGCAGACGCTCCGGGCGGCCGTCGACCATGAGGAGCAGCGCCACCAGCGCCGGACCGGTGCTGCCCTCACGGACGCGGTGGTGGGCTGATGGAGTTCCTCGTGCGGTTCGAGACGGCGCTTCCGGCTGGCCTGGGAGCCGAGGAACGCGAGCGGTTGCGCACCGAGGAGCGAAAGCGCGCCGGGGAGCTGCGGCGAGCCGGCCTGCTCGTCAAGCTCTGGCGCGTGCCGGGGACGCGCGGCGGCATCGGCCTGTGGGAGGCACGGGACGCGACCGAGCTCCATGACGCCCTCGCCTCGCTGCCGACGTTCCCGTGGATGACGGCCACCGTCGAGCCGCTCGCCACCCACCCCCAGGAGGCCCAGCTCCAGGCGGCCAGGGCTCAGGAGGCCCAGGTGCAGCGGACCGGTCGCCCTGGCACCGACGACGACCCCGAGGAGGAGAGCCATGCGTGACGGACGGGAGCAGGCACGGGACACCTACGTCTTCGACGTCTCGGAAGGACGACGGGGAGCGGCGATCAACCGGCTCTGCGGGTCGTTCCGGCGGGAGGAGAACCGTCACGCCTTCCTCGCCGACGAGGCCGCCTACTGCGACCGGTTCGGGCTCGCGCCGGAGCAGCGGAGGGCCGTGCTGGAGCGGGACTGGGTTGCGATGCTGGACCTCGGAGCGTCGATCTTCTATGTCTTCAAGCTCGCCCAGGTCGACAAGGTGTCGGTCCAGCACCTCGGCGGCGTCTTCACCGGGATGACGGAGGAGCAGTTCACCACCGCGATGCGCTCGGGAGGGCGGAGCTTTGGCTGAGATCATCTGGGGTCTGGCGACCTCGCACGTCCCCGCGATCGGGGCGGCCATGGACCACCACAGGACGACCGACCCCTACTGGAAGCCGCTCTTCGACGGCTACGGTCCCGCCCGCGAGTGGATGGCCGAGCACCGACCCGACGTCGTGGTCGTCGTCTACAACGACCACGCGAACGCCATCGACCTCGACGTCATCCCGACGTTCGCCATCGGGACGGCCGACCACTACGCCGTCGCCGACGAGGGCTGGGGGGCGCGGCAGGTGCCCACGGTCGTGGGCCACCCCGCCCTGAGCGAGCATCTCGTGCGTTCCCTCGTCGACGAGCAGTTCGACATCACGATGCTCCACCAGCTCGAGGTGGACCACGGGCTCACCGTCCCCCTCTCCGTCTACTGTCCCGAGCCCGGCGACGCGTGGCCCTCCCGGGTCGTGCCGCTCCTCGTCAACGTGATCCAGTACCCGCAGCCGACCGCCGAGCGGTGCCTGCGACTCGGTGAGGCCCTCGGTCGCGCCATCCGGAGCTTCCCGGAGGACATCACGGTCGCGGTCTTCGGCACCGGGGGCATGTCGCACCAGCTGGCCGGCGCCCGCGCCGGGCTCATCAACGAGACGTTCGACCGGATGTTCCTCGAGCGCATCGAGACCGATCCCGAGAGCCTCGCCGCCCTGACCCGCGAGGACTACATCAGCCAAGCCGGGTCCGAGGGGATCGAGCTGATCATGTGGCTCGTCATGCGCGGCGCCCTCGGCGCCGGGCTGACCCGGATCCACGACACCTACCACGTGCCCGTCTCCAACACCGCCGCCGCGCTGGCGCTCTTCCAGACGCCGCCGGCCAGGGTGCTCGTCGGCGCCTCCACAGCCTCGGCGGAGGCAGTCGGCCCAATACCCTCCGGGGCGGTCGGGGAGGCCCGAGCATGAGCACCTTCGTCCTGCTCCACGGGGCGTGGCACGGCGGCTGGTGCTGGCGTCGAGTCCGCGAGCGCCTGGCCGCCCAGGGGCACGAGGTCTTCACCCCGACCTTCACCGGCGTCTCCGACCGGGCACACGTCCTCCATCCGGGCGTCGGGCTCGGCACCCACGTCGAGGACGTCGTGCGGTTCCTCGAAGCGGAGGACCTGACGCGGGTCGTCCTCGTCGGCCACAGCTACGCCGGCATGGTCGTCAGCGCCGTGAGTGAGCGCGTCCCGGACCGGATCGCTCACCGGGTGCACCTCGACGCGTTCCTGCCCGAGGACGGCGAGGCCGCCATCGACCTGCTCCCGGAGTCGGTGGCCGCGCACTACCGGGAGTCCGTCGCCGGTCCCGGCTTCGGCTGGCTCATCCCGCCACGCTCGCTCGAGGTGCTCGGCGTGTCCGACGAGGATGACCTCGCGTGGCTGCAGCCGCGGCTGACACCCCACCCGTGGTTGACCTACACGGAGCCGGTGCGCCTCGGTCGGGGCGAGTCCGAGGTGCCGGGGTCCTTCATCGAGTGCGTGGGCTGGATGCGGGTCTTCACCCCCTACGCGGAGCGGGCCCGTGAGCGCGGCTGGGCGGTGCACGAGATCGACACGGGCCATGAGGCCATGGTCACCGCCCCGGACGAGCTGGCCCGACTGCTCGCCGGTATCGCCCGGACCCCGTGATGCCGCGGGTCCGCGTCGAGCGGTCCCAGCTCCACGAGGACCGCGAACCAGTGGACCTGCTCATTGCGCTGCGCGACCGGCCGCATCTCGTCGCCCTCATCGGGCGATGGCACGACGGCGCCGCGATCATCGCGTGGGACCCGCTCGTCGTGGCGGACCCGCATGCCGACCCGTTCTCGCTCCTCGGCGGTGGCCACGCCCTGCCCGACGCGGACCGAGAGGACGGCCACCGCTTCGGCGGCGGGTGGATCGGCTCGTGGGGCTACCAGCTCGGGGCAGGGCTGGAGCAGCTCGGCAAGCCCCCGCCTCGACCGGACCCGCAGCCGCCGCACCGCATCGCGTTCTACGACCGGGTGCTCGTCCGCCGCTCCGGCACGTGGTGGTTCGAGCGGCTCGCCGGCATCGAGGACCCCGACATCGAGGAGGAGCGCAGGTCCGCCTTCCTCAGGGACCTCGCGGCGGCGCACGGCCGGCCCCGCCCCTACTCCCTCGGCACGGTGCGCGCCGTCCCTGACGGCCCGACCCACGAGGCCGCGGTTCGCCGGACGCGGGAGGCGATCGCGGCGGGGGAGCTCTTCCAGGCCAACATCACGATGCGTCTCGAGGCGCCCTTCACCGGGGCCCCGGTCGACCTCTTCGTCCGGGGCTGGCGGCGTCTGCGGCCCGAGTTCGCGGCCTTCCTCGGCTGGCCGGGCTCGGCGCTCGCCAGCTTCTCGCCTGAGCTGTTCCTGCGCCGGCGAGGCCGGTCGGTGCTCACCTCTCCCATCAAGGGCACGGCCCCCACCGACAGCAACCCCGACCTCCTTGCCGCGTCGGTCAAGGACCGGGCGGAGAACGTCATGATCGTCGACCTGATGCGCAACGACCTCGCCCGGGTGTGCGTCCCGGGGTCGGTCCGGGTGCCCGCCCTCAACCGGGTCGAGGAGCATGCGGTCCGACACCTCGTGTCCGACGTCGTCGGCGAGCTCCGGCCGGGCATCGAGGACGGCGACCTGCTTCGGGCGACCTTCCCCCCGGGCTCGGTGACCGGCGCCCCGAAGGTCGCAGCGCTGCGACTCATCAACGCCGTCGAGACGACGGCGCGCGAGGCCTACACCGGGGCCATCGGCTACGCGAGCCCAGCGGCGGGGTTGGAGCTGTCCGTCGCCATCCGGACCTTCGAGTTCGCAGGTGACAACCTCTGGCTCGGTGTCGGCGGCGGCATCACGACGCTGTCGGATCCCGCCGAGGAGCTGGCCGAGTGCCATGACAAGGCAGATCCCCTGCTCTCGGCGGTGGGCGCCGGCGCCAGCCCCCGTGCTCAGCCGAACCGGCCATCCCGATCCGAGGCCCCTGCGCCGGCCGGCCCCGCGCCGGCTGCTCCCGCGCCGGTTCAGGTGCCCTACGTCGCTGTCACGTCGCACCGGACGGCCCAGGTCCTCGTCATCGACAACTACGACTCCTTCGTCCACAACCTGGCGCACTACGTCGAGGAAGCAGGAGCACGGGCCGTCGTCGTCCGCAACGACGCCATTTCGCTGTCCGAGGTCGAGGCCCTGCGGCTGGCAGGCGCGCTCACGCACCTGCTCGTCTCCCCGGGACCCGCCGCACCCGACCGGGCAGGGATCAGCGTTGCCGCCATCCGGCTCCTGGGCCCGACGACACCGGTGCTCGGGGTCTGCCTCGGTCACCAGGCCGTTGGAGCCGCCTTCGGGGCCAAGGTGGTTCGCGCGTCGCGACCGGTCCATGGGCGGACCGACATCCTCAGCCACGACGGCCGGGGCCTGCTGGCCGGGCTACCTCAGGGCGTGGCCGTCGCCCGCTACCACTCGCTCGTCGTCGACCCGGGATCGCTGCCGGAGTGCCTGGAGCCGACGTCGTGGGGCGCGGAGGGCGAGCTCATGGGCGTGCGCCACCGGCTCCACGCCCACATCGAGGGCGTCCAGTGGCACCCGGAGTCGATCCTCACCGAGCACGGCAGGGCCGTCATCGAGGCCTTCCTCCGCACGCGGGTGCGGGAGGACGACACGCCGAGCGTATGCCGCTGAGCCGGCTCAGC
>NZ_JAJJPG010000171.1:0-6216 GCF_032907665.1 Intrasporangium sp.
GAACTGGCAGGTGTGGAGCTCTTTGCGGGACTCGATCCCGCAGACCTCGGGCGCCTCGCCGAGCGGACCTCCGTGCAGCGTGTGGTCCGCGGGCAGGTCCTGTTCCTCGAGGGTGAGCCGAGCGACACGTTCTTCCTCGTTCGCAGTGGCCGCCTCAGGGTCTTCCGGGACTCAGTCCAGGGCGACGAGCTGACGTTGTCGTTCGTCGAGCCGGGAGCCACCATCGGCGAGCTGTCCGTCGTCGACGAGCAGCCCCGCTCCGCCTCGGTCGACGCCATCGAGTCGTCGGTCCTGCTCAGCGTGCCGAGTGGCGTGGTCCGTGACGTCCTCCTGGCGAACCCCGTCTCGGCCTGGCACGTCGCCCAGCAGCTCGCTGCCCGGGTACGCCACCTGACCGACACGACGGCCGACCTCGTCCTGCTCGACCTGCCCCGGCGCCTCGGCAAGCTCATCCTCGAGCAGGCCGTCGATGGTGAAGGCGGCCGTCCGACAACGACGTTCGTGACGAGCCAGTCGGGTGTGGCGGCCATGCTCGGTGTGACGAGGCAGTCGCTCAACCGGGCGCTGGCCGCGCTGGTGAGGCGAGGCTGGGTCAGGCAGCTCGACGGCGGCCGGCTGGAGATCGTCGATGGTGCCGCGTTGCGGCGTTTCATCGCGTCCTGACCGCCGGCGCGCCCTGCAGGACACTCGTCGAGCACTCGGCGCGCAGGTCAGGCGACCTGGGCGTGGTGGCCGGCATCGGGGTCGTGTCGCCCCAAGCGCGCGGCGGGGACCAGCTCGTCGTGGTGACGACCGGGGACCCAGCAGGCCCAGTCGTGCCACGGGGTGCGGGGCTCGACGTCCCAGGTGTGAGCGGAGTGACGCGTCTCGAGGGCGATGACGTTCATGATGACTCCCGGATGTGGAGGTTCTCGCTGATGTCTTCAGCCTGCTCCTGCTCGGGCGGGGAGGGCTGTCGCCTCGGTGACTGCCTCACTGTCATCCAGGTGACAGGCCGTCGCCGTCCGCACCGCCTGCCTCGGCGTGCAGGCCGTCGCCGTCCGCACCGCCTGCCTCGGCGTGCAGGCCGTCGCCGTCCGCACCGCCTGCCTCGGCGAGCTCGCACCATCAGGTCGAGTGGCCCCGAATGCGCGGGGCCGGCCGCTCCCGGCACGCGAGCGCCCAGGACCCGCACGTAGGGTACGGAGATGTGACCACCCCCGAGGACGAGCCCGCCGTCGGCGCCGACGCCGGGAGCCCTGGCCCGACCCTCGCCTCGGTCCTTGCCGGGCTCGCGCCACTCTCCCTGCCGACCACCCCACCACTCGTGCTGCGAGGGCGGACCTTCGATGCCGGCCGTCCGGCCGTCATGGCGATCCTCAACCGGACACGTGACTCGTTCTTCGCCGGCAACCGACACGCCGAGCTGGACTCCGCGAAGCGCGCGCTCGAGGAGGCCCTCGAGCTCGGTGCGGACCTCATCGACGTGGGAGGCGTGCGCGCGGGGCAGGAGGGTGAGGCCGTCGACGAGTCCGAGGAGATGCGCCGCGTCGTGCCCTTCCTGGCCTGGGCACGCGAAACCCACCCGGACGCCATCCTCAGCCTCGACACGTGGCGCTCGGGTGTCGCCCTCGCCGCGGGTGGGGCCGGGGTCGACCTCGTCAATGACACGTGGGCAGGCGCCGACCCGGAACTCGTCCACGTCGCTGCGCGGATCGGTGCCGGCTACGTCATCTCCCACACCGGTGGCCTGCCCCCCCGCACCGACCCGGTCGGCGTCACCTTCGGGGACGACCCGCTCGACGTGGTGCGCGACGTCGTGACCACCCTCGCCCGCGGTGCCCGCGAGGCCGAGCGCAGCGGCATACCTCCCGAGCGGATCCTCATCGACCCGACACTGGACTTCGGCAAGACGACCCAGCACTCCCTCGAGGTGCTCCGGCACACGGCTGACGTGGCCGCGTTGGGCTACCCCGTCCTTCAGGCGCTGTCGCGCAAGGACTTCGTCGGCGAGAGCCTCGATCTGCCCCCCGACGAGCGGCTCGAGGGTTCTTTGGCGGCAACCGCGGTCGCGGCTTGGCTCGGTGCCACCGTCTTCCGCGCGCACGACGTCAGAGCCACCCGCCGTGTCGTGGACATGGTCGCGACGATCCGAGGAGATCGCCCCCCTGTCCATGCGAAACGAGGGACGCCACAGGCCCCCTCGGTGGACTCCGGATGAATCCCACAAATTGCCTGTGTTTCCGAGGGGACGACCCGTCGGTAGCGTGCTAGGTTCGATCCGGTTGCAGTTGCAGTTCCTCGCAGTCGAGTAGGTGCCCGTCATCCACAAGGTGACGGGTTTTCGGTATCGACGTCGACGGGTTCGCCCGACGAGTGGCAGAAGCGGCAGCCTGGGACCTCGCGAGGTGCGTGGACCCAAGGGCTAAGAAGGAAAGAGTTACCCGTATGGCACAGGGAACCGTCAAGTGGTTCAACGCTGAGAAGGGCTTTGGTTTCATCGCCCAGGACGGCGGCGGCCCCGACGTTTTCGTCCACTACTCGGCGATCCAGACGAACGGCTACCGTTCGCTGGAAGAGGCGCAGCGCGTCGAGTTCGAGGTCACGCAGGGTCCGAAGGGTCCGCAGGCCGACGCAGTGCGTCCTCTCTGATCCCAAGGATCGAACGCAACGAGCGACACCAACAGTCGTTTGTGACAGGGCCCCCCGGCTTGGCCGGGGGGCTCTGTTCGTGTGCAGGGGTCAGGCGCACTCGTCGACGGCCGGCTTTTCCGTCGGGGACGGCGTCGGCTTGGGCCGCGTCGTCTTGCTCGTCGTGGGGGTGCCTTGCGACTTGGCCTTCGGCTTCGGCGGCGTGATGGCCTTCTGCACGAGCTCCCTCACGAGCTCATAGTCGGGGTTGCTGCTGTAGGGGAAGCCGTTCTTCGCCGAGAAGCCGAGGCTCGTGATCTTTGCCTTCTGGACTCTGTCGACCAGCTCGGCGAAGGCCGGCAGGTTCTGCCCGGGGATGTCGGTGTAGACGTTCTCCTTGAGGATCCTGGCGATGCTCGCATACTTCGTGAGCATCGTCGTGGGATCCACCTGGTCGACGACGGCCTGGACGACGCATCGCTGTCGCTGCTGACGGTGGTCGTCGCTGTCCGCGGCGCGGGTGCGGGCGTACCAGAGCGCCTCGTAGCCGTTGAGCTGCCGGGGCCCCGGCTCGTCGAAGTAGTGCTTGTAGGTGCCGTCGGCGAACTTCGGCCCGTAGGGAAGGGGGATGTTGGCGTCGACGCCGCCGAGCTTGACGTTGACCTCCACGCCACCCATGGCGTTGACCAGCTCGGTGAAGCCCTTGAGGTCGATGACGACGAGGTGGTCGATCTTGAGGCCGAGGACCTCACCGACGACGTCGCGCGTCTCGCTGCGCCCGGGCACCTCGTCATCCGGGTAGGCCTCCGGATGGCTCTCACGGAACTGCTCGACCTCGGTCCAGATCGCGTTGATGGCGCACGGGTCGGCCGGGTCGGCCGCCTTTCGGGGACAGTTCGGTGCGTCATGGCTGCCGCCGTACGTGCCCTCGGGCCACAGCTCGCGCAACGGGCTGTCCTCGGGCAGCGGCGCCCACTCGAAGTTGCGGGGCACCGAGATGAGGACGGTGCGACCAGTCCGCGTGTCGATGCTCGCCACGATCATCGAGTCAGGTCGGGTGCCGGTGCGCCCGATCCCCGCGTCGGACCCCATGAGCAGGATGTTGACGCGGGGGGTGTCCCGCCACGGGTCGACGTCCGGCTCATTGACCACCTTGGCGCCGTGCCCTGCGGCCAGCGGCTGCGCCCGGAAGACCCCGGCAATGGTGTCCTTGGCGATCAGGGCGGCCTCGGCCCCCTTGTACATGCCGGTGCCGACGAGGGCGACCATGAGGGTGGTGAGGACGGCGAGCACGCGGGTCCGCGACCGGTCGAGCCACTCCGGGCGGGCGGCGACGGCGGTCGCGACGATCGACCCGCACCACACCAGCCCAGCAGCCGCGAGGGCGACACCGGCGATCTGCAGCAGGTCGGGGTGGCCGAGAACGTAGAGGCCGAGGCCCTTCACACCACGCGTGGACAGGACATAGGCCACCGCCCCGATGCTCAGGAGGAACACGGCCAAGATCATCCAGCCGACCTTCTTCGCCCGGGTCCGGATGAGACCCGCGCCCGGCACGGCCGTTCCGAGCACGATCAGACGCATGCAGCGTCGGTAGCCCCTGCGCAGCTGTCGTCGAACGGAACCGCGTCCCGCGGGCGCAGTGACGCGCCCGTCGCGGTGCACGGTCATGTGGTCCCCTCGATCATCGGCTGGTGGAGGCAGCCCCAACATTGTGCACTGTCGACCGGCGGTCCGGTGCGTCGTGTCCCCAGGAGCACGGGGCCACGCTCAGAGGCAGGGGTCGACCTCGGCAGGAGCGGTCGTGGTCGTGGCCGGCTTGGGCGTGGTCGGCGACGTGCTGCCGGGCTTCGGCGTGCTCGTGCTGCTGGGCTGGGGCTTCGGCTTGGGTGGGTCGATGGCCTTCTGGACGAGCTTGCGGATCTCCTCGTAGTCGGGGTTGCCGGTGTTGATCCCGTGGTTCGGGTCGATGCCCAGGCTGACGAAGGATCCTGCCCTCTGGATGCGCTGGACCAGCTCGACGAACGCGGACAGGTTCTCGGCGGGGATGTCGGTGTAGATGTTCTCGCGGGCGATGCGGGCGACGTCTGCGTACTTGGCGAGCATCGACGTGGGGCTCACCTGGTCGACGACGGCCTGCACGACGCAACGCTGGCGCGACATCCGGTTGTAGTCGTCGTCCGCGGCCCGCGAGCGGGCGTACCAGAGCGCCTGGTAGCCGTTCATCTTCATGGGGCCTGGTGTGTCGAAGTAGTGGGCGTAGCTGCCGTCGGGGTTCTGCGAGCCGTAGGGGAGCGGCTGCTTGCCGTCGTAGCCGCCGAGCTTGACGTTGATGGTGACGCCCCCCATGGCGTTGATCAGCTCCCGGAAACCCTCGAGGTCCACGACGACGGTGTGGTCGATCTCGAGGCCGAGGACCTCCCCGATGACGTCACGGGTCTCGGACCTGCCCGGAGCCTCGTCGCCGGGGTAGGCCTCGGGGTGCTCCTCGCGGTACTGGTCGACCTCGGACCAGATCGCGTTGAGCATGCACGGGTCGTTGGGGTCCCGCTCCTGGCGGGGGCACCGCGGGTCGCCGTAGACCCCGCTCGGCCACCAGTCGCGCAGCTTGCTCGTCTCCGGCAGGGGGACCCGCTGGAGGTTGCGCGGCAGGGAGATGAGCACGGTGCGCCCGGTCCTGGTATCGGTGCTCGCGACGATCATCGAGTCGGTCCGCGTGCCGTCCCGGCCGACGCCGGCGTCCGAGCCGAGCAGCAGAATGTTGACGCGGGGGGTGTCTCGCCACGGGTCGACGTCCGGCTCGTTGACGACCTTGGCGCCGTCGCCGGGCTTGAGGCCGGAGGCCTTGAAGATCACGTCGACGGTGTCGCGGCCGATGAGCGCGAACTCCGCCCCCTTGTAGGCGGTGCCGCCCACGAGCGCGACCATGAGCGTGGTGAAGATGGCCAGGGACCGGGTGCGGGCCCGGTCAAGGCGCCGCGGCCGAGCCTGAACGGCCGTCGCGATGATCGAGCCGCACCAGACGAAGCCGCCCACGGCGAGGACGATGGTGAGCAGGAGCAGGTAGCGCGTGTTGCTGGCGATGAGCAGGCCGACGTTGGTCAGCCCACGCGTGGCCACGAGGTAGGCCAGCGCGGCGACGCCGGCGAGGAACGTGATCACCAGGGCCCAGCCAACGGCGCGACTGCGCGTCCGGGTGAGGCCGGCACCCGGAAGGAGCGTGCTGAGAGCCGTGAGGCCGAGCGCGCGCCGGAAGCCGGCCGACAGCTCGCGACGCAGCGACCTGCGGCCCCCGCCCGAGGCAGGTCGCCGGATCGGCTGGTCGTCCATGGGTTCCTCTCGGGCAGGGGGCGCGCGGGGGCGCGACAACATTCTGCACTGTCCATCTGTGAGGACGTTCCGAACCCGGGGAAGGTTGGCACCGGACCCCGTTTTGGCCCGGGAACCGCCACCCCGGTAGCCTGTGCACGCTCGTGTGTCTGTTTCCCGGACGCATGCGCGTGGAGGCGTCGCATAGTGGCCTAGTGCGCCCGCCTGCTAAGCGGGTTGAGGATAAAACCTCTCGCGGGTTCAAATCCCGCCGCCTCCGCCACACGAGAACGGCCC
>NZ_JAJJPG010000172.1:0-6117 GCF_032907665.1 Intrasporangium sp.
CCACACAACGGGGACCTCGGTGCGTGCTGATGCACCTACGTCCACCCCGGTGCCTACCGGGATGACCTGCGCAAACGTCCCTGATCACACGTTGAAGCGGAACTCGACGACGTCGCCGTCCTGCATGACGTAGTCCTTGCCCTCGATGCGCACCCTTCCGGCCGCCTTGGCGGCAGCCATGGACCCGGCCGCCACCAGGTCGTCGAAGGAGACGACCTCGGCCTTGATGAAGCCGCGCTGGAAGTCGGTGTGGATCACGCCGGCAGCCTGCGGCGCCGTCCAGCCCTTGCCGATCGTCCAGGCCCGCGCCTCCTTGGGGCCTGCGGTGAGATAGGTCTGCAGCCCGAGGGTGTGGAAGCCCTGCCGCGCGAGCTGGTTCAGCCCCGACTCCTTCGCCCCGAAGCTCTGGAGCAGCTCGAGGGCCTCGTCGGCCTCCATGTCCATGAGGTCCATCTCGAGCTTGGCGTTGAGGAAGACGGCGTCGGCGGGAGCGACCGACTCGCCGAGCTCGCGCTTGAGGTCTTCGTCGGCGAGCTGGTCCTCGTCGAGGTTGAAGACGTAGATGAACGGCTTGGTCGTCAGCAGACCCAGCCCCCTCGCCATCTCGAGGTCGACGCCCGCAGCCGACCCAGCGGCATACAGCGTCCTGCCCTCCTCGAGCACTCTCTGCGCGGCCACGGCGTTGTCGAGGGCGGCCCGCTTCTCCTTGTTGATGCGGGCCTCCTTCTCGAGGCGGGGCACGGCCTTCTCGAGGGTCTGGAGGTCGGCGAGGCACAGCTCGGTCTCGATGACGGCGATGTCGCCCTGCGGGTCGACCTTGCCGTCGACGTGGACGACGTCGTCGTCCTGGAAGGCACGCACGACCTGGCAGATCGCGTCGGACTCGCGGATGTTGGCGAGGAACTTGTTGCCGAGGCCCTCCCCCTCGCTCGCACCCCGCACGAGGCCGGCGATGTCGACGAAGCTCACGGTCGCCGGGATGATCCGCTCGGAGCCGAAGATCTCGGCGAGCTTGGCCAGCCGCTCGTCGGGCAACGGCACGACCCCGATGTTGGGCTCGATCGTCGCGAAGGGGTAGTTCGCGGCGAGGACGCTGTTCTTGGTCAGGGCGTTGAAGAGAGTGGACTTGCCGACGTTGGGCAGTCCGACGATTCCGATGGTGAGGGCCACGGGGTCAAGAGTCTAGTGGCCGTGCGGCGGACACCTGACCATGTCGTATGCCGCTGAGCTCGCTCCCAGCCCACCCTCGGTGCCAGCCCTCCCGCCCTCAGCCGGCGGGGCGGACGCCGCAGAGCTGGCGGGACTGGGCCACGAGCGAGCCGGTCGAGTCCCAGATGCGGGCGTCCTCCTCCAGCATCCCGCCGCCGAGGTTCTCGGTGGTGAGGACGACCCGGAGCCAGCCCCGGGCGGGCCGGCGGCGGATGTGGCCGGTGAACTCGAGCGTCGGCGTCCAGCCGTAGAGCCCGAGGTCGAAGGCGACCGGCGGGAAGGCGTCGAGGGCGAGGGCGAGCATCGTCGTGTCGGGCTCCCGACCGTCGCGCAGCCGCAGCCAGCCCTGGATGATTCCCCGCATCGACGGTCTGCCCATCGCCCAGCCCGCGGTCTCGGGGTCGAGCCGGATCTCGACCCGGTCGAGGAAGCGGCTGTGCTGCAGGAAGTCGGGCGGGGCATCGTCGGAGGACAGGCACTCGTCGGGTGGTGGCAGGTCAGGTGGCGGTGACTGTCGGTCCGACACCACGGCGTCGAGGTTGCCGAAGGATGCGATGGCGCGCATCCGCTCGACCGCGTCGCCGTCGACCTCCTGGAGCAGGCTGACCTGGCCCGTCGACAGCCTGCGGCCGGTTCGCATCACCTCCGTCGACGCGGTGAAGCCGCCCGGTGTGGCGGCGGTCATGAAGTAGGCACTGACGACGACGGGGTCGACGTGGCGGGTCGTCTCGGTGGGGTCTGCGGCCAGGTGCTGGCCGAGCGCCGTGAGACCGGCCGCCATGACGATGCCACCGTTCACGGCATTGCCGATCATCCAGTCCTCGGTGAAGGTGCCGGTCCGGGTGGTGGGGCTGTCCCCCTGCTCGAGCCGGATGGCCTCGTCGAACTCGCTCACAGGGAGGTTGTCTACCAGACGTCTCGGACGGCGTGGCGTGCCGGGCGCTGTCGGTGCGGTCTGGGACGGTGGCGGCATGGACGCAGCACTCGTGGCCGCGCTCGTCGTCGGCGCCGCCCTCGGCGGGCTCATTGCCTTCCTGTGGGCCAGGGGGTCGCTCCTGTCGCGCGCGACCGCAGCGGAGGCGGAGCGCGACGTGCTGCGGGCGCGGCTCGAGGACCTCGAGCTGGCGCGTGCCGAGTCGTCCGAGGCGGCGGCCCTGCTCGCGCCCCTCCGGGACACGATCGGCAGGGTCGAGCGGCAGGTCGGCTCGCTCGAGCGCGACCGCGTCGAGCAGTTCGGCGAGCTGGGCGAGCGCCTGACGGCGGTGAGCCGGTCGACCGAGTCGCTCCGCACCGAGACCGCGACCCTGGCGAGCGCGCTCAGCGCCTCCACCGTGCGCGGGGCCTGGGGCGAGGTCCAGCTGCGCCGGGTTCTCGAGCTGTCCGGTCTCCTCCCCCGCTGCGACTTCGACGAGCAGGTCACGCGGACCTCCAGGCACGGAGCGACCGTCCGGCCGGACGCCGTCGTCAACCTGCCCGGTGGACGCCACGTCGTCATCGACAGCAAGGCGCCGATGTCCCACTTCCTCCAGGCGCAGGCCGAGACGGTGGGCGCGCAGGAGCGCGCCGAGCTGCTCGGCTCCCACGCCACCTCGCTGCGTCGCCACGTGGAGGCGCTCGCCGGAAAGGCCTACTGGAGCGCCTTCACACGCTCCCCGGAGGTCGTTGTCTGCTTTGTGCCCGGTGAGGCCATCCTCGGGGCCGCCCTCGCCGACGACCCGGGTCTCTACGAGCACGCTCTCGGCCGCAAGGTCGTCCTCGCCTCGCCCGGCACCCTCTTCGCCGTGCTGCGCACCATCGGAGCCGTGTGGCAGCAGGACGCGCTCGAGCAGAACGCGCGCGACCTGCTCGCCCTCGGCCAGGACCTGCATGCGCGCCTGGCCACCCTCGGGGGCCACGTCGTGTCCATGGGCCAGTCTCTCGCGCGGAGCGTGGAGGGCTACAACCGCTTCGTCGGCACCCTGGAGTCCCGCGTCCTCGTCACGGCGAGGCGCCTGCACGAGCTCGGGATCGCCGAGCAGCAGCACCTGTCCCTGGATCCGCTCGAGTCCACGCCCCGCTCCCTGAGCGCGCCGGAGCTGCTCGACGACGAGGGTCGCGACATCCGTGACGAAGCTCATCTGGCGCGAGAGCGAGTGGTCGATCGCGCGGAGGCACAGCAGCGTGGGGCCTCGGCCTGACGAGACCCGAACTGCACAGACTACGACAAGGCGGGCAGTTCGGCACGTCGAAAGGGTGGACTTCCGCTGGTCACCCCCTGACAATTGCCGCGTGGATGGTGGTACACAGTGACGGCGGGTGGGGGGCCCGCATCAGGAGAGGGGCCGGAGCCGGCCGGCCGGCGCATCGGGCCCTACGAGCAGTCGCTTCGTGAGGCCACCCGCAGGACCGAGCAGGAGACCCGCGCCGCGCGCCGTCGCCACTCGGTCCTCGCGGCCGTGACCGTTGTCGCACTGGCGGTCGCCGGTTTCGTCGGGTGGCGTCTCCTCGGCCCCGAGCCACCACCGACGACCATCCCGTCCCACGCCGCGGCGCCGGCCTCCTGTGACGACGCGACACCGGTCACGATCGCGGCTGCACCCGCAGTCGCGGCGATCGTCGCCTCCCTCGCCGAGGACCTGAGCACCCACGAGGACGGGCCATGTGCCGCCTTCACCATTGAGAGCATCGAGGCGTCCACCGTGGCCGGAACCATCGGCACGTCCGCGGAGCCGGACGCATGGGTCACCGACTCGGCAGAGTGGATCCAGCGGGCACAGTCCCTGGCAGCCCGCGAGCTCACGGTGGGAGACCCCTTCGCCTCCAGCGGCGTCGTCGTGGCACTGCCCCGCGCCACCGCGGACGAGCTGGGCGACAACCCCACGTGGTCGACGGTGCTCACCGGGAGCACGCCGGTCCGCGTCCCTGACCCGAATCGCTCCGCTCTCGGCAGCGCCGTCATCGGTGCGGCCGCACCGGGCCTCGCTCCCGACCAGGTCACCGGGATCGTCCGCGCCAACGCCTCCAGTCCGGTTCCGGACCTCAAGACCGCCGCCGAGTCGACGAGCCCGGTCGGCGTCGTCGTCCCCGCGGCGCAGCTGCTCGCCTTCAACGAGTCGAGCCCCGGGTCGATGCTTGCCGCAGTGGCTCCCGTGGAGGGAGCGCCCTTCCTCGGCTACACCCTCGTCAGCATCAACGAGAAGCCGGAGGTCGCGGGGCTCGTTGCCGAGTTCGAGGAGTACCTCGGCAGCGACGCGGCGCGGGACGCACTCGCGGAGGCCGGGTTCACGACTCCCGACGGGCCGGAGGCGCAGGTGCCGACGCCGCTCCACGGCGTCATCACCGAGAAGGAGGCACCCGAGGCGGCCGTCCTCAGCACCGTCCGCTCCGCGTGGGCCAGCGCTTCCCCGAAGCGGCAGACTCTCCTCGCCCTCGACGTGTCCGGGTCCCTGCTCCGTCGGACGGAGGGTGGCACCCGGCTCGACGTCCTGAAGGCAGCGGTCAGCCGTGCGGTGGCGGGCATCCAGCCCTCGAACACCCTCGCCCTCTGGGCATACTCGCTCCACATCGGCACCAAGGGGGATGACTTCAAGGTGCTGCTCGACGCGGGTGCCGTGGGTGACAGCAAACACTTCCTCGCGGTGCGCAACAGCATCGCAGACCTCGACAAGACGGTGGGTGGGGACCGTGGTCTCTATGACACCATCGCGGCCACGTACCAGCGGGCCGTGACCTCGTTCGCGAAGGGTTTCGACAACTCAGTGGTCATCGTGGCCGATGGGCCCAACGACGACGACTACGGCGCCTCCTTGGAGATCCTCATCGACCGGATCAAGGCCCTCAAGGATCCGGCCCGGCCGGTCCGGATCGACATCGTCGGCCTCGGCACCGAGCCGGATGCCAAGGTGATGACGCAGATCGCCGAGCTCACCGGCGGCCGCTATCTTCCAGCCCCCGAGCCGAAAGATCTCCTGCCAGCCCTGACCCAGGTCCTGGGCAGCGGGCGGCCGTAGGGATCGACGCTCCGCGGGACGCTCCGAACGACCCACCTCGAGGCCGACAGCGAAGGTCAGTGCAGGGAGCCGGCGTCCTCGAAGGCTGCGTCGTGGCGCACGGCCCCTGCCTCGGCACCCGAGAACCGCTTGATGTCGCGTCGCAGCTCGTTGGGCAGGGCGAAGAGGAGTGACTCCTCGGCCGCGACGACCGCCTCGACCGTCGCGTAGCCACGCTCCGCCAGCCAGGTGAGGACGTCGCGGACGAGCACCTCGGGCACGCTCGCGCCCGAGGTGACCCCCACGGTGGACACGCCCTCGAGCCACGCCTCGTCGATCTCGTCGGCGTAGTCGACCAGGTGCCCGGCGCGGGCGCCGTGCTCGAGCGCGACCTCGACGAGGCGCACGGAGTTCGAGGAGTTGCGCGAGCCGACGACGATCATGAGGTCGGTGTCCTTGGCCATCTGCTTCACCGCGAGCTGACGGTTCTGCGTGGCGTAGCAGATGTCGTCGCTCGGCGGGCTCTGCAGGGCGGGGAACTTCTCCTTGAGCCGTGCGACCGTCTCCATCGTCTCGTCGACCGACAGCGTCGTCTGGGAGAGCCACACGACCTTCTCGGGGTCGCGCACGGTGATGTTGTCGACGTCGTGGGGGCCTTGGACGAGTGTGATGTGCTCGGGGGCCTCACCGGACGTGCCGACAACCTCCTCGTGCCCTTCGTGGCCGATGAGGAGGATGTCGTAGTCGTCGTCCGCAAAACGCACCGCCTCGCGGTGCACCTTCGTCACGAGCGGGCAGGTGGCGTCGATCGTCTTGAGGCTGCGGGCGCGTGCCTCGTCGTGGACGACGGGCGCGACGCCGTGCGCGGAGAAGACCACGGTGGCACCCTCGGGCACCTCGTCGGTCTCGTCGACGAAGATCGCCCCGCGCCTCTCCAGCG
>NZ_JAJJPG010000173.1:0-3357 GCF_032907665.1 Intrasporangium sp.
ACGGAGTGGCCTACGGCCTGCTGCTCTTCACGCTGGCCGTGGGCCTCTCCCTCGTCTTCGGCATGATGGACGTGCTCAACCTCGCCCACGGCACGCTCTACCTCGTGGGTGCCTACGCCGCCTACGCACTGTCGGACGGCGGCTGGGGAGGCTTCTTCCTCGCCCTCGTCGTCGGCCTGCTGCTCGGCGTGCTCGGCGGCGGCATCCTCGCCGCCGCGACCGCCCCGCTGTCGACCCGGGGCCACCTCGACCAGGCCGTGCTCACGCTCGGCATCGCCTTCATCGCCGCCGAGATCATGACGATGATCTTCGGGGCGGAGGTGCTGCCGACGCAGCCGCCGGAGACGCTGGCGGGATCGACGTCCATCGCGGGGCACAGCTACCCGACCTACCGGCTCGTCTTCATCCTCGTGGCCGGCCTGCTCGCCCTCGTCGTGCACCTCCTCTTCGAGAAGTCGGCGCTCGGGGCGCTCGTCCGGGCCACCGTCGCCGACCGCGACATGGTCCGGGTCATGGGCTTCGACACGCGCCGGATCCTCTTCGGGGTCTTCGCCTTCGGGGCCTCGCTGGCCGCCGTGGGTGGCGTGCTCGGGGCGCCGATCCTCGCGCCGGGTCCCGGCGTCGACGAGAACGTCCTCGTGCTGTCCCTCGTCGTCGTCGTCATCGGCGGCCTCGGGTCGGTGCGCGGCGCGCTCATCGGCGCCCTGGCCATCGGGGAAGTGCAGACCCTCGGGGTCGCGCTGGTCCCGGACTACGCACCGTTCCTCCTCTTCGGGGCGATGCTCGTCGTCCTCGCCATCCGCCCGCAGGGCTTCCGGACACAGGGGGTCCAGGCGTGAGGTCACCCGTGCTCACCCGCATCGCGTATGCCGCTGTGCTGGCTCTGCTCGTCCTCGTCCCGTGGGTGCTCGGGCAGTACGCCGTCGCCACGCTCTCGCGGATCCTCATCTTCGCCGTCCTCGCGATGAGCGTGAACCTCCTGACCGGCATCGCCGGACTGCCGACCCTGGGCCAGTCCGCGTACTTCGGGGTGGGTGCCTACACCGGCGCACTCGTCGCGATCAACATCTCCGCCGTCGGGGTCGTCCAGCTCGTCGTCGCGACGCTCGCCGGCGCCGTCGCCGCCGCGATCACCGGACCGGTCGCGGTCCGGGCGCGGGGCGTCCCCTTCCTCATGATCACCCTCGCCATCGGCGAGATCGCCTACAGCGCAGCCGGCCGGATGGAGTCGGTCACCCGGGGCACCGACGGGCTCTCCGGCATACCGCCCCTCGTCTTCACCCCCGGGGGCGAGGGGACCGTCAACGAGGGGCTCGTCTACTACTACGTGCTCGCTGTCTTCGTCGTGTGCTTCGCCCTCGTGCAGATCCTCCTCCGCTCGCCGTTCGGTCTGACGTTGCGGGGGCTGCGGGACAACGAGCCGCGGCTGCGGGCGATCGGGTATCGCACGACGGCCTACGCCCTCGCGGCGTACGTCCTCGCGGGCGCCGTCGCGGGGGCGGCCGGATCGCTCTGGGCGACGTCGCAGCGCTTCGTCTCCCCCGGCGACCTGGGCTTCGACGTCGCGGCCCTCGCCCTGCTCGCCGTCATCATCGGCGGCGTCGGGTCGATGTGGGGCGCCTGCGTCGGGGCGGCCCTGGTCATCCTCACGCGCGACTACCTCGGCGGGATGCTCGCCGGCCGGGGGCCGCTCCTGCTCGGCATCCTCTTCGTCATCACCGTCTACCTGCTCCCGAGGGGGATCGCCGGCACGTCCGACGTCCTCGCGGCGGCCCGACGACGCCGAAGCCGAGTGGAGGTGGCCCCGTGAGCGCTGGACCCGCTCCGGGTGGGCGCAGCGCGAGCCGCCTCGAGCTGCGCAGCGTCTCCCAGCACTTCGGCAGCCTCAAGGCCGTCGACGACGTCTCCCTCGACGTCGCTGCCGGGACCAGGCACGCCGTCATCGGACCCAACGGCGCCGGCAAGTCGACGCTCTTCTCCCTCATCGCCGGCACGCGCCCACCCACCTCGGGCACGGTGCTGCTCGACGGTCGCGACGTGACCTCCCTGCCCGAGCCGACCCGCGTCGGGCTCGGCCTCGTCCGCTCCTTCCAGCACTCGTCGCTCTTCCTGCGCGAGTCCGCCCTCGAGAACGTCGCCCTCGCCGTCCAGCGCCGGCTCGGCACCCAGTGGTCGATGTTCCGCGCCGTGCGCAAGCGCGCCGACGTGCTCGAGGAGGCGAGCGGCATACTCGAACGGCTCGGTCTCGCCGACCGCTCCGGGGCGCCGGCCGGCTCCCTCAGCCACGGCGAACGGCGGCAGCTCGAGGTCGCGGTGGCGCTCGGCGCGTCGCCGACCATGCTCCTGCTCGACGAGCCGGCGGCGGGGATGTCGTCAGCCGACACGGACCGCTTCAAGGAGATCGTCCTCGCGCTCCCCGCGCACATCACGGTGATGCTCGTCGAGCACGACCTCGACCTCGTCTTCGGCCTCGCCGACCAGGTCACCGTGATGCACCTCGGCCGGCACCTCATGACCGGCACGCCCGACGAGGTCCGCGCCGACGACGAGGTCCACTCCGCCTACCTCGGCGGTGCCGACGCGACCGAGCTCTTCCCGGAGGTGCCGTGATGGCCGCGATCCTTTCCGTGCGCGACCTGCGCTCCGGCTACGAGGGGTCGGACGTGCTGCACGGGGTCGGTTTCGACCTCGAGGAGGGCTCGGTCCTCGGGTTGCTCGGGCGCAACGGCGTCGGCAAGTCGACGCTCGTCAGCACGGTGATGGGCCTGGTCCGGCCCAAGTCCGGGTCGGTCGTCTTCGACGGCACCGACGTGGCGGGGCGGCGCCCCGACCGGATCGCGTCGATGGGTGTGGCCTACGTGCCGCAGGGGCGGCGGGTCTTCGCGCCCCTCACCGTCGACGAGCACCTCGCCATCGCGGACCGGGCCGGGCGCACGGGGACCTGGACCCGAGAACGCGTGCTCGAGATGCTGCCCCGCCTCGGGGAGCGACTCGGACACCGAGGAGACCAGCTCTCCGGCGGCGAGCAGCAGATGCTCGCCATCGCCCGCGCCCTGCTGACCAACCCCCGCCTGCTGCTCCTCGACGAACCCTCCGACGGCCTCGCCCCCACGGTGGTCCAGCTCGTCGGCGACGTCGTGCGCGAGCTGTGCGCCGGTGGGTTGTCGGTGCTCCTCGTCGAGCAGGACCTCCGGCTGGCCTTCTCCGTCGCGCAACGGGTCGTCGTGCTGAGCAAGGGCACCGTCATGCTCGACACGACGACGGAGGACTTCCGGTCCGACCCCGTGCGGGCGCGCGCCCTCCTCGGCGTCGGCTGACCGCCGCCCCCTCACTCGAGTGGCCTCGAAATCCACACCC
>NZ_JAJJPG010000173.1:3457-6072 GCF_032907665.1 Intrasporangium sp.
AGCCCGGCTTTTGGGGCCACTCGACGGGGGCGGGTGCGGACCTGCTCGGCTCAGCGGGCGCGGATCTGCTCGACGAAGCGGTGGGCCGGCGCCTCGAGCCGGCGACGGAGCGCGAAGAACGTGTCGGCCGCCCGCGCGCCCATCCAGTCGCGGGGCAGCAGCTCGGACGCGAGGCCGGGGTCGAGATAGGGCAGGCGGCGCCACGCCGTGAGGGCCCGCACGTAGTCGGCGAACGCCTCGCCCTCGTCGTCCTTGCGTCGACGCTGCCGCCACGCGTGGAGCACGGGAGCATGCGCCTCGTCGAACTGGCGGTAGAGCGCGTCGAGGCTGTCGAGGTCCCACCACGACCGGACCTCGGAGTGCAGGTCCGCGAAGCCCCGGTAGGAGGCGTGGAACAGGTCGACATAGGAGGACAGCCCGTGCCGCTCCAGAGCGAACCGGGTCTCGGCCTCGAGGTGGCCCGGGGCGATCCAGACCCCGTTGCCGACCGTGCCGAATCCGAGCCAGGACAGCCGCGACCGGAGCAGGTGGCGTTGCCGGCGCTCGGACTCGGGGACGGAGAAGACCGCGAGCACCCAGCCGTCGGCGAGGGTCGCCCGGCGTCGCTCGAAGATGCGCCGGTCACCGTCGTCGAGGATCTGTCGCGCCTCTGACGACAGTGCGTAGCCCGCACTGCCGTTGACGCGCTCCGCCTCGAGGATCCCCCGCCTCTTGAGCCGCGAGATCGACGACCGGACGGCCGCCTCCTCGACCCCGAGCCGCACCATCATGCGGATGAGCGAGCTGACGCTGATCCACCCTCCGACCTCACGGGCATAGAGCCCGTAGACGCTGACGATGAGGGCGCGCGGGCGGGCGGCGGCCGGGCTGACGTTGACCTCGTCGGTCAGGTCGGTGACGGTCACGGTTGGAGCCTAGCGCCGGACCGCCGACACCGCGCGAGACATGACGAACTCTTGACGGTCGTGAGAAACACTCCATACGGTTCTGCCATGGAGCTCACCCCCTCCGCCCACGTCGACACCTTCTGCCGGGACAACCTTCCACCGCAGGACCAGTGGCCAGAGTTCATCTTCGAGGTTCCGGAGGTCCACTACCCCGACCGGCTGAACTGCGGCGTCGAGCTGCTCGACCGCATCATCGACGAGATGGGAGCCGACCGCCCCTGCCTGCGCGCTCCCGACGGCACGGCGTGGACCTACGGCGAGCTGCGCACCCGGGCCAACCAGATCGCCAATCTCCTCGTCGAGGACCACGGGCTGGTCCCCGGCAACCGCGTGCTCCTTCGCGCCCCCAACAACCCGTGGCTCGTCGCCTGCTGGTTCGCGGTGCTCCGGGCCGGCGCGGTCGTCGTGCCGACGATGCCGCTGCTGCGGCCCAAGGAGCTCGCCACGATCGGCGAGATCGGCCACTTCGACCTGGCCATCTGCGACGTCCGCTTCGTCGACGACCTGCGCGCCGCCGAGATCCCGGGCCTGCGGACCCTCGTCCACGGTGGCGACGGCGACGACGACCTCACCCGGACGTCCGCCGGGAAGAGCCCGGACTTCACCCCGGTCGACACCGCAGCCGACGACGTCGCGATGCTCGCCTTCACCTCGGGCACGACGGGGCGGCCCAAGGCGACGATGCACTTCCACCGCGACGTCCTCGCCAACGCCGACACCTTCTCGCGCTACGTCCTCAAGCCGACGAGTGAGGACGTCTTCACGGGAACCCCGCCGATCGCCTTCACCTTCGGGCTCGGCGGCCTCGTCGTCTTCCCGCTCCGGGTCGGCGCGAGCACCCTGCTCATCGAGAAGGCCACCCCCGACGAGCTCGCCGCCCACATCGAGGCCCACGGCGTCACCATCTGCTTCACGGCGCCGACCGCCTACCGCGCCATGCTCACGTCGGGCAAGGCTGCCCAGATCCACACGCTGCGCCGCGGCGTCTCCGCCGGCGAGCACCTCCCGAAGGCCACCTGGCACGCCTTCAAGGAGGCCACCGGCGTCGAGCTCATCGACGGGATCGGGTCGACCGAGATGCTGCACATCTTCATCGGCTCGTCCGACGACGAGATCCGGCCCGGGTCGACCGGCAAGCCGGTCCCCGGCTACCGCGCCAAGATCGTCGACGAGTTCGGCGACGACGTGCCCGACGGGGAGCCGGGCCGCCTCGCGGTCAAGGGGCCGACGGGCTGCCGCTACCTCGCCGACGAGCGCCAGACCGTCTACGTCCAGAACGGCTGGAACGTCACCGGTGACACGTTCACGCGCGACGCCGACGGCTACTTCTGGTACCACGCCCGCAACGACGACATGATCGTCACCTCCGGCTACAACATCAGCGGGCCCGAGGTCGAGGAGGCCATCGTCACCGAGCCCGACGTCCTCGAGTGCGCCGTCGTGTCAGCACCGGACGACGCACGGGGCCACATCATCAAGGCGTTCGTCGTCCTCAAGGACGGCCTCGAGTCGGTCGCGGACGAGGCGGCCCGCGAGGCGAAGGTCAAGGAGATCCAGGACCACGTCAAGGGCGTCATCGCGCCCTACAAGTACCCCCGCTCCATCGAGTTCATCGAGGCGCTCCCCCGGACGTCGACGGGCAAGGTCCAGCGGTTCCGGCTGCGCCAG
>NZ_JAJJPG010000174.1:0-6024 GCF_032907665.1 Intrasporangium sp.
GCCTTGCCCTCGAGGGACATGATCGCGCCCTCGATCTTCTCGTAGTGCTCGAGCTCCACCTGGTAGAGGCGGACGAGCTCGACCGCGATGCCTGCGGTCCCGGCGATACCGACGACGCTGTAGCCGTCGGCGGCGAAGACCTTCTCCATGTCGCGGTTGGCGATGACGTTGCCCATCGTCGCGCGACGATCGCCCGCCATGACGACGCCACCGTCGTGCAGGAGGGTCACGATGGTCGTGCCGTGGGGTGCCTCGATGCTGGCACCGGCCGGGAGTGGCCGCCCGGACGGGAGCAGCTCGGGCCGGACGCCGGCGACGAACTCGGTGAACGACGACGACCCGCTCGCGAGGAACGCGTCATCGAGCCTGGGCGCCCGTGAGGGGGGTCTGCCGCTCACTGGCCGCCCTTCTGCACGAAACCTCGCACGAACTCCTCGGCGTTCGACTCGAGGACGCCGTCGATCTCGTCGAGCACGCCCTCGATGTCGTCGTCGAGGCCCTCCTTGACGGCGGCGCCCGCCGGCGCGGCCGGGGGCGTGTCGGGAGCCTCGGGGGGCTCCTCGTCCCTGTGCTGCGGTCGGACGTGTTCCTGGCCGGCCATGGCTACCTCCATCACGCGAATCACCTATGCACCGACCCTAACCCGTTCCTGCTGTGGCTGCGTCGGCGTTCCACGGCCCGACACGCCCGACGCGCGCTCGCCACGCCCGACTCGTCACTCGGGCGTGGCCAGGGCGCGCAGGAGTGACTCGACGTCGGGGCTCTCGTCGAGCAGCGTGCCCACCTGGGCCCTGGTGCCCCGCTCCGGATCGAGGATGGGGACCCGTTGGAGGTTGGGCCGGCCGGGCACGTCGAAGACGACCGAGTCCCAGCTCGCCGAGAAGACCTGCGGCGTGAACCGGCTGACGCAGTTGCCGCGGAACCAGGCGCGGGTGTCATCCGGCGGCGTCGACTGGGCGGCCCGGATCTCCTCGGGGGTGACGAGGTCGACGGTGCGCCCACGGTCGCGGAGTCGGTGCACGAGGCCCTTCTCGGGGCGCACGTCGGCCCACTGGATGTCGATCGCGGCGAGTCGGTGGTCGTCCCACTCCAGCCCGTCCCGGGACCGGTAGCCCTCGAGGAGCTGGAGCTTGGTCACCCAGTCGAGCAGGCCCGCCGCGGACCTGACGTCCCGGCCGAGCCGTGTCAGGACGTCCTCCCAGTACCGCATGACCTCCTCGGTGGCCTCGGGCACGGGGTCGTCGGCCCGGGTGTCGAGCCAGGTGCGGGCGGCCTCGAGGTAGAGCCACTGGACGTCGAGGGCGGTCATCGTCCGCCCGTCCTGGAGCTCGACCGTCTCCCGGAGCGTCGGGTCGTGCGAGACGGCCTGGAGGGCGGCCACCGGGCGCCTGATGGACCAGTCCTGACTGAGGTGCCCGTCCTCGATCATGCCGAGCACGAGCGAGGTGGTGCCGACCTTGAGGAGGGTGGCGACGTCGAGGTGGTTGGCGTCGCCGATGATGACGTGGAGCCGGCGGTAGCGGTCCGCGACGGCGTGCGGCTCGTCTCTCGTGTTGATGATGGGCCGCTTGAGGGTGGTCTCGAGACCGACCTCGGTCTCGAAGAAGTCCGCGCGCTGCGAGATCTGGAAGCCGGCTCCCCGGGAGTCGACGCCGAGCCCGACGCGTCCCGCGCCGCAGACCACCTGACGGGTCACGAAGAAGGGGATGAGATGGCGGACGATGTCGCTGAACGGGGTCCGGCGCGGCATGAGGTAGTTCTCGTGCGTCCCGTAGGACTGGCCCTTGCCGTCGGTGTTGTTCTTGTAGAGGTTGACCGGTGGCTGTGCCGGACGCTCCGCGAGCAGCCGCACGGATTCGAGGGCGATGCCGTCCCCGGCGCGGTCCCACCGGATGGCGTGACGCGGCAGGGTGACTTCGGGCGAGCTGTACTCGGGGTGCGCGTGGTCGACGTAGTAGCGCGCCCCGTTGGGGAGCACGACGTTGGCGAGCGTGGGGTCCTCGATGTCGGTGAGCTGGCTCGGATCGGCCGTGTCGCGGTCGACGTGCCAGCCGCGCGCGTCCTGGAGCGGGTCCTCGAAGGCGTAGTCCCAGCTCGACTGGTTGGACCGGACGCCGTGCGCGGCTGCGTAGACGCTGACGACCTGCCCGGAGAGGTACATGGGGTTGGCGAGCGGGTCGCCCGGCACCGAGATGCCGAACTCGGTCTCCAGGCCCATGATCCGCCGCACCGTCATGGTCGAGACCATAACGCGAGTCCTTCGTCGCGGGATCGCGGCAGTGTGGCAACGCGTCGACTATCGTCGAGACACGCGCGAACCTCGAGAGGGGATCCCAGTGAACGACGTGGTCGTCTTCAGCGGCTCTGCCCACCCAGCCCTGGCCGACCGGATCTGCGGTCACCTCGGCGTGTCTCGCTCCCCGGTCGACATCAAGCGTTTCAGCAACGACTGCCTGCAGGCGCAGCTCCTCGAGAACTGCCGGCTGCGGGACGTCTACATCGTCCAGCCCCTCGTGCCGCCGACCCAGGAGCACCTCATGGAGCTGCTGCTGATGATCGACGCGGCCCGCGGCGCCTCGGCGGCCCAGATCACCGCGGTGATGCCGCACTACTCGTACGCGCGGTCCGACAAGAAGGACGCCTCCCGGATCTCGCTCGGCGGTCGCCTCGTCGCCGACATGATCGCCACGGCCGGGGCCAACCGCGTCCTCACCATGGCACTGCACGCGCCGCAGGTGCACGGCTTCTTCTCCATGCCCGTCGACCACCTCACGGCCATCGGTGTCCTCGCCGATCACTTCCACGGGCAGGAGCTGGCGGACTGCGTCGTCGTCAGCCCGGACCTCGGCAACGCCAAGGTCGCGACGCAGTTCGCCCGGCTGCTCGGGCTGCCGGTGGCTGCCGGCTCGAAGCGCCGCATCTCCGACGACGAGGTCGTCATCGACTCGATCGTCGGGGACGTCAGCGGACGTCGCGCGATCATCCTCGATGACGAGATCGCCACGGGCGGATCGATGCTCGAGCTGATGGAGCGCCTGCGCGACGCGGGGGCCACCCGGGCGACGATCGTCTGCACCCACGGCCTCTTCGCCGGGCGGGCGGTCGAGCGTCTCCGTGGACACCCCTTCGTCACGGAGGTCGTCACGACCGACACGGTCCCCCCGCCGGCGGGGTGGCCGGAGCTCGGGGTGCGCTCCGTGTCGCAGCTGTTCGCCGAAGCGATCGACCGCATCCACCACGGCCGTTCGGTGTCATCCCTCTTCGAGGGCGTGGACCCGACGTACGCTCCCCCACAGCCCCGGCTCCCCTTCGAGTCCCTCGCGTGACGCCACCGGCCTCACTCCGGCGCCGTCCTGTCGTCGGCTTCGTCGTCGACGCCCTGCTCGTGGTCGCCTTCGCCGCGATCGGCAGGGCCTCCCACGACGAGAGCCTCTCCCTCGGTGGGGTTCTCGCCACGGCGAGCCCCTTCCTCGTCGGCACGGCGATGGGGTGGCTCGTCGTGCACAGCCGCCGGGGCGCGTGGCCGCTCGAGGTCGGCCCGGGGATCACGGTGTGGTTCTCGACTCTGGTCATCGGCATGCTGCTCCGCGTCGCCCTCCAGGTCGGCTTCGCCTGGGCCTTCCTCGCTGTCGCGGCCGGTGTCCTCGCGGCCTTCCTCGTCGGCTGGCGTGCGCTCGTGAGCCGGGTGGGCACCCGCGGCACGCGCGAGTGAGCGCCGGCTCAGCGGCATACGAGCCATGAGGGTGTCGTATGCCGCTGAGCCGGCTCGGCCCTGCCGTGTCTCGTGGGTGCCCTGAGGGTCACCACCTCGGGAAGGACCGCGGAGGACGAGCTCAGAGGTTCAGCTCAGAGGTACTGACCGGTGTTCGCGGTGGCGATGGACCGGCCCGGCTCCGTCCCGTCCTTGCCCTTGATGAGGGTGCGGATGTAGACGATCCGCTCGCCCTTCTTGCCGCTGATCCTCGCCCAGTCGTCCGGGTTGGTCGTGTTGGGCAGGTCCTCGTTCTCCTTGAACTCGTCGACACAGCTCGCGAGGATGTGCTCGACACGGATCCCCTTCTGGCCGGTCGTGAGGAAGTCCTTGATCGCGAGCTTCTTCGCCCGGTCGACGATGTTCTGGATCATCGCGCCGGAGTTGAAGTCCTTGAAGTAGAGGATCTCCTTGTCGCCGCCCTGGTAGGTCACCTCGAGAAAGCGGTTGTCCTCCGTCTCCGAGTACATCCGCTCCACGGCCGCGGTGATCATCGCCTCGACCGTCGCGTCCCGGTCCCTGCCGTGGATGGCGAGGTCGTGCTCGTGGAGCGGGAGCGAGGTCGTGAGGTACTTGCTGAAGATGTCGCGGGCGCTCTCGGCGTCGGGCCGCTCGATCTTGATCTTCGCGTCGAGGCGTCCCGGCCGCAGGATCGCCGGGTCGATCATGTCCTCGCGGTTCGAGGCGCCGATGACGATGACGTTCTCGAGGCGCTCGACACCGTCGATCTCGGCCAGCAGCTGAGGGACGATCGTCGTCTCCACGTCGCTCGACACCCCGGAGCCGCGAGTCCGGAAGAGCGAGTCCATCTCGTCGAAGAAGACGACCACAGGGGTGCCCTCCGACGCCTTCTCTCGAGCCCGCTGGAAGATGAGCCGGATGTGCCGCTCGGTCTCGCCGACGTACTTGTTGAGCAGCTCCGGGCCCTTGATGTTGAGGAAGTAGCCCTTGCCGGTCTCGCGGCCCGTGCGCTCGGCAACCTTGCGGGCCAGGGAGGCAGCCACCGCCTTGGCGATGAGGGTCTTGCCGCAGCCGGGCGGGCCGTAGAGCAGCACGCCCTTCGGCGGTTTGAGGGCGTGCTCCTTGAAGAGCTCCGGGTGCAGGAAGGGCAGCTCGACCGCGTCGCGGATCTGCTCGATCTGGCCCGCGAGTCCACCGATGTCCTCGTAGGCGACATCCGGGACCTCCTCGAGGACGAGCTCCTCGACCTCGAGCTTGGGGATGAGCTCGTGGACGAAGTTCGACCGCGGGTCGAGCGTCAGGGAGTCCCCGACCCGAATGCGCTCGCCGACGAGAGGCGTGGCGATCCGGCAGACCCGCTCCTCGTCGCCGTGCGTCACGACGACGACCCGGTCCTCGCCGAGCTTCTCCTTGACGGTGACGACCTCGCCGACCCGCTCGTACCCGTGCACGGAGACGACGTTGAGGGCCTCGTTGAGCATCACCTCACGACCCAGGGCCAGCTCGGCCGGGTCGACCGAGGGGCTGACCGCCACCCGCATCTTGCGACCGCCCGTGAGGATGTCGATCGCGCCCTCGTCGGGCTGGTCGAGGACGAGCCCGTAGGTGCTCGGGGGCTGCGCGAGCCGGTCGACCTCCTTCTTGAGGTTGACGATCTGCTCCCGGGCCTCCTTGAGCGTGCGAACCAGCCGCTCGTTCTGCGCCGACAACGACTGGAGCGAGGTCTGGAGGTGGCTCAGCCGGGCCTCCAGCTCTCGCGTCTGCTGCGGCGACGTCCGAGCGGCGTCTCGCAGGGCTCGAACCTCGCTGCGGAGCGCCTCGAGCTCACGGTCCGCCTGCCCGGGACCGCCTGGGTTCGGTGTGGCGCCTGCCGCGCCGCTCATGGGGCTGATCGACTCGGAACGCGGGCTCGTCTCCGCAGCCGATCCGAGATCTCCGAGCCCGCGGGCCCGGGCCTCCTCTTGCCTGCTCTCGTCGGTCATCTCGGGCCTCCTCGTCCGTCACGGCGACCCTGACGCCAGGGTCGTGACAATTCGACCCTAACCCCGAGCGGTCACATGTCGTCGGACGTTTTGGCCAGTGAGCGGCGAAGTCGCCGGATCGTCTTGTCGCTCTTGACCCGCTCGCCGAGGGCCTCGGGCGTCCAGGCGTCCGCCGGGATGTCGGTCGCCGCGGTCGAGCCGGGCACAGGTGGTGCTCCGGCAGTCTCGCCAGGCTGACCTCCCCCCGGCCCAGAAGACATCTCGGATGACGTCTCGGGGGCCATCTCGTGGGCCGTCGCGGAGCTCTCAGCCGACGCCGCGGCGGCCGAC
>NZ_JAJJPG010000175.1:0-5922 GCF_032907665.1 Intrasporangium sp.
TGCTCAACGCCGGTGTGCCGCTGCGCGCCCCGGTCGCCGGCATCGCCATGGGCCTGGTCTCCGACGTCGTCGACGGCGAGACGCAGTATGCCGCCCTGACCGACATCCTCGGGGCGGAGGACGCCTTCGGTGACATGGACTTCAAGGTCGCCGGCACCAAGGAGTTCGTCACGGCGATCCAGCTCGACACCAAGCTCGATGGCATCCCCGCCTCGGTGCTCGGCGGCGCGCTGCAGCAGGCCCGCGACGCCCGCCTGCACATCCTCGACGTCATGGCCGAGGCCATCGACGTGCCCGACGAGATGAGCCCCTTCGCGCCTCGGATCATCACGGTCAAGGTCCCCGTCGACAAGATCGGTGAGGTCATCGGCCCGAAGGGCAAGATGATCAACCAGATCCAGGACGACACGGGCGCCGACATCTCGATCGAGGACGACGGCACGGTGTACATCGGCGCGGTCGACGGCCCGTCGGCGGAGGCGGCTCGCGCGGCCATCAACGCCATCGCGAACCCGCAGATGCCCGAGGTCGGCGAGCGCTTCCTCGGCACGGTCGTCAAGACGACGACGTTCGGCGCGTTCATCTCGCTGCTGCCCGGCAAGGACGGCCTGCTGCACATCTCCGAGGTGCGCAAGCTCGTCGGCGGCAAGCGGATCGACAACGTCGACGACGTCGTCAAGGTCGGGCAGAAGATCCAGGTCGAGCTCAAGGAGATCGACCCGCGCGGCAAGCTCTCGCTCGCTGCAGTCATCGCCGAGGGCGAGCAGTCGGACGACTCGGCTGCAAAGGCCGAGGAGTCGGAAGAGGCTCCGGCCGACGCCTGAGCCGTCCCCGGTGGTCGTGTGGCCCGTCACCCCTCGGGGTGGCGGGCCACACGCTGTCCCGGCCAGGGCCACACGCTGTCCCGGCCAGGGCCACACGCTGCCCGGCTACACGACGCCCCAGCGGCGGACGCGGGCGCAGTACGCGGCATACGGCTGCCCGAAGCGCTCGAGCAGGTAGGCCTCCTCGCGCGCGATGACGAGTCGCTGCATGACGAACACGGGCAGGGGTAGGAGCGCGAGCGGCCACCACGTCCCCGCGACGAGGGTCACGCCGAGGTAGACGAGCAGGTCGCCGACGTAGATCGGGTTGCGGGTGAAGCGGAAGGGCCCGCCGGTCATGAGGTGGTCGACGTGCCCCCAGGGGATGACCGTCGTGTGGTGGCGCCACATGACGACGGCGGCCCAGCTCATGAGGCCGAGTCCGGCAACGAACAGCACGACCCCCGCCCAGGTGAGCACGGTCGGCCAGGGCGCGGTGGTGGGCAGCCGCCAGGGCAGCAGCCGGCCCAGCCCGATGCCCACGAGGAGCGGCCCGAGGAAGACGAGTGGAGGCAGCAGGTGCACGCTGGCGCCGCGGTTGTTCGCGTCGGTCACCGCGTCATCCTCGCACTCACTACGGTGGCGGGATGGGGACGCCCGTCTTCACCTTCCGACCGTTGACGCGCGCCGACCTGCCCGACGTCGTCCGCTGGCAGCAGTCCGACGCGGCCCGTCCGTGGTTCCACGGCGGCCTCACCCTCGAGCAGGCCGAGGAGCGCTACGGCCCGCGCATCGACGGTAGCCACCCCGCCCGGATGTTCGTCGCCCTCCTCGAGCGCCGGGCAGTCGGTTACGCGCAGGCGTATGCCGCTGAGCCGCCTCCCGTGCCCCCCGGCAGTGACCTGCCGGCGGAGTCGGTCGGCATCGACTACGTGCTGGGGGAGGACGACCTCGTCGGGCGGGGGATCGGCACCGCGATGATCGGCGCCTTCGTCGACCAGGTCGTCCGCCGTGAGTTCCCCGATGCCACCCACGTCGTGGCCCGACCCGACCACCGGAACCACCGATCGATCCGGGCGCTGGAGAAGAACGGCTTCGTCCAGGGCCTGTGGGTCGACACCCTCCCACCGCCCGGCGAGTCCCCGGTCACCGAGATCGTGTGCACCCTCGACCTGCGGTCTGGCTACGCTGGCGCCGTGAGTGAGACCTCCGGGACCGAGAGCAACGTCAGCCGCGAGATCAGGGTGTCCGTCATCGGCGCAGCCGGCCGGATGGGTTCGGAGGTGTGCCGGGCCGTCGACGCGGCCGAGGGCCTGCGGCTCGTTGGCCGGTTCGATCAGGACGACGACCTCGGGGACCTCGCTGGGGCGGACGTCGTCGTCGAGTTCTCGGTCCCCGACGCGTCCCCGGGCAACGTGGCCCACTGCATCGAGCGCGGCGTCCACGTCGTCGTTGGCACGACCGGCTGGGACGACGCGAAGCTCGAGACCCTGCGAGGACAGCTCGACGCCGCGCCCCCCTCGAGCAGCGGCGCCCCGGTCGGTGTCCTCATCGCGCCCAACTTCGCGATCGGAGCCATCCTCATGATGTCCTTCGCCGCCAAGGCCGCGCGTTTCTACGAGTCCGTCGAGATCATCGAGCTGCACCACCCCGACAAGGTCGACGCTCCATCGGGCACCGCAGCGCGCACCGCGGCGATGATCGGAGCCGCGCGAGACGCCGCCGGGATCCCCGCTGTCCCCGACGCCACCACCCACGACCCGGGCGGTGCCCGCGGCGCCGAGCACAGCGGCATCCGGGTGCACTCCGTCCGGCTGCGTGGCCTCGTCGCACACCAGGAGGTGCTGCTCGGGGGCGAGGGAGAACTCCTGACCATCCGCCACGACTCCCTCGACCGCGCCTCGTTCATGCCGGGCGTCATGGCGGGGGTCCGAGCCGTTGCCGACCACCCGGGGCTGACGGTCGGGCTCGAGCACTACCTTGGCCTCGACTGACTCGGGCCGCCACGGTGTCCGCGCGGAGTCACCTCTGAGGACACGTCGAGTCACTTCAGGCGGCGACGGCGGCGAGCACCTCCACCACGGCCGCCGGTTGCTCGAAGGCGGGATCGTCGGCCGCCCCTTCGATGACGTGCAGCGGCCAACCGAACCGGGCGCTCGCGCGTTGGGCCACCGTCAGCGATGTCTGACGGTCGTGGCGGCCCCAGATGAGCGTCGTCGGCACCGGGATCCTCGCTAGGTCCGCCTCAGGGAGGGCGCGCAGGCCGAACCGTGACATCAGGCTGCGCACCGCCGCCTTCTGGCCCCGGGAGCCTGCCCCCCGGAGTGCCATTGCCATCAGCGGGTCCCAGAGCGGACCGAGCTGGTCCTCGAGGCTGGGCAGGTCGACGAAGCACTGCCGGAAGAAGCGGTCGCGGCTCCCAGGAGTAGGTCGCGCGAGGAAGTTGACCAAGGTGACCGAGAACGCCGGGGACGGTCGCAGGCGGCGCAGGCCGAGAGTGTCGACGAGCGCCAGCCCCCGCACTCGGTTGCCGCCTTCGAGGGCGAACCGCGCTGCGATCGCACCTCCGACCAGGTGGCCGGGCACGTAGGGAGGTGTCGGGCAGGTCTGTTCGATGAGCTCGTCGAGCCAGGCCAGCACCCGCCTTTCGTCGAGCGGCCCGACTCCCACCTCGGAGGCGCCGTGGCCGGGCAGATCCGGGGCCACGATGCGGTGGGTCTTCGACAGTTCCGGCATCGCCCGCATCCAGGTCAGGGCGAACTCACCCGGGCCGTGCAGGAGGACGATGGGGCGGCCTTCGCCGCCGACGAGCACCGCGGTGGGGATGCCCGCCAGGACCAGGCGGTGCTCTGTCATGGGCGTGGCTGCGATGAGCCGGTCCCGGTCCGCACTGCTGTCCTGTGCTCCGCCTCTGACATGCGCTGTTGCCATCGAACCCACCTCCACCGGTTGCCTTCCATTCAGACGCTAGGTGCGGGCGGTCCCGGGCCGCGTCGGAAGAACTGCCCATCCAGTGGATCTGCTCGTGGGTGTAACTGTGCAGGGCCGCGAGGACTGGCCAAGGATCAGGCCCAGCCGAGGGCCCGGAGGCCGGCGGCCGTCGCGGCTCCGAGCGCGACGACGACGATGAACGGTGCCCGGAGCAGCAGCGCCACGACGGCGACGCCGACCGCGGCGAGCCGGGCGTCCAAGGTGAGGGCGCCGCCCTCGCCGGTCACGGTCTGGATGGCGACCAGCGCGGCGAGCAGCGCGATGGGCAGCGCGGCGGTGACCCGCTTGACGTGGGGTTCGGACAGGAGATCCGTGGGCACCAGGTACCCCACGAGCTTGAGGCCGAACGCGATCGCCGTCGCGATGAGCACGGCAAGCCACATGCTCACGACTGCACCTCCGACTCGCTTCCCGGCGCCTGACGAGCGCTGTCCGGCGCCGATGCGTCCGAAGCTGTCGCCCCCGCCGCCGGCCCGGCGGCTGCGCGCGGCGTGCGCCAGGCGATGAACGCGGCCAGCGCAGCGACGATGACCGGCACGCCAGGCGGCGTGGTGGGCGCGAGCAGCACGGCGACCACCGCCGCGACGACGGCGATCGCCACGGCGTCACGGTTCTTGAGGCGGGGCCAGAGCAGGGCCGTGAAGGCTGCGCACGCGGCGGCGTCGAGGCCCCAGGTCTTCGGGTCGCCGAGGGCGTTGCCGACGACGGCGCCGACGAGGGTGGTGAGGTTCCACAGGGCGAAGACCGTCAGGCCGGTGAGCCAGAAGCCCAGACGAGCGGCCCTGACGTGCGACTGGGACACCGCGACGGCGGTCGACTCGTCGATGGTGATGTGCGCTGCCGCGAGTCGTCGGGGGCCGCGCACACCGAGCAGCTGCGTCAGCTCGAGCGCGTAGAGCCCGTTGCGGATGCCGAGGAGGGACGATGCGGCAATGGCTGCCGGGGCTGCGTGGAGGCCGGCCGAGATGATCCCGATGAAGGCGAACTGCGAGCCCCCGGTGAACATCAGCAGCGAGAGGGCGCACGTCTGCCACACGTCGAGCCCGGCGGCCACGCCGAGCGCGCCGAAGCTGATGCCGTACGCGCCGGTGGCGACGCCGACGGAGAGGGCCTCGCGGATGACGAGGCGGCGCTCGTCGGCGGGAAGGACGTCCGCGGTCATTCCGGCACCACCGAGGCGGACAGGCGCACCTCGGCCGCGGTCTCGCCCTCCGGCCCGACGACCCGCGCCCGGTGCGCTCCGTCCGGAGCGAGCCCGGCAGAGACGAGGAAGGCCCGGACCTCGTCGGCGGAGGCCAGCGTCCAGACGGTCAGCCGGTCGCGGCCGCGTGCTCTCGCGGTGTCGACGACCGCGTGCAGCAGTCGAGAGCCGTGGCCCTGCCGGCGCGCCTCCGGATGGACGCCGAGCACGAGGAGCTCGGCCGTGCCCTCGTCGGCGTCGGGGTCGCTCGAGGCGCCCACCGCGGCGAAGCCGACGACCTGCTCGCCGGCGCAGGCCACGAGCAGGACCCCGTCTCCCGACGTCGAGCCCTCGAGCGACGCCCGCCAGGCGCCGGCGAACGCCTGGGGCTGGAACTGCTCGATGACCTCGGGAGCGAGGGCAGCGGCATACGCCTCGCGGAAGACGATGGCCTGCACGAACCCGACGGCGGGCGCGTCGGAGACCCTGGCGACCCGCACACTCGCATCGGCGAGCGGCCCCCGGGCGCCGCCACCGGGCCCGTGCCCGTGCCCGTGCCCGTGCCCGTGCCCGTGGCCATGGCCATGGTCGGGTTCGTGGCCGGGATGGTCGTGGTGAAGCGGGTCAGTCACCCCAGCATCGTCTCAGGCGGCGTCAACGGGATAGAGGGGCCACTTTGGCGTGAGTGGCGTTGATCTCGCATACTGAACACATGTATGGCAATGACGTCATCGACCCGAACGACCCGCTGAACGCGGCCGAGACGGGCGCCTACGACGAGGCTCTCGCGCACGAGGACCGACGGGAGCAGGTCGGGGGTGACTTCGATGCGCTCATCGCCGCCGACCAGCGGATCGAGCCGCGCGACGCGATGCCGGACCAGTACCGCGAGACGCTGATCCGCCAGATCGCCCAGCACGCGCACTCCGAGATCATCGGGATGCAGCC
>NZ_JAJJPG010000176.1:0-5916 GCF_032907665.1 Intrasporangium sp.
GGGTCTGGACGCGGAGCTTGGCGTCGAGGTTCGACAGCGGCTCGTCCATGAGGAAGACCTGCGGGGAGCGGACGATGGCGCGGCCCATGGCGACGCGCTGGCGCTGGCCACCGGAGAGGGCCTTCGGCTTGCGGTCGAGGTAGGCGGTGAGGTCGAGGATCTTCGCGGCCTCCTCGACGCGCTTGCGGATCTCGGCCTTGTCGACGCCGGCGATCTTGAGGGCGAAGCCCATGTTGTCGGCGACCGTCATGTGCGGGTAGAGCGCATAGTTCTGGAAGACCATGGCGACGTCCCGGTCCTTGGGGGACAGGTTCGTCACGTCGCGGTCGCCGATGAGGATGCGACCGGAGTTGACCTCCTCGAGGCCGGCGAGCATGCGCAGGGCGGTGGACTTGCCACAGCCGGAGGGGCCGACGAGGACGAGGAACTCCCCGTCGGCGATGTCGATGTTGAGGTTGTCGACCGAGGGCTTCGCGTTTCCTGCGTACTGCTTCGTCGCGTTGTCGAACGTCACTGTTGCCATTGGCGTCTTTGCCTTTCCTTCACCGGCAGGAACGTGCCGGACGATCCGTTGTAAAGGGTGCCCTCCGGTTGGTGGGCCTCTCGATCATGTCGTATGCCGCTGGGCTGGGTCCACAGGACACCCGCCCTTTGTGTGCCGGCCCGGTCGATCAGCCCTTCGTGCCGCCGGCGGTGAGGCCGGCCACGAGGTGCTTCTGCGCGAAGAAGAACACGATCCCGGCCGGGATGGTGATGAGGATCGCCGCCGGCGTCATCAGCTCCCACAGCGGCAGGGTCGGAGGTCGCGGGACGAAGGTCTGCAGTCCGTAGGCAAGGGTGAACTTGTCGTTGGTGTTGATGAAGGCGCTCGCGTAGGCCACCTCACCCCAGGCCGTGAGGAAGGTGTAGAACATCGTCACGGCCAGGCCGGGACGGGCGAGGGGGAGGATGACCCGCCAGAATGTGCCGAACGGCCCGAGCCCGTCGACCGAGGCCGCCTCGTCGAGGTCCTTGGGGATGGTGTCGAAGTAGCCGCGCAGCATCCACGTGCAGAAGGGGACGGCGACGGTGCAGTAGGCGATGACGAGCGACGCCGGGGTGTTGATGAGCCCGAGCGAGGACATGATCGCGTAGATCGGCACGATGAGGATGGCGACCGGGAACATCTGCGTGATGAGGAAGGTCCACATGAGGGGCCGCTTGCCGGGGAAGTTGTAGCGCGAGATCGCATAGCCGGCCGTTGCCGCCATCGCCACCCCGAAGATCATCGTGAGCGACGCGACCACCACGGAGTTGCGGAACCAGATGAGGAAGTCGGTGTTCTGGAGCAGGTTGAGGTAGTTCTCGAGCGTGGGGCTGTCGATCGGGGCGAGCGAGCCGAGGTTCTCACGGGGCTTGAGGGAGGCCAACGCGATCCACACGACCGGGAAGATGGCGATGAAGGCCGTGAAGATGAGGAGCGCGTGGATGCCGATGCTCGCGACGGGGGAGCGCTGTCCGCGCGGACGGGACCTGCTCATGGTCACCACACCTCTCCCTGCTTGCGCAGGAAGTATCGATAGCCGATGGAGTAGACGATGAGGATGGAGAGGATGAGGACGCCGTAGGTCGCGGCGAGCGAGTAGTCGCGAATCCCCTCGAAGGCCGCCTTGTAGGCGCCGGTGACGAGGATGTCGGTGGTCCCCCCCGGGCCGCCGCGGCTCATCAGGAAGATGATCGGGAACATGTTGAAGGTCCAGATCGTGCCGAGCAGGATGACCGACGCCGAGACCGGCCGCAGGCTCGGAAGCGTGACGTTGACGAAGCGCTGCCACGGCGTCGCGCCGTCCATCTCCGCTGCCTCGTACAGCTCGCCGGGGACCGACTGGAGGCCGCCGAGCAGCGCGACCATCATGAAGGGGACCCCGAGCCAGATGTTGACGATGATGACGGCGGCGAGCGACTTGGCCGTCGTGTCGAAGAAGTCGATGCGTGACTGGCCCAGGGCGACGAGGACGGCGTTGATGATGCCGTAGTCACGGTCGAAGATGAACTTCCACGCGAATGACGCGACGAAGGCGGGGATGGCCCACGGGATGATGAGGAGCACCCGATAGAGGCCGCGGCCCCGGATCTCCCGGTTCAGCAGGACGGCGAGGCCGAGCCCCAGCGTGTAGTGGAAGAAGACGCAGACGACGGTCCAGATCAGGGTGATGCGGAACAGCTGCCAGAAGTTGCCCACCTGACCGGTCAGCAGGTTGGTGTAGTTCTCCAGGCCGATGAAGCTCCACCGGCTCGGGTTCGGCTCGCAGACCTCTCCGCCGCCGAGCGTCTTGCGGCAGACCTCGACGGCCTGGTTCGCCTCGTTGATGTCCGTGAAGGACATCCAGATCCCCTGGACCAGCGGGTAGAACACCAGGACGGCCAGCACGAGGACGACTGGCGTCACCATCGCCCACGCGTACCAGTACCTGTCGAAGCTGTGGCGCAGCCGTGTCATTCGCGTTCCTCTGGGGTCTTCGGGAAGCTGCCGAGAGTGGGATCCACAGCGGTGGCGGCGGGACGGTCGGGTCCCACCGCCACCGTGTTGGCTCACCGAGTCCGGTCGAGCCGGACTCGGCCGACCTCACTGGGTCGCGTAGTCCTTGACCGCCTCGGTCTTGTACTTCCGCGCGACGTCGTCGAGTGCCTGCTGTGCGTCCTCGCCCTGGACGAGCATCTTGGTTGCGGCCTCGTCGAGCGGGCCGAAGAGCTTGCCGCCCTCCGGGATCCAGGCGCGCTCGACGGCGACCTCCATGACGGGCTGGAACTCGCCGACGATGGGGTTGGTCACCTGGTCGTACGCGGACGTGCGGGTGGGGAGCAGGCCGAGGGTGTCGGCCAGCTTGGCCTGGCTCTCGGCGCTCGCCATGAACTTGACGAAGGCGATGGCTCCCTGCGCCTTCTCCTGCGGCATGCCGGACCAGACGACATAGTTGTGGCCGCCGACCGGGGCGCCGGCCTTGACCGAGCCAGCAGGGACGGGCGCGATGCCGAGGTTCTCGAGTCCGCCGAACGTCGTGGCGCCCTTGATGTTGTTGACCTCCCAGGGACCGTTGATGATCATCGCAGCGTTGCCGGCCTTGAACTCGTTCATCATGGCTGTGTAGGCGTCGGTGGCCGGCGGCTTGGCGAAGCCGGGGGACGCCAGCAGCTCCTGGGCCTTCTTGACGCCGGCAACGGCCTCGGGGGAGTTGACGGTGATCTTCTTGGCGTCGGGGTCGATGAGGTCGCCGCCCTCGCCGTAGATGAACGGCAGCATGAAGTAGCCCTGCGGGTTGAGGTAGACGCCGGTCTTGCCGGTCTTCTCCTCGATTGTGGCCGCGGCTGCCTTCATCTCGTCCCAGGTCGTGGGAGCCTCGACGCCGGCCTCCTCGAGGAGCTTCTTGTTGTACATCAGCGCGAGCGAGTCGGTGACCTGCGGCACGCCGTAGGTCTTGCCGTTGTACTTCGTCGACCCTGCAGGGGCCGGGAGGAAGTCGCTGGCGTCGGCGGTCAGCTCGGTGCCGTCGAGCTCGTAGAGGTAGCCGAGGGAGGCGAACTCCGGGACCCAGGCGACCTCGGCGCGGAGGATGTCGGGCGCACCCGACTTCGCGGCGGCGGCGGTCTTGAACTTGTTCTGGGCCTCACCGAACGGGACCGACTGGTAGTTGATCTTCACGTTCGGGTAGGTCTTGTTGAACTCGGTGATGAGCTCCTTGAAGGCAGGCGCCTCGTTCGTGGCGTCCGACGTGTCCCACCACGTCAGGTCGGCCTTGATGTCCGCCGGGTTGGCGGTGGGGGCGCTGGACTGGGTGGCTCCGGGCTCGGTCGTGGTGCCCGAGTCGCCGCCACAGGCGGCGAGGGCGAGGCTGAGGCCCGCGACGGCCGCGACGGCCTTTGCGGTGCGACGCATGTGCAACTCCTTGGAATCGGGTGGGGTGACACCGTGTGATCGGAGTCAAGCACTCAACTGCAAGTCTTTGCAAGAATCCGGCGGAATTTCTGCAAGAATGGTGCAAGATCGGTGGCATGACCTGGCGTTCCTCCCTGTCAGACCGCGAATCACTTGGTCCGTCACCGGCCGGGTCCAGCGGGAGGACGCAAGAGAGAGGCGGCTCGTGAAGGCAAGACTCAGGGACATCGCCGACCAGGCGGGCGTGTCCGAGGCGACGGTCTCGCGCGTGCTCAACGGCAAGCCCGGGGTGGCGGACTCGACGCGGCAGGCCGTCCTCACCGCCCTCGACGTGCTCGGCTACGACCGGCCGTCGCGCCTGCGGCGCAAGTCGGCGGGACTCGTCGGCCTCATCGTGCCGGAGCTCACCAACCCGATCTTCCCGGCCTTCGCGCAGGAGATCGAGACCTCGCTGGCCCAGAACGGCTACACACCCGTCCTGTGCACCCAGACCGCCGGCGGCGTTCACGAGGACGACTACGTCCAGATGCTCCTCGACCGCGGCGTCGCCGGGATCATCTTCATCTCGGGCCTGCACGCCGACTCCAACACCGACCCCCAGCGCTATGTCGCCCTGCGGGAGCGGGGCCTGCCCCTCGTCCTCGTCAACGGCTACATCGAGGGCGTCGACGCGCCGTTCATCTCCAACGACGAGGTGGCCTCGATGGGGCTCGCGCTCGATCACCTCGTCAATCTCGGACACCGGGAGATCGGGCTGGCCGTCGGTCCGGTCCGCTTCGTGCCCGTCATCCGCAAGATCGCCGGCTTCCGCAACTCCATGCAGGAGCTGCTCGGCCGGTCCGACCTCGACGACCTCATCGAGTGCTCTCTCTTCTCCGTCGAGGGCGGCGCGACCGCGGCCGGGCGGCTCATCGACAAGGGATGCACGGCCGTCGTGTGCGGCTCGGACCTCATGGCGCTCGGCGCGATCCGCGAGGCGCGCAAACGAGGGCTCCACGTGCCCCGCGACTTCTCCGTCGTCGGCTACGACGACTCGACCCTCATCGCCTTCACCGATCCGCCCCTGACGACGGTGCGTCAGAGTGTCATGGCGATGAGCGCGGCAGCCGTGCGGGCGCTCCTCGACGAGATCGCGGGGCAGCCGTCCCCGCGTGCGGAGTACGTCTTCCGTCCCGAGCTCGTCGTGCGCGGCTCGACGGGTGCGCTCCGGCGCTGACCCGCCGCTGGCCGTATGCCGCTGAGCTCCCCAGCGCTCGCGCCGATCCTCACGCTCGGTGCGCAGGCCAAAGCGCCAGGCCTGCCCTCGTGCTCGCGCCCCGGAACTGCAACACGCCCGGCAACTCACAACCGATCCGCGAAATATCAGGACTGAGTTGCGAAGTTCCGGGCGTGTTGCGAGGGGTGCCGCACGTGGTGCGTCAGGGCAGGGCGAGCTCGCCGCGGGCCAGCACGAGCCGGTCGAGGGCAGCGACGACGGCGGACTCGTCGTCGACCCGGTAGCGGGCGGCGGTCGATCCTGCCCCGACCTTGACCGTGACGTCATCCGGACGGGTCAGCCGAGTGAAGACGTCCTCGTCGGTGACGTCGTCGCCGAAGTACACCCGTGCGGTCACGGCCTGGTCTCGTCCCAGGGCGGTGACCGCCGACCCCTTGTCGGCATGCGACACCGACAGCTCGAGGACCGACTTGCCCTTGAGTACCTTGACGCCCGGATGGGTGAGGGCGAGCTCGCGGGCTTCGGTGACGGCAGCGTCGGCGACCTCGCGCGGCAGGCCGCGGGTGTGGACGACGACGGCAGCGGCCTTGTGCTCCAATGTCGCTGAAGGGTGCCGCTCGGAGATCAGCCGCGTGACGTCTTCCGTGATGGCGGCGAGCAGTGCCTCGTCCTCGAGAGAGATGTTTGCCGCCTCCATCGCGTCGCGAACGGCTCGGCTCGAGGACTCGGCCCCGTGGCTGCCGATGAGCACGATCGGCTCGTCCTCGGCAATCGACGTGAGGGTCCG
>NZ_JAJJPG010000177.1:0-5533 GCF_032907665.1 Intrasporangium sp.
GCGGTGAGGTCCTCGGACACCTGGGCGCGGACTCCGGCGAGGTACTCCTCACGGGCCGGGGCGCGCTCGGCGACGAGGCGGACGATCTCGTCGTACACCTTCGGGTAGAGCGTCGCGAAGGAGAGATCCTCGAGCTCCCACTTGATGGTGTTCATCCCGAGCCGGTGCGCGAGGGGAGCGTAGATCTCCAAGGTCTCGTTGGCCTTGCGCCGGGCCGAGTCCTGACTGACGTAACGCCACGTCCGGGCGTTGTGCAGCCGGTCGGCGAGCTTGATGACGAGAACCCGGATGTCGCGCGCCATGGCGATGACCATCTTGCGGACGGTCTCGGCCTGGGCTGCCTCGCCGTACTTCACCTTGTCGAGCTTGGTCACGCCGTCGACGAGCATCGCGATCTCGTCGCCGAAGTCGCGACGCAGCTCGTCGAGGCCGTAGGAGGTGTCCTCGACCGTGTCGTGGAGCAGCGCCGCCGCGAGGGTCGGGGGCGTCATGCCGAGCTCTGCGAGGATCTGCGTCACGGCGAGCGGGTGGGTGATGTAGGCGTCGCCGCTCTTGCGCATCTGGCCCTCGTGCGCGCGCTCGGCCACGGCGTAGGCCCGGTCGATGACCGACAGGTCAGCCTTCGGATGGTTCTGCCGGACGGCGGTCATGAGCGGGTCGAGGACCGGGTTGCCGGACGGCCGGCTCGCCCCGAAGCGGGCAAACCGAGCACGCACCCGTGATGGGGCGCTCAGCTCACTCCGGACCTCCTCGCTCATGAACTGAGTCTAGGGGGCGGGTGCAAATCAGAGCGTCAGGATGGCGTTCACGTCCCGGCCGCCGAGGCGCTTGCGACCCTCGAGGAACGACAGCTCGAGCACCACCTCGATGGCCGTGACGAGGGCACCGGCCCGCTCGACGAGCGCGGCGGTCGCCTCGGCCGTTCCGCCGGTGGCGAGGACGTCGTCGATGACGAGGACCCGCTGCCCGGGCCGGAACGCGTCGGTGTGCACCTCGATCTCGGCGGTGCCGTACTCCAGGGCGTACGACTCCTTGATCGTCTCACCCGGCAGCTTGCCGGCCTTGCGGATGGGGACCATGCCGAGACCGAGCTCGTAGGCAACCGCAGCGCCGAGGATGAACCCCCGCGCCTCGATCCCGACGACGACGTCGACCCGCCCGGCATAGCGCCGGGCGATGTCGAGAACGAGCGCCTTCATCGCCGGCCCGTCGGCGATGAGCGGGGTGAAGTCCTTGAAGAGGACCCCCGGCTTGGGGAAGTCGGGGATGTCGCGGAGGTGGTCGCGCACCAGCTCAGCGATATCGGTGCGCGAGTCCCCGGCCGAGACGGAGCCCACCGTCACCTCTTGGACTTCGGGGCGCGTCGCGGCTGGTTGCGCGGACCCGACTGGGCGGCGTACTTGTGGACCGGCCTGGCGCCCACTCCCGCTCCTGGCGTCGCCGCGTCCGGCACGGGCGCGGCGCCGGTCCGGTCAGCTCCGACCGGCACGGGCTGGTCGGCCTGGCCGGGCGCTGGGACACCCGCGCGGGCCTCGTCGCGGGCGGCCCGCTTGGCGCCATGACGAGCCACGTAGCGGTCGAGGTCGACGACGGCCGGGTCCTTGCTGCGCAGCTGCACCAGCAGCGGCGTCGCGATGAAGATGGACGAGTAGGCGCCCACGGCGATCCCGATGAAGAGGGCGAGCGACAGGTCGAGCAGCGTCCCGGGGCCGAGCATGGTGAAGCCGACGAAGAGGATCGCCGCGATCGGCAGCAGCGCCACCACGGTCGTGTTGATCGACCGGACGAGGGTCTGGTTGACCGCGAGGTTGGCTGCATCGGCGTACGTGGTCCGTTTGCTCCGGAAGGCCTCCGCGGTGTTCTCTCGCACCTTGTCGAAGACCACCACCGTGTCGTAGAGCGAGTATCCGAGGATCGTGAGGAACCCGATCATCGACGAGGGAGTGATCTCGAAGCCGAAGAGCGAGTAGATGCCCACGGTGACGACGAGGTCATGGAGCAGGGCGGTGAGGCCTGCGACGGCCATCTTCCACGTCCGGAAGTACAGCGCCATGACGATGGTCACGAGGATGAGGAAGACGATGAGTCCCCGGATTGCCTGCTCGCTGACGGCAGCACCCCAACTCGGCCCGATGAGCGTGGAGCTGACCGTCTGACGATCGACGTCGAAGGCCTCGGCGAGCTCGGTGCGGGCAGCATCGGTCTGCTCCTGGGCCGCCTCGGTCTGCACGCGGATCGTGTCGCCACCGACGATCGTCGTCGTGACGGAGCCGGGGATCCCCGCCTCCCCGACGGCCTCCTGCGCCCTGGCCTCGTAGTCCTGGGTGTTCGTGACGCCGAGCACCCGGAACTCCGTGCCGCCCCGGAACTCGATACCGAAGTTGAGCCCCTTGACGAAGATGCCTGCGAGGGCGATGACGAGGACGACCGCTGAGAAGGCGTACCAGACGCGGCGGCGCCTGACGAAGGCGATCGAGCGCCGCCCGGTGTAGAGGTCGTTGCCGAACTGGGCGAAGTGGATCATGCCTTGGCCTGCCCCTCGGTGAGACCCGTCGGGCGGGTCGCGGTGGCTGTCGAAGTCCGGGTCGCACTGGCTGCTCCAGCGGGCCGGAACTGTCCGCGGCCCCGATACCGAGGAGCCTCCTTGGCTCCCAGGCGCTCCGGATCGAGTCCCGACCACGTGTGACCGTTGCCGAAGAACTCGGTGCGGGCGAGCAGCTGGACCATCGGGTGCGTGAACAGGACGACCACGGCGAGATCGATGAGAGTCGTGAGGCCGAGTGTGAAGGCGAAGCCGCGCACGTTGGCGGACGCCAGCAGGTAGAGCACGACGGCAGCGAGCATGTTCACCGCGTCGGCGGCGATGATCGTGCGTCGGGCGCGCTTCCAGCCGGTCTCGACGGCCGCGACGAGCGGTCGTCCTTCGCGCACTTCGTCACGGATTCGCTCGAAGTAGACGATGAAGCTGTCGGCCGTGATACCGATCGCCACGATGACGCCGGTGACGCCGGCCATGGTCAGTCGGAAGCCGTGTGTCGTCCCCAGCACGACGAGCGCGAGGTAGGTCAGCACCGCCGCGACGACGAGCGAGAAGACGGTGACGATGCCGAGCGCACGGTACTGGAACATCGAGTAGATGACGACGAGGATCAGACCGATGAGCCCGGCGAGCAGGCCCAGGCGGAGCTGCTCCTCGCCGAGCTGTGGCGTGATCGTGTCGTTGGTCTGGAGCGCGAAGGACATCGGCAGCGCACCGAACTTCAGCTGCTCCGCCAGCCGCTTCGCCGAGTCGAGCGTGAACGAGCCGGTGATGGAGGCGCGCCCGTCGGTGATGACCGCCTGTGCCTGGGGCGCGGTGATGACCCGCTTGTCGAGGACGACGGCGAACTGGTCGAGCGGGGGCTGTCCCTGCAGGCCGACGAGCCGCTTTGTCACCTCGGCGAAGGTCTCCCGCCCCGAGTCCTTGAAGGAGAGCGCGACCTCGACGATGGAGGTGGGCTGACCGGTCGGACCCGGCTGGTAGCCACTGGTGGCGTCCTGGATCTCGCTGCCGTCGATCTCGACGGGACCGAGGACGTACTTGGACACGCCGTCCTCGCCGCACGTCGCCATCGGGGCGTCCTTGAGGTCCGGCACGCTGTCGATGGACCCGGGCTCGAAGCAGTTGAGGGCGACGTACTCCTTGGCCACCGTGGCGGCCGCCTCGTCCGCCTTGGCCTGCTCCCACCCGAGCGTGAGCAGTCCCCGGGAGGCCTGAGCGGCGATGGCCGCCTCGATCTCGGCGTCAGTCGGCGGGGTAGGTGCCTCGGTCGGCGTGGCGGTTCCCGTCGTGGCCGTGGGGGCCGTCGTGGGCGCAGAGGTGGCGGCTCCCGGGGTGGTCGGTGCCGTCGTCTCTGCCCGCAGCGCCTCGGGGACCACGGCGTTGGCCGCGGTCGTCGGCGACGCGGCGGGTGTCGTCGCCGTCCCGGTCGGCGTTGCCGCCGGCGTCGTGGCGGTGCCCGAAGGCGTGCCCGGGCTTGCCTCAGGGGTGGCGCTCTCGACGTCCTGCACGAAGACAGCGCGGAAGCGCAGCTGCGACGGCTTGCGGATCGCCTCGAGCTGCTCCTCGGACGGCGTGCCGGGGATGGCCACGACGATGTTGCGGCCGCCCTGCGTCGAGATCTCGCTCTCGGCGACGCCGTTGGCGTCGATGCGCTGGCGGATGATCTCGACGGCCCGGTCGAGCTGACCCGGGTTGACTGCGGAGCCGTCCTCGATGACGGGCGCGAGGACCATCTCGGTGCCGCCCTCGAGGTCGAGGCCGAGGCGGGGCGTCAGCTGCCCGCCGCCCCACTGGAACAGGCCGCCGACGAGCACGGCGAGACCGACGGTGATGGCGAGGAGGGCGGCCAGGCTCCGCAGAGCCGACTTCTTCGTGGTGCTATGAGCCACGGGCGGGCCTCACTGACCGGGCTCGGACGTACCGTCCGAGGGCGCCCGGCCAGTCTGGGGAGCGGCCACGTCCGACTGCTTCATGGCCACGGCCCGCCGGTCGAAGCGCAGGATCATGCCGTCAGCCACCTCGAGGTGCGCGCTGACGTCGTCGAGGTGACGGATCGTGCCGAAGATGCCCGACGAGGTGACCACCTGGTCGCCGACGCTGAGCGAGGCGTTGAACTGGCGCATCTGCCTGGTGCGCCGATTGGCACTCCAGAACATCCAGGCCAGCAGCAGCAGCGGCAGCGCCAGGATGATCAACGAGGAGTACTCGTTGCCGTTATCCATATCAGGCTCAATCCTTCGACTTCTCGGTCCGGGCAGCGCGCGACCCAGCAGGGGTGCCGACACATGAACGTCCGGTGGCACCGGATGGTGCCGCGGCGGGCGGAGGTGCCCGCAGGAGTCTACGTCCGGCGTGCGGGTTTGTCAGACCCGGACGAGGGCGTATGCCGCCGAGCCGGGTCACGTTTTGGCTGCGGTTGCGTCGTGGTCACGTCTCGAAGCGTCCTGGGCGGCCGTCGTCGAGCGGCAGCGTCGCGGCCCAGAGGCCCTGGGCATCGAGGGGCGCGGCCAGGCCGAGGTGCTCCCACGCGAGCGCGGAGGCAGCGCGCCCGCGCGGGGTGCGCAGCATGAAGCCCTCGCGGACGAGGAACGGCTCGGCAACCGTCTCGACGGTGTCGGGCTCCTCCCCCACGGCGACCGCCAGGGTCGACAGTCCGACCGGCCCCCCACCGAAGCGGCGGCACAGGGCCTCGAGGACCGCGCGGTCGAGACGGTCCAGGCCGCGCTCGTCGACGTCGAAGAGCTCCAGCGCCTGCCGGGCGGCCGACTGGGTGACCCGGCCCTCGCCGTGGACCTGGGCCCAGTCGCGCACCCGGCGCAGCAGTCGGTTGGCGATGCGGGGCGTGCCGCGCGAGCGGAGCGCGATCTCGACGATGCCGTCCTCGTCGGCGTCGAGGCCGAGCAGGCCGGTCGAGCGGTGCAGGATGGTGACGAGGTCCCCCGGCTCGTAGAAGTCGAGGTGGCCGGTGAAGCCGAAGCGGTCGCGCAGCGG
>NZ_JAJJPG010000178.1:0-5515 GCF_032907665.1 Intrasporangium sp.
CGACCTCGTCGTGCGCGAGAAGGTCCCGGTCGTCTCCTTCACCTTCGGGCTGCCCGGACCTGCGGTCTTCGCCGAGCTGCACCGCGTCGGGATCGAGGCAGTCGTCACGGTGAGCGACGTCGAGGAGGCCGAAGCCGCGATGGAGGCCGGCGCGGACGCCCTCGTCGTCCAGGGGCCTGATGGGGGTGGGCACCGGGGCACCCTCGACCAGACCAAGGAGCCCTCGTCGCTGGACCTCGTCGACCTCGTGAGCGGGGTGCGGGCGGTCACGTCCGCTCCGCTCGTGGCCGCGGGCGGCATCTCGACACCGGCACGGGTCGAGCAGGTCCGTGCGGCCGGCGCGACTGCCGTCCAGGTGGGCACGGCCCTGCTCCTGACCCCTGAGGCAGGCACCGGACGCGCCTACCGCAAGGCGCTCGTGGATCGGTCCTTCAGACGGACTGCGGTGACACGCGCCTTCTCGGGTCGGCTGGGACGGGCGCTCGAGACCGACTTCGTCCGTGAGCGCGTCGGGCTGGCCCCGGCCGCGTATCCGGAGGTCCACCACGTGACCAGTCCGCTGCGACGAGCCTCCGCTGCCGCCGACGACCCCCGGCTCATGGCCCTGTGGGCCGGAACGAGGTGGCAGGACGCGGCCGACCTCCCGGCCGCAGCGGTGGTCCGGGCGCTGGCCGGCGCCTGACGGCCCGCAACGGGTCCCGCCCGGTGGTCCGTGCCCTGGCAGGCTGTCGTACGGTGACCCCATGCCGACTGCGGAGGGAAACCTGTCCTGGCAGCCCGCTCTCGAGCACCTCGAGCTCGTGGCGCCGCCCGTGGCCGACGCGCTCCCGAGCGTGCCCGGGGCGCGGGTCGCAGCGATCGACGCGGCGCTCGCCGACACGGCGGCCTTCTGCGCTGCCTACGACGTCGCACCCGAGTCATCGGCGAACTGCGTCGTCGTCGAGGGCCGTCGCGGCGACGTCACACGCCGGGCGGCCGTCATGGTGCTCGCGACCGACCGTGCCGACGTCAACCGGGTCGTGCGCAAGCACCTGGGCGTGCGGAAGATCTCCTTCGCCGACCAGGCCCTGGCGGAGCAGCTGACCGGCATGGAGCAGGGTGGGATCACGCCGATCGGTCTGCCGGCGGACTGGCCGGTCCTCGTCGATGCGTCGGTCGTCGCCGCCGGCCCGGTCGTCATCGGTGCGGGGCTGCGGGGCGCCAAGCTCCTTGTGGATGGTGCCGCTCTGGCCGCCCTGCCCGGTGCCGAGGTCCTCGACCTCGCGCTCTGACCGGCCCGTCCGGCCGCTCGGCTGTCGGGCTGCCCGGGATGCCCGTGATGCGTGAGGATGGGCCCGTGCTCACCTTTCTCGCGGAGCAGCCCATCCTCCTGTTGGCCGTCCTGCTCCTCGTGGGCGCGGCCCTCGGGTCGGTCCGGATCGGCGGCGTGAGCATCGGCCCGGCGGCAGTCCTCTTCGGTGCGATCGCGGTCTCGGCAGTCGCGGCCGCGTCGGGGATCCGACTCGAGCTGCCCCACGTCGTCGGCACGCTCGGCCTGGTCCTGTTCACCTACACCGTCGGCATCACCTCGGGGCCGAGCTTCTTCTCGTCCGTGCGGCACGGGTGGCCGGTCATGTTGTCGGTCACCCTCGCCGTCCTCGCCGCGGCGGCCGTCGCCGTGGGGCTGGGCGCCGTGCTGGGACTCGAGGCCCCGGTCGTCGCGGGAACGTTCGCGGGCGCCCTGACGAACACGCCCGCTCTCGCCGCGGCCACGGAGAGCTCCGGCGACCCGGCCGGGCCGACGATCGGCTACTCGATCAGCTACGTCTGGGGCGTCGTCGGGATGCTCCTCGCGGCGGGGTGGGTCCTGGCCCACCGGAGACGGGACGAGCCCCCCGCCAGTCCACCGCTCGTGCACGAGACGATCCGAGTCGATCGGACCGACCTGCCCACGATCGGCGATCTGCTGCGCCGTCACGGGGACCGCGTCGTGTTCACCCGACTGCGGCGCGGCGACGAGCCCGAGACGCTGCTCGACGAGACCGAGGCCCTGCACGAGGCCGACCTCGTCACGGTGGTCGGCCCGCGCGACGTCGTCGAGGCCGTGGCGACCTGGCTCGGCCACCGGTCCTCCCACGACATCGCACTCGACCGTCACGAGCTCGACTACCGCCGGATCACCATCAGCAACGCCCGGCTCGCCGGGAGGACCCTCGCCGAGGTCGACCTGCCCGCGCGGTTCGGCGCCCACGTCAGCCGGGTGCGGCGTGGCGACCTCGACCTGCTGGCCAGCCCCGACTTCGTCCTCCAGCTCGGGGACCGCCTCCGGGTCATCGCGCCGGTCTCGCGGATGGCCGAGGTGTCCGCCCACCTCGGTGACTCGGAGCGCGGCATGTCCGACATCAACCCCGGTGGCTTCGCCCTCGGGCTCACGCTCGGCGTCCTCCTCGGCCTCGTGCACATCCCGCTCCCCGGCGGCGGGTTCTCGCTCGGCGCGGCGGCCGGGACCCTCTTCGTCGGACTCGTCTTCGGACGCCTGGGACGGGTCGGGCCGGTCGTCACCTCGATGCCGAGCGGGGCGGCCCGGTCGCTCTCGCACTTCGGGATGATCACGTTCCTCGCCTACGCCGGCACCCAGGCGGGGCAGCAGATCACCGCCGCCATCACCTCGGATCTCGGCTGGAAGGTCGCCGTCCTCGGCCTCGTCGTCACGACGGCAGCGGTCCTGCTGCTCGTGGCCGCCGGTCGGCTGGTCCATCGCTCGGGCAGTGCGGAGCACGCAGGCATCCTCGCGGGTGCGCAGACGCAGCCGGCCGTCCTCGCCTTCGCGGATGAACGCAGCGGCCACGACACGAGGGTCGGCATCGGCTACGTCCTCGCCTACCCGGTCGCCATGGTCGCCAAGATCCTCGTCGCGCAGGTCCTCGCCGCCCTCTGACCGCGCCGTCGCTGGACGCGAGCCCAGCAGCATACGACCGTCTTAGTGCTGTTCCGTGGCGGGGAATGTCGCTCGCGGGCACGCCCCCGGGGGAATAGGTTCGGGGGCGTGACGACGACCCCCGACATGACGTACCGACAGCTCGGTGACAGCGGACTCACCGTCTCCACGGTCGGACTGGGCTGCAACAACTTCGGCCGGCGCCTCGACCAGGACGGGACCACGGCCGTGGTGCGCGCGGCCCTCGACGCGGGAGTGACGCTCTTCGACACGGCCGACATCTACGGACAGGGCGCGAGCGAGGAGCTGCTCGGCCGGGCCCTCGGCAGCGAGCGGGACACCGTCGTCGTGGCCACGAAGTTCGGGATGGACATGCACGGCTCCAATGGGCCCGACTGGGGCGTGCGGGGCTCGCGTCGCTACGTCCGCCTCGCCGTCGAGGCGAGCCTCCGTCGGCTCGGCACCGACTGGATCGACCTCTACCAGCTGCACCGGCCCGACCCGGTCACTCCGATCGCCGAGACCCTCGCCGCCCTGACCGAGCTCGTGCAGGAGGGGAAGGTGCGCTATGTCGGCTCGAGCAACCTGGCGGGGTGGCAGGTCGTCGACGCCGACTGGACGGCGCGCTCGGAGGGCCTGGAGCGGTTCGTCTCGGCCCAGAACGAGTACTCCCTGCTCGCGCGTGGGGTGGAGGAGGACCTCGTGCCGGCGTGTGAGCACGTCGGCGTCGGTCTCCTGCCGTACTTCCCCCTGGCCTCCGGTCTGCTCACGGGGAAGTACCGACGCGGGGAGGCCGCGCCTGCCGGCACGCGACTCGAGTCCCGTCGCGAGGTGCTCGAGGGTGCCGACTGGGACGTCATCGAGGGAATCGAGGCGTATGCCGCTGAGCGCGGACTGCGCCTCATCGACGTCGCCATCGGTGGGCTCGCGGCCCAGCCTGCCGTGGCCTCGGTCATTGCGGGCGCGACGAGGCCCGAACAGGTCCGGGACAACGTGACGGCCGGGTCGTGGGAGCCGACGGCGGAGGATCTCGCCGAGCTCGACGACCTCACGACCCTCGACGCCGGCTGACGACCGCTGCACCGAGCGCTCGTGCGCGCGTGAGTCATATACCCTACGGGGTATGGATGACCGCCGTCTCGACGATCTGACACGCGCACCTGCAACCACCTCGGTGGCCGAGCGTGACCCCGACCCGACTCACTGGGAGCGACCCCGGCCACGGCTTGGCGTCACGGTTGCCGCTGCCGTCCTCACCTTCCTCGTCATCGGCGTGCCGACCGACATCGTCGCGAACCCGGTCTTCGGTCGGGAGGTTCCGGTGCGGCCGTGGGAACCGTGGGTGCTGCTCATGACGAGCGTGCTCACCGGGCTGTGGTTCGGCTTCCAGCGGGCCCGCCGGGTCGTCGCAGAAGACGGGACCGTCTCGGGCGAGGACTCCAACGCCCCGGCGTTCAGTGCTGCCGGCCTGGCGCTGTTCGCGGTCGCGTGTCCGGTCTGCAACAAGATCGTCCTCATCGCCCTGGGCACGTCCGGGGCCCTCGGCATCTGGGAGCCGCTCCAGCCGTGGCTCGCCGCGATCTCGCTGGTCGCGCTGCTCGGCGCCGTGGCCTACGCGGCGCGGCGTCGCCCGTGCGTCGGCGATGCCTGCCGCGTGGGGAGGGCTACGTGACCGGGGCGCAGATGCGTGGGTCATCAGTGCTGGACGTCGTGGCCCGGCACGAGGAGGCCGCCTTGGGTGCGCTCGAGGCCGCGACTGGCGGCGCTCCGCTCTGCCGCACCGACGGGACACCGCAGACAGTGAAGGGGAGCGAGGGGGCCGTGGCCGCCCTCTCCGACGTTCGCCGTGCGCTGCGGCTCGACGGACGTGGGGACGGGGGCAGTGACCCCGTCGCGGCCGCCCAGTCCGTCATCGACGACGTGCGGGCGCGGTGGGGGAGCATCCGTGGGCCGCTCGCAGCCAGGCCCGGCACCGACGAGTACGTCGCTGGTGGCCTCGCTGCTCTCTCCACCCTGGAGGACGACCTGTCTCGATCACTGCTCGACCCGGAAGGCTCGGATGCACCGACCCCAGGGGCGACCGACGTGGGCCCGAGGGCGCCCGAGGTGGGCGTTCTCGCGGCGCCGCCGGTGCCCGGGGTACTGGGTCGGGCATCGACCACCGGTGGCGCCGGCGTGCGCTGGCCCCGTCGGCGCCGGCTCGCCGCTGCCGTGATCATGGTCGGGCTCGTCGCGCTCATCGCGGCGACGGTGGGCTGGCCGTTTGCCGAGGCGCCGCTGTGGTCGGCGCTCACCGGAGGGGCTGTGGTCGCGTCGTCGCTCGCGCTCGCGCTCTTCGTCCCACGGCCGGGTGAAGGGTGGCGACCGGACTTCGGCTGTGCCCCGTGTGCGGTTGCCGGGCTCGCCATGGCGGTGGCCGCTCCGTGGCTGGCCATCGAGACTGCGCCTGATGCCGGTCGGGCCGCCCTCGCGCTGGTGCTCGGTGGTGCCGCTCTGGCGCGCCGCCTCACCGAGCCGCCGGTCTGCGGAGGCCCGGCCGCCTGACGCCGCGCCGGCCGAGCGCAGCACGTGTCGTCAGCACATGCACCTCGACGTGAG
>NZ_JAJJPG010000179.1:0-5493 GCF_032907665.1 Intrasporangium sp.
GAGCTCTTCCGCAGCGACACGAAGTTCGAGTCGCACTGTGGCTGGCCGTCGTTCTACGCACCGCTCGCCGGGGACAGGGTCGAGTACATCGAGGACACCAGCCTCGGCATGCACCGGGTCGAGGTCCGCTGCGCGACGTGCGGCTCGCACCTCGGGCACGTCTTCGAGGGCGAGGGCTACGACACCCCGACGGACCAGCGCTACTGCATCAACTCGATCAGCCTGCGTCTCGTGCCCGACACGCAGTAGCCGACGTATGCCGCTGGGCTCACCGGGTGACGCGCGCAGCACCTTCGCGCCTCGGGAGGGGGCTGGAAGCGGGCCGGGTGGTGATCGGCCTATCCTCGCGTCATGGGGACCGATGACCTGCGCGTGGGTGATGCCGAGCGCCGGGCGGCGCTCGAGCTGCTCGCCGCGCACTTCGAGGCTGGCCGGCTGGACTCGCACGAATACGAGGACCGGCGCGGCCGCGCGGCCGATGCCGTGACGCGCCGCGAGCTGGACGACCTCTTCACCGACCTTCCCGCCCTGGCGTCTGACGGCACCGTACTGGCCAAGCGTGGCTCCGCTCAGGTGGTGTCGCCCAAGACCGGGGCGAGAAGGGTCCGCGACACGGTCCTGGCGCTCACGCCGTTCATCGCGCTTGCACTCTTCTTCCGGACCGGCTCCTGGCTCTGGTTCCTGCTCGTCCCGGTCGTCGCGATCGTCGCCTCGGGCGTCTTCGACGACGACTGAGCGGCGCGGTGTCGTCGGAGCCGGTTCAGCGAAGGTTGGCGACGAGCTCGCGCGGCTCGACCCTGGGGCCGGTGAAGAAGGGGATCTCCTCGCGCACGTGGTTGCGCGCCCGGGAGGCCCGCAGCTCGCGCATGAGATCGACGATGCGGTGCAGCTCGTCGGCCTCGAAGGCGAGCAGCCACTCGTAGTCGCCGAGGGCGAAGGAAGCGATGGTGTTGGCGCGGACGTCGGGATATTCGCGGGCCATCTGGCCGTGCTCGCGGAGCATGTCACGGCGCTCCTTGTCGTCGAGCAGGTACCAGTCGTAGGAGCGGACGAACGGATAGACGCAGACGTACCTGCGGGGGTTCTCCTCGGCCATGAAGGCGGGGATGTGGCTCTTGTTGAACTCCGCGGGACGGTGGAGGGCGGCCGAGGACCACACCGGCTCGAGGTGCGTGCCGAGCTCGGAGCGCAGGAAGCGGTGGTAGGCCGACTGGAGCTGCTCGATCGTCGGGGCGTGCCACCAGATCATGAAATCGGCGTCCCCGCGCAGGCCCGCGACGTCGTAGAAGCCGCGAACCGTGACTCCTTCGTCGGTGATCGCTGCCACGAAGGACTCGAGCTCCTCAGCGAGCGTTTCCCGGTCGCTCCCGAGTGGAAGGACGCTGCTGAACACCGACCACATCGAGTATCGGATGGTCTCGTTGATCTCACGCATCTGGGCCGGGGTCAGCTTGTCGGTCATGCGCTCATCATCCCAACCCGGTGTCTCCTGACCGCAGTCGGGTCAGCAGCACGTCCGCGGCCCGGCGGCCCGACGCGATGCACGCCGGCACGCCGACGCCGGCCAGGGCGGCACCCGCAAGCGAGATCCCGGGGGCGGGGTCGGTCAGGCCGGTGACGAGGGCCCGGTGTCCGACCGCGTACTGCGGGAGCCCCCCGCCCCAGCGCTGGACGTGGACCGCAGCCGGTGTGGGCAGCGCGCGACCGAGCACGGTGGCCAGGTCGGCGAGGGCCACCTCGACGAGCTCGTCGTCGGGCCGGTGCAGGGTCGCCTCCTCCCGGTGTCGGCCGATGGAGGCCCGGAGCACCGTGCGGTCGGGGTGGGCGGCGGCGAGCCACGGCCACTTGACGCTGCTGAAGGTCGACGCCTTGATCGTCAGGGGCTCAGTGGGAGGGACGAGGAAGCCGCTGCCGTCGAGCACGTCTGGCGGCGGCCCGTCGAGGATGAGGGTGACGATCGCCATGGAGGCGTACTCGATGGTGTCGAGCCGCGCCGCGGCGCCGGGCGCGATGTCACGGATCAGGCGTGCCGTCGGGGCTGCCGGCGTGGCGAGGACGACCGCGTCGAAGACGTCCTCGTGCACATCCGTCGTCGGGCCGCTCGAGACGACGAATCGGCCGTCGCGACGCTCCAGCCGGCGAACCATGGTGCCGGTGCGGATTGCGGCCCCGAGGTCGGCCAGCCGGGCGGCCATCACTGCGGGGACGGTGCCCAACCCGCCCGCGACCGTGGCGAACAACGGCGGCGGGTCGGTCTGCAGCGCTGCCGAGGCGGCTGCCCGCGCGACCGAACGAGCCGCCTCGAGCGCGGGCGTGCCAGCGGTGGCCGCCTCGTAGAGCGCCGGAATCGCCATCTCCAAGGAGAGATTGCGCGCGTGACCGGCGTAGACGCCCGCGAGCAGCGGCTCCACGAGGGTGTCCGTCACGGCAGCGCCGAGTCGTGAGTCGATGAAGTCCCCGACGGAGATGTCGCCGCGGACCGGCGGTGAGAGCACCTCTGCCCTGAGCCGCTCCACGTCCGCATCGCACAGCAGCCCACGCACCGACTCGGGGTCGGACGGGACGCCCATGAGGGTCCCCCCGGGGAGTGGCCGACGCACGCCGCCGCTGACGATCGAGGCAGGCACCCGGGCCGGGTGGGTGATGTGGTCTGTGAGGCCCAGCTCGTCGATGAGCCGGATCGCCTCGGGACGACGAGCGAGGACCGACTCGGCGCCGACGTCGACCGTGATGCCCCCGACCTCCTCGACCCGCAGCTTGCCCCCGACGCGAGGTGAGCCCTCGAGGACGGTCACGTCGAGGGCACGCGATGCGCGGGCCAGGTGCCAGGCAGCGGCGAGTCCAGCGATGCCGCCTCCGATCACTCCCACGTGCACGTCCATGGGGCCACTCTCCCACTGCGTCGTCAACGTTTCGGCCCCGCCCGGTGTCCCCCTAGGTAGAGGGCGCAGCTCAAGCGCCTCCACACCCCCAGTCAGAGAGGTCACCATGATCGAGCTCCACCGCCTACGGCCCCAGGGCGCGAGGCAGCAACGGGTCTGGCTCGCCGCCGGCCTGGTCGTGCTGGTCATCCTGGTGGCGATTCCCTTCGGACTGGGCGCCCTCGGACGATCCGGGGTCAGCTCGGAAGGCGACGCGCCGACGAGGGGCGGGATGGTCAGCGAGGCCGACGCAGCAGGGTCGGACGGTGCGGGATCGGACAGTGCGGGATCGAACAGTGCGGGCTCGGGCGCCGGTCCGATCGCGCCGGAGGCGCCGGGGGCCGGCGACGGCTCCCCCCGTGAAGGGACCGCCCGCGACGACAAGGCGCCGACCGCCACGTCAGGTCAGGTCCCCGGCGCCGTGCAGGCGCTGGGGAATCGGCTGGCTCGAACCGCCTCGCTCGGGCTGAAGGTGGCCGACCTCGCGGCGGCGAGCGCCCGCGTCCGCGCCATCGCCGCGGCCGCCGGCGGGCAGGTGCTCTCGGAGAGCGTCGTCACGGCCGCAGACCCCACGGGATCGTCGAGGGACGTCAAGGGAGGGACGGGGCCGCTCGAGGACGTCGGGGTCGTACCGGTCGGTCTCGACGAGGCGCGGATCACCCTGGGCGTGCCTGCCGACCGACTCGACTCCGTCCTCGACGACCTGTCGGCGGCGAACGTGGGGACCGTGTCGTACCGGTCGTCCCGGTCGGAGGACGTGACCGAGACCTATGTGGACACCCAAGCCCGCATCCAACCCGCGAAGGACAGCATTGCGCGCGTGCGGGCCCTCATGGTCAAGGCAACCACGCTCGACCAGATCGTCCTGCTCGAGAGCGAGCTGGCCAGGCGGCAGTCGGACCTCGACTCGCTCGAGCAACGACTCGCCGAGCTCGACCGGCGCACGACGACAGCCACGGTCTCGGTGAGTCTCTGGACGGACGCCACGACGTCGGCACAGCCGGGCGAGAACCGTTTCGTCGACAGCCTCGCGAAGGCATGGGGCGCCTTTCTCGACTCGATCATGGTCGTCGTCACCGGGCTGGCCGTCCTGCTGCCGTGGCTGCTCATTGCCGCGGTCATCGCCTGGCTGGTCCGACGCTGGCTGCGTCGGCGGGGTGGCGCTGCTCCGGCCGCCGACTGAGGGTCAGCCGAGACGGCGGCGGACCATGTCGGCCACGTCGCGCACCTCGCGGACGCGCAGCGCGTGCGCCAGGGCGAGGTAGACGATGACGAAGAGCAGGCCGGCGAAGCTGAGGACGATCCCGCTCGAGAAGAGCCGGTCGACGACGCTGGACGGCGCGGTCGGGTCCCCGAGGATGGGGCCCAGCACCGTCATCGTCCCCCAGGCGAGCAGGCCGGCCCCGCCCGCAGCGACTCCGATCCGCGCCGTCGAGTCGACGATCTCTCCCAGGCCGAGCAGTCCGAGCCGGCGACGGAGCATGACGATGCCGGTCGTCGAGCTCGCGACATTGCCGATGGTCTGGCCGGCGGCGACGACGGCGATGGCCCACTTCGGGTCGAGCGCGAGGGTGATCGCGGCCCCGGTGAGGGAGATCAGCGTCAGCACGGCCTGCATCAGCAGTGGCGACCGGCCGTCCTCGAGCGCGAAGAAGACCCGGTAGCACAGCAGGTCGACGCCGAAGGGGACGATGCCCAGGATCATGACGACGAGAACGATTGCGGCGAGCTCGATGGACGGGCCGTCGATGCCTGGGTTGAGCAGGGCGACGATCGGGGTGGCGGCGACCATGACGAAGACCATGACCGGCACGTTGGCGACGAGCGGCAGGAGCATGCCCCTGCGGAAGTCGGCCTTGAGGGTCGCGACGTCGCCGTCGGCTGCAGCCTTCGACAGTCGCGGGAAGAGAGCCGTGATGATGGAGACGGCGACGAAGGCGTGCGGCAGCATGAAGATGGTGAAGGCCACGGCGTAGACCGAGGTGGCCCGCAGTGGGTCGTCCGCGGGGCGGCCGGACCGCTCGGCGGCAGTGTTGAGCACCCACTGCGTGACGAAGAAGCCGATCTGGGACACCGCGAGACCGGCGAAGGCCCAGACTGCGAGCCGGCTGACCCCGCCGAGTCCCACATCTCGCAGGCCCCAGCGCGGGCGGTAGCGGAAGCCGGAGCGGTAGAGGGCGGGGAGCAGCCAGGCGGCCTGGGCGATGACCGACACCGTCGCCGACCCGGCGAAGAGCCAGATCATCGGACCGGTCCACTGGTCCGGCGGCCGGGCGAGCGGCTGCCCCTGGGAGTTGACGACCTGGGGCGCGGGGAAGACCACGATGAAGACGATGAGGCCGACGATCGCGACCACGTTGGCGACGAAGGGCGCCCAGGCGAAGGCGCCGAACCGGTTCTTCGCGTTGAGGATCTGGCCGAAGAGCGCGAAGGCGCCGTAGAAGAAGATCTGCGGGAGGCAGATGAACGCGAACGCGAGGGCGAGGCGCTCGAAGTCGTCGCCGCGGCCGCCGGACAGCAGGGACACGAAGGCGCCCGCACCGAGGACGACGAGGACGGTGATGCCGGCCAT